>CACARV010000008.1 GCA_902535025.1 uncultured Prochlorococcus sp.
CCTAATCTAAAAAATTTAATTTTTGATGATTGGTTTAATAATGAAATTGCGACAAGATTAGATAACTTATCTAAAGTAGTTTCTTTATCCACAAAGGCTGGTATACCAATCCCATGTCTATCTAGTACTTTAGACTATTTGAATAGTTATAGAACCAATAGACTTCCCCAGAATCTTGTTCAGGCAATGAGAGACTGTTTTGGTTCTCATACATATGAAAGAATTGATAAGGAAGGTAGTTTTCATACTGAATGGATGAAATGATTGAAAAGGTCAAAAATGGATACACCATATACATATATAAAGACAAGTTAAAACTATCAAAAGCGGTTTATAAGTTTATTGAAAGCCAAATTATAAATACTTTAAAAAAGAAAGACAGGTTCAAATTTTGTGTAAGTGGTGGTTCAACGCCTAAGTCTGTGTATCAACTGCTTTCTAGAAGCAATCTTAAATGGGATTTCGTTGATGTTTTTTTAGGAGATGAAAGATGTGTTGATCCAAATTCAGAATTAAGTAACTCTTTAATGTTGAAAAATTCTTTGTTAACTAATTTTGGATCTAAAGCTTATTTTTATGAAATTTTCAATGATTTAAACACTGATGATGAAGCTACAAAAAATCAATTTATTTCTAAATTATTTGAAAAATGCGGATCAAACCCTCCCTCCTTTGATTTAACTTTATTAGGTCTTGGAGACGATGGTCATACGGCTTCACTATTTCCTTATCAAAAAAATAATAATGTAGAAGATTTTGTGATTTTTAATGAAGGCAAAGGATTAAAAAGAATTTCATTAACTCCAAAGGTCCTTTCAGCCTCATCAAAGATAGTATTTTTGGTTAGTGGAGCCAATAAAAGAATTGCTCTTGAGAGGTTATTAGATGAAAAAGAGCCACCAGATAGAACACCATCAAAATTAATAAAATCTAATAATCAAATTTCAATATTTTGTGATCAGGAATCAGCAAAAGAATTAGAAATTTAGTTAAAGTCTATTAATAATTTAAATTATTTAATGAATAAGAAAAAATATTTATTCCAGAAAAAGGAGTTCGATGGATGGAAAACATTAAATGATACTGTTATGGGCGGATCAAGTTCAGCTTTTTGTGAAATTTCAAATGCTGGTTTGTTTTTAAAGGGTAACATTGTCGAGAAAGCAGGAGGATTTGTTAGTTGTAGATCGCCTATTTATAAACCCTCCTTAAACGTATCTGAATATTCATCCTTCGAATTAAATATTGATGGACAAGGAAGAACTTTTAAATTTGCTGTCGCTTGTGAAGATGATCTCCTTGGACTAACCGAATTTATTCCTGGAGGTCTTAGATGGATTAAATCATTTCCAACAAAAAAATTCGGAAGAACAAATGTTCAAATTCCTTTTAGTGAGCTAAAACCTTCAGTAAGAGCTAATAAGGTACGGTTCCCATTTAAATTCAAGCCTTCTAAAATCAAAAGATTGCAACTACTGCACTCTAAGTTTGGTGATGATGGATTACTTAATAATGAGTTTAAACAAGGTTCCATAAAAGTTTTTATTAAATCAATAAGTGTTATTTGAAAATCCATTTAAAAATATAGAAAGCTTAATCGCTAAGTCAGCAGATTTAACAAATAAACCATTTGTGCATTCTGTAGTAAAAATAAATGGTGAATACGAAATTGAAGAAGAAGATATTGATTTGACGGTTAATATCTTATGTCGAGATAAAGAAGGTAAAAGATTAGAAATTTACGATCTTGAATTAGAACTTTTTAAATCAAATAAAAAGTTAGTTTTAGTTATCTCTAAGCTTAATTTTCCTGATGAACCAATATTATGGTGTGGAGTTAAAACATTGTGGATGAATAGCAATAATGGAAAAAAATGCAACTCACCAAAATACAGCGCTAAATTGGAAAACTTAGCAAATAGAATAAAAAGCTTTATTGTTTAAGAAAATAAAAATTGAGCTGATCTATAAATCAGTAACAGCCCCTAAACTTGATGTGCTTACAATTTTAGAATATTTTGAAAGTATCCCTCTTTTGTATTTTGGTGTGGGTTTTACCCAATCTTTTTTTCTTTTTTCTAATTCTTCGTCAGATAAATCAACTTCAATTAGTTGCTTTACAGCATCTACAGTAATTAAATCACCTTGTTTTATTAGAGCAATATTTCCGCCAACAGCAGCCTCTGGGGCTATATGACCCACAACTAGACCATAAGTACCCCCGCTAAATCTACCATCGGTAATTAAAGCTACCTTCTCTCCGAGGCCTTGACCAACAATTGCAGATGTTGGAGCTAACATTTCTCTCATGCCTGGCCCTCCTACAGGCCCTTCGTTCCTAATAACAACAACATCACCAGCTTTGATATCATTATTCAATATAGATTTTAAACAATCCTCTTCACTTTCAAAAATCTTGGCTGGACCTGTTAATACAGGGTTTTTTACTCCGCTAATTTTGGCAACGGAACCTTCGATCGCTAAGTTGCCTTTTAATATCGCTAGGTGTCCTTTTTTATAAAGAGGGTTATTTATGTCTCTTATAACATTTTGATTTGTTGGGGGCTTATCTGGAATATTCTGTAAGTATTCTGAGATAGTTTTTCCTTCAATATTTTTGCAATCGCCATGAATTAATCCTGCATTCAAAAGTAATTTCATTACTTGTGGAATCCCACCTGCATTATGAAGATCCACTGTCACATATTTACCACTCGGTTTAAGGTCACAAATAACGGGTACTTTTTGTCTGATTCTCTCAAAATCATTAATGTTGATATCTATCCCTGCTGTATTTGCAATGGCTAAGATGTGCAATACCGCATTTGTTGATCCTCCAATTGCCATAATGACTGATATTGCATTTTCAAATGCTTTCTTAGTCATTAGGTCTAGAGGTCTTATATCTTTTTCTATTGCAGAAACTAATATCTCAGCACTTTTATCTGCACTTAGTTCCTTTTCAAGATCTTCAGCAGCCATGGTGGAACTGTGAGGAAGACTTAACCCTAACACTTCAATAACTGCAGACATTGTATTAGCTGTAAACATTCCTCCACAGCTGCCAGCACCAGGAATACAATTTTTCTCAACTTGGATTAGCCTTTCTTCATTAATTTTGCCTGATGTTAATTGTCCAACAGCTTCAAATGCACTAACAACAGTAAGATCTTCTCCATGCAACTTTCCAGGTTTTATTGTCCCTCCATAAATGAAAATTGATGGAATATTCATTCTTGCAATTGCTATCATGGCTCCCGGCATATTTTTGTCACATCCACCTATAGCAAGCACTCCATCCATACTCTGAGCATTACATGCTGTTTCAATTGAATCAGCAATAACTTCTCTTGAAACTAGGGAATATTTCATGCCCTCTGTTCCCATAGAAATGCCATCACTTACTGTTATTGTTCCAAACATCTGAGGCATCCCACCTGATCTTTTTATTGACTCTTCGGCTTTGAGAGCTAACTTATTTAAACCTATATTGCATGGTGTTATGGTGCTGTATCCATTTGCAACTCCAATAATAGGTTTATTAAAATCTTCATCATTAAATCCAACAGCTCTTAACATCGATCTATTAGGGGATCTTTGCACACCTTGGGTTATTGCAGATGATCTAAGTTTATTCATATTATTTGAGAACCTTTTTTATTCTATTGCCCCAACTCTTCAAGTTGCTTCCTGACATCAGCAATTGCAGAATTAAGTTGCTCAACTTTCTTCTCCAGATTCTCTCCTTCAACTTCATTTATCTTTTCATTTGAATCAATCGCTTCAGAGCCGTCTTGAATTCTGGAGGAATACATCATTGCTTTTTGTTTTTTTTCCTCCTTTCTTTTGTCTGCTTCAGATATTAACCACCAAGCGAGACCTGCTGCTCCAATAAAAGCACCGCTTATTAATGATAAAAGATTATTTGAAGACGAATCTCTGTATTCAGACATTGGTAAAAAATTTACTCCTATATTCTATATTAGTTCTTATCTTGAAATATAGTACTCAAACGCAATAAAGGATTCCCAATACCCGGTACCAATGAATTTGTGTTTTCATCTTCCTCATCTATGCAAGAGGTGTAAATTACCTGATTAGGGAATAATTTTGCAATTTCATTTAACCCTTTATTTGAGCAAATAGCAGTTACTAACAAAATCCTATTGGAATCAACACCTAATTTCTTTAATTTAATTAAAGTTTCTAATGTTGCTGATGTTGTCGTTATTTGTTCAGAATAAAGTATAACTCCTTCATTTGAGTCAATACTTTTAGGTAGTTCTCCCAATGAAAGTGTCGAATTAGGAATTACTTCTTTAGATCCAATCCAAAGAGATAACCCTTCGGGCAACATTGCGAGAACTTTTATTGGATAATCATTATTAATTAAGAATCCATCTGCGTCTCCATTATCAGTATTTACTATTTCTTTTTTATATGGCAGCCAATTACGTAATGCTTCATATGTAAGCCATTTACCTAATTGTTCATATCCAGTTGAGTACAAAATATTTGGAGTAGTTTTTTCTCGCAATATTGAAAGCCAATGTTTTATCAATGGATGAGGAGGAACAATAACCTTTAGTGACATTGCCATATATTTTCCTTTAAGATACTCTTACAAACTTTAAATACTTAAGTTCTAAAATACAGTCTTATTATGATTAAATCAATTGTTTTCCCTTCACTAAAAAATGCATTAATAACTTTGTTATTGGTTGGGATTTTATTTTTTAATTCTGTAAATTCGGCATGGGCTAAAAGGCCTCCTGAGATTAGAAACCAACAAGACCTTAATTTAGAGCCAGATATGCATGGTCAAGATTTAAGCGGTAACGAATACGTTAAGTTTGATTTGAATGGGTTTAATTTCAGTCAGAGTAATTTAGAGGGTGCGGTATTCAATAATAGTAAATTGCAAAACTCAAAGTTTACTGGAGCCAATTTAAGAGATGCACTAGCTTATGCAACAGACTTTACAGATGCCGATCTTTCGGATGTTAATTTTACAAATGCTTTATTAATGGAGAGTAATTTTGAAGGAGCAAAAATAGATGGTGCAGATTTTACTGATGCTGTTCTTAGTCGTACACAACAAAAACAATTATGTGCGATTGCTAATGGCACAAATAGTTCTACAGGAGAGAGTACAGAATATAGTCTAGGTTGTTAATCATTAAGGATGAAAAAAAAAATACCAGTAATAGTTGTTTCCGGTTTTCTTGGTTCAGGTAAAACAACTTTTCTTAGATATTTGTTAATGGAGAGTAATAAAAAATTCGGTTTAATAATCAATGAATTTGGTGATGTTGGAATTGACGGTGATTTGATTAAAAGTTGTGATAGATGTGATGAAACTGAGGAAGAATGCGTAATTGAATTAAATAATGGATGTTTATGTTGTACTGTTCAAGATGATTTTGTTCCATCAATACAAGCTCTTCTTAAGTTTAATCCTCCTATTGAATCAATAATTATCGAAACAAGTGGCTTAGCACTACCAATTCCATTAATTAAAGCACTTAACTGGCCTGAAATTAGGTCTTCCATCTATCTTGATGTTGTAGTTGGTATCGTTAATGGAGAGTCAATGCTTAAAGGTTCACCAATTAATGATCTAAATAAAATCACAAAACAATATAACGACATAGAAAAAATTGATCACAACGCCACTATTCAAGAACTTTTTGAGGAACAACTTGAAGTCTCTGATATCGTTTTAGTCTCTAGATCAGATATCTTAAATGATCATCTGTTTGATGTTGTAAAAAATAAAATCCAAGGAAGTCTAAACTCATCTACACCAGTCCTTAAATCCAAGAATGGCAAAATTGATTTAAATTATTTATTTGATTTTAATTTTAAAAAAGAGACTTATAAAGAATTTTTAACAGAAGATCATGACCATAATCATGTTGAGCTTGTATCAGATTCAATTAAATTAAATTATTTCCTTGAAAAAAATGACTTCGAGAAAGAGATGTCGAAAATCTTGGATGAATTAAACATACTTCGCATAAAAGGACGTATTTGGATACCAAACAAATCATTGCCTTTACAAATACAAATAGTTGGAAAAAAAATTAATACTTGGTTTGAAGAAGTTCCAGACAATTGTTGGAGACCAAATGATAATGCTGGTCTTGAATTAGTAATTATTTCTTTTGATAAAAAATCCATAAAAACTTTCAATAGAAAAATTAAAGAGAAATTTAAGATTTTAAGTAACCCAAAAACAGCAATTTGACTTTATAGTTGCTGCCGAGATACTTTCTACAGTAGACATTTCCAAATGGAAAATCCAAAAATTGCTTTAAAACAAATAATCTCTGACGATGTAATATCAATTGATAAAATCAAATGCTCCAAGTGTGGTGGGGCAGGAAATTTTAAAACACCTGAAAACTCAAGAAGAACTTGCTTAGTTTGTTTTGGTAAAGGGTACATAAACATTTAAAAATTCAGAATACATTGAGGTAAAAATATTTGTTTATTAATCAATAGTACTTTTTATTGGAATTTAAACTAATCTTCTAGTAGAAATTATTTTTTAATTGGACCAATTTGCTGTAAAAGTTTTTGTAAGACTAAGACCTTCAGTTCTAGATCCAGCAGGAGAAGCTACCAAATCTGCTTCTATAAAACTTGGAGCCGAGGGAATAAAATCATTACGTATAGGAAAAATGATTGAAGTAAAAATAGAAGGTAATGGTGAAAACGAAGTAAGAGAAAAAATTGATTTATTGTGTGATAGGTTATTCGCAAATACTATTATTGAAGATTATGAGTATTCACTAGAAAAATTATAAGATGGATAATTTTGTTGTAGGAGTTGTTGTCTTCCCTGGCTCTAATTGTGATCGTGATGTTTCATGGGCACTGGAAGGTTGTTTAGACATAAGGACAAAATACTTGTGGCATGAGTCTTCAGATTTAAGCGATGTTGATGCAATAGTTTTACCTGGAGGATTCAGCTATGGTGATTATTTACGATGCGGCGCAATTGCTAGATTTTCTCCATTAATAAATGCCTTGGATGAGTTCGTTACGAGCGGAAAAAGAGTTTTAGGAATTTGTAATGGGTTTCAAATTTTGACAGAATCAGGCTTTTTGCCTGGTGTCCTTACTGCAAATAAAAACCTTAATTTCATCTGTGATGATGTTGAACTTGATATTGTTTCTTCAAAGGGAGGTTGGTTTAATAATGAAGATGAAAAAAAAACTATTAAGTTGCCAATAGCACATGGGGAAGGCAGATATCATTGTGATTCTGATACTTTAAAAAAACTTGTAGATAATGAATTGATCGCTTTGAGGTATAAAAATAATCCTAATGGATCCGCATTCGATATTGCAGGCATAACTAATGAAAAGGGAAATGTTCTAGGTTTAATGCCTCATCCAGAGCGTGCATGCGACGAGGCAATTGGTGGGACTGATGGTCTCTTTACATTAAAATCATTAATATTGAAATAAAAAAAGACCCCAAATTTGTAGGTCTTTTTTTGTTTAATTCTGGAAAAAATTAAACAGTAGTTTTTACTTTTGGATCTAAATCACCTTTTGCGTAAAGATCAGCAAAATAATTAGTGCTATTTTGTTTGATCTTACTTGCTTGACCTTCGCACCAGAACTGCTTGTATCTATCAAGACAAACTTGCTTCATGTATTTTCTAGCAGGCTTGTTGAAATGTCTTGGGTCGAAGTTTGCCTTATCAGCAAATGCTGCCTCTCTAACTGCGGCAGTAAAAGCAAGTCTGTTATCGGTATCAATGTTAACTTTCCTGACTCCATTTCTTATTCCCTCTTGAATTTCTTCAACAGGTACGCCATATGTTTGAGGAATTTCACCACCATATTTGTTAATAATATCTAACCATTCCTGAGGAACTGAACTAGATCCATGCATTACAAGATGGGTATTTGGAAGTGCTTTATGAATTTCAGCAATTCTACTTATTGCAAGAACTTCTCCTGTTGGTTTCCTTGTGAATTTATAAGCACCATGACTTGTACCTATAGCAATAGCTAATGCATCAACTTTTGTTTTAGCAACAAAATCCGCAGCTTCTTCAGGATCAGTCAAAAGCATATCTGTAGAAAGTTCACCTTCAAATCCATGACCATCTTCTGCTTCACCTTTCCCTGTTTCTAATGAACCTAAGCAACCTAATTCTCCTTCAACACTAACTCCAACTGAATGAGCAAAATCTACTACTTTTTTAGTAACTGCAACATTATATTCGTAACTAGCGGGTGTTTTTGCATCTGCCTCTAGAGAACCATCCATCATTACTGATGTGAAACCATTTATTGCTGCTGAATAGCATGTTGATGGTTCATTACCATGATCTTGATGCATTACCACTGGAATATTTGGATATGTCTCTGTGGCAGCAAGGATTAAATGACGTAGGAAAATTTCTCCTGCATAATTTCTTGCACCTCTTGAAGCTTGAAGGATTACAGGACTATCAGTTTCATATGCTGCTTCCATGATTGCTTGAACTTGCTCAAGATTATTAACATTGAAAGCTGGAATACCGTAACCATTCTCAGCAGCGTGATCTAAAAGTAGTCTTAGTGGAACGAGGGCCATAATTAAAATAAGTTAAATGCTCTATATAAAGCATATGTTTCCGAGAGTTTAGTATAAAGAGGTATCAAATGTCACGTCATTAGATATACAAAATACTAAATTAAAGAAACTAATTTTATGACCGAGAGTATATTTTTAGGATTTTTTTAGTTAGTAAGTGTAGCCTGCTACAAACAATTGCTCATCTGATGAAGGTTGAGATCCTGCTACATAGACACCTTTTGAAGCTTCAGAGTTTGCTTGAGCTCTTGCTATTAGTGCTTTTTGACCTCCGTCAACATCGCTTCCTTTCCAGGCCTTTAAGCAGGAGTGCTGTAATGCTCTTCCATAAGAGAATGAAACATTCCACAAAGCTTTCCTGTAAAGAGTGTTCATATTATTTAAATAAACAGAAGCAGCTTCTTCGCTTAACCCTCCTGATAAGAAAACTATTCCAGGAACAGATGCAGGAACGCATCTTTCCATAGTTCTGATCGTCATTTCAGCAACTTTCATAGGGTCGGCCTTTGTTGGACAATCTGCTCCATTGACGGTCATAGAGGGTTTTAATAGAGTTCCTTCTAGAAAAACTCCATTTGTTTGACAGGCAATATAAACCTGCTTTATTACCTCTGCTTGGACTTCGGCAGTTTTTTCAATAGTATGGTCGCCGTCCATTAAAATTTCAGGTTCAATAATTGGTACCAAACCAGATTCTTGAACTGATCTTGCATACCTTGCTAATCCCCAAGCATTCTCTTGAATTGATAGTTTTGAAGGACAACCATCATTTGTAATTTGCAGAACTGCTCTCCACTTTGCAAATCTTGCACCTTGTTCATAATATTTTGTTGCTCTTTCAACTAGCCCGTCTAGACCAGAGCAAAAAGTTTCTACATCTCCTCCTCCAGGAAGCGGATTTAGACCTTTATCGACTTTAATACCTGGAATAATACCTAAATCATTTAGTTTCTTAACCATTGACTCACCATCTTGGTGATTCTGATAAAGAGTTTCTTCGAAGAGGATTGCTCCACTTATATATTTACCGAGACCTTCTGTGGTAAAAAGCATTCCTCTATATGCCTTCCTATTGTCTTCAGTATTCTCAACGCCAATTCCAGCGAGTCTTTTACCTACTGTTTTGGTGGATTCATCTACCGCTAATATCCCTTTTCCTTTAGAAGCTAGTAATTGAGCATTCTCTTTAAGCTCATTTTTGTAATAATTTAAAGCCATTCTTTAATAATTCAGTTCAATTGATTTTTCCAGAATATGAAAAAAAAATAAAATCAATTCAATACTTTATCGGGTGATAATTGATACTTATAAATGTATAGCCTTAAATTTTGATTCTTAATCCGCTTTTCCAAGATTCTCTTATAGCTTCGCAAACTTTATGACTGGCAAGTCCTTCGCATAATCCTGGAATGATAGGTGTTTTATTAAAAATACTCTCAGCCCATAAATTTTGAATTCTTAAAACTGGAGCTATTCTTCCATCTGTCCATGTTTTTTCAAAATTAAAACTTGAATCTGCAGTTAGATTTTGTATTTTATTTTCGTTGTTTGAATATTTCAAATTAAAACCATGGACATAATCTTTTTGGTTCTCGCTCGTAAGAATAAGTGAACCTTCGCTTCCATATATTTCCAAACTAAAGCCTCTACCGTTTTTAGAAATCGAAGATAGAGATACCTGACATGGTATGGGGTTGGAGCCGTAGTTTGATATTTCTATATTAGCGAGACAAACATCCTCGCTAGTAACATCATTTAGATCACATGAATTAGGTAAAGGTCTTTTTTTGATTGATGTTGCTAACTTACCAGATACACTTATTGATTCTCCAAAAAACCAATTCAACATGTCAAAAGCATGAGTACCTAAGGCGCCAAGAACTCCTCCACCTTTTTCTTCCAAAGAATACCAATTCCAAGCTCTTTTAGGGTCAGATCTGCTACCCATCAACCAATCTAATTTGATTAAATATATTTCTCCTAAAATATTTTCATCAATCAGCTTTTTTGTTTGAAGAAAAAGGGGTACTGCTCTATATTCAAAATCAACACATACGCTTAAGTTATTGATCAAAGATATCCTCTGAAGTTCTTCTATTTCAAAGGACGATATTGAAACGGGTTTTTCTAGTAGCAAATTTTTATTATTCTCAAGCGCCCTTTTTGCTAATTTAAATCTTGATTCAGGAGGGGTAGCAATAATAATCCCATCAATTTCCTGAGATTTAACTAAGTCTTCCCAATCATGAAAAAAATCTAAGCCTGTTTCTTTTTCTAATATTGATTTTTGTTTTTTCTCATAATGATAAATAGCTACAGGAGTTAAATAATCAGACTCTTTTAATGCTTCTAAATGAACTTTTTTACCAAATCCTAGTCCAGCGATTGCTATTTTTAGCTTTTTATTTTTAATGTTCATTCTTATCCATTAATAAACTCTGAACAACTATTTTCAATAACAACATCTATCAGTTCATCATTATTAGAAGTTTGCCATTTAGAATTAAATTGAGGTATTCCATTTATTGAAGTATCTTTGAACTTTTTATCATCACAATTAATTCTCATTACGTAAAGTGATAACTCTCCATCATTATTTGCATTAGTTGGATTCTTAAAGAACTTTGTTAAAACACTTATTTCACCATTTGGAAGTTGCTTAATACTTCCTTTATCGAGCCATTCTTTTCCTTCACCATTCTCTTTAAGGAGAACCCAATCAACATTTTCTAATGCATATGAATAGGAAGCGAAATTTAAAATAAATAAATAAATGCTTAAAGAAAAACAAAATAAATTAGAAATTATTCTCATTTTATAAATTTGTTTCTGAAAGTTCTTTTACACCATGGATTTTTAAAATTTTAGTCAAAGTAGTCTTGAGATCTTTCCTTTTCACAATTACATCAACAAAACCATGCTCGAGAAGATATTCAGCTGTTTGAAAATTATCGGGTAATTTTTCTCTTAATGTCTGTTCAATAACTCTTCTTCCCGCAAACCCAATAAGAGCTTTAGGTTCTGCTAAAATTAAATCACCTAACATCGCGAAGCTGGCTGTTACCCCTCCAGTAGTTGGATGAGTTAATAATGGCATATAGAGAAGATTTTTTTCTTTATGTTTTTTGAGTGCTCCCGATATCTTTGCCATTTGCATGAGACTTAACATCCCTTCTTGCATCCTTGCCCCACCCGATGCACAAACAATAAGAATTGGATAATTTTCTAAAGTTGCTCTCTCAATTATCCTTGTAATTTTTTCACCAACTACTGAACCCATAGATCCCCCCATAAATCTAAAATCCATAACAGCTAATGCTAAAGGCATTGAATTTACAGAACAAAAACCTGTTATGACCCCATCTCTTAAACCTGTGCCTGCTTGACTTTCTTTAATTCGATCAGCATAAGACCTTCTATCTTTAAAACCTAAAGGATCTGTAGGACTTAGTGAAATATCAAACTCTTTGAATGAATTTTTATCAGCAATTATATTTATCCTTTCATCGCTATTAATCCTATTGTGGTGACCACAATTACTACAAACATTGAAATTCGAAATTAGGTCTTTTCTATAGGCTACTTGCGAACATTCTGAACATTTAACCCACAATCCATCACCCTCGTCAGTATCTTGCGAAACTTTTCCAACAAATTGATCTTTACGCCTTGCGGCAAACCAGTCGATTAATGACACAACGTTACCTTTTTTTCTATTTAAATCTAACTAAGGTACTTTTATCAAGAAAGTTATATAAATATTTGAGATTTCATAGATTAGGAAGACCTTAATCCTTTTAAAAATATAAGTATTTGAGTTGATAATTGGAAATTAATTATCCTTTATTTTTCTCCTCAATCATTTTATGAATTATTGGAGTAAGAATAAGCTCCATTGCGAAACCCATTTTCCCACCATTTACAACGATACTGGTTGGACTTGACATGAATGAATCGTGAATCATTCCAAGCAAGTATTGAAAATCAATTCCCCATTTTTCTCTCGCCCCTTTTCTGAAATGTATGATCACAAAGCTCTCGTCAGGAGTTGGAATATTCCTGCATATGAAAGGATTGGAAGTGTCAATTGTGGGAATTCTCTGGAAATTAATATCGGTTTTACTGAATTGTGGACAAATATGATTTATATAATCAGGCATTCTTCTCAATATAGTATCCACAATAGTTTCAGCTGAGTAACCTCTTTCTGCATTATCTCTATGGATTTTTTGAATCCACTCTAAATTTGTTATTGGTACAACTCCAACAAGTAAATCAGCATAAGATGCCACATTGTATCCATCACCTTCTACACCGCCATGTAAACCTTCATAAAAAAGTACGTCTGTTCCCTCAGGAATATCTTCCCATGGAGTAAATTGTCCTGGTTCTAATGATGTCCCTAGTCTTGTATTATGCTCTTCCGCTTCTTCAGGACTATGAAGGTAATATCTTTTCTTCCCTCCTCCAGTTTCTCCATAGATTTTAAAAAGTTCCTCTAGTTTGTCAAAAAGATTAGCCTCTGGACCAAAGTGTGAAAAATTTTCACCTTTTGAAAGGGCCTCTGCCATAGCTTTTTTCATAGGCATTCTCTCAAACCTGTGGTAACTATCACCTTCTACAACTGCGGGAACAATATCTTCTCTGGCAAAAATATGCTCAAAGGCTCTTTTTACTGTGCTTGTTCCTGCTCCTGAAGATCCTGTTACAGCGACTACTGGATGACGTTTTGACATTTTTAAAAAACAATATCTAATGATTCTGACAGGTCATATGCCAACTTTATGTTCAACTTAAAAATATTTTTTTATTTATTAATTTTTTTTTTAAATTTCAGCTATTATTTTATCTCCGATTTCACTGCAAGATAAAACTTCAGAAGACCCATCAGCTAGATCGGCTGTTCTAAATCCGTTTGATAAAACTTTATCAATAGCAGTTTCTAAATTTTCTGCGGCTTCTTCTTCACTTAATCCAATTTTTAACATCATGGAAGCGGATAAAAGCATTGCAATAGGATTTGCTATGTTTTTACCAGCTATATCAGGAGCTGAACCATGAACCGGTTCAAAAACTCCTGGCCCATTATTGTTTAGAGAAGCAGATGGAAGCATACCAATAGAACCGGTTAACATTGCGGCTAAGTCGCTTAAAATATCACCAAATAAATTACTAGTTAAAATCACATCAAATTGACTAGGATCTCTTACTAATTGCATTGCTGCATTGTCAACGTACATATTGCTTAGAGATATATTTTTATCTTTTGAGGTGATACTTTGAACTGTATCTCTCCACAATTGACTAACCTCAAGAACGTTTGATTTATCAACAGAACATATTTTTTTATTTCTTTGGTTAGCAATTTTTATTGCTATTTCAGTTATTCTTTCGATTTCGGCCGAATCATAAACCATCGTATTGAAAGCTTTTGGGATTTTCGTATTTGTTATATGTCCTCTTGGTTTTCCAAAATAAATACCCCCTATTAATTCTCTTACAACGATAAGATCTACTTTCTCAACGATTTCTTTTTTTAATGTACTTGCATCTAAGAGAGATTTTCTTATTTTGACAGGCCTGATATTTGCAAAAAGATTGAGGGCAGATCTTAACTTTAGTAACCCACTTTCTGGCCTTAATTCTCTAGCAAGAAAGTCATATTTAATATCACCAACACATGCTAAAAGTACAGCATCACTTTTTTTGCATTGATCTAGTGTCTCATCGGGAGCAGGGGTCCCATATTTTTCATAAGCTATCCCTCCAAATAATTTTTCAATAATCTCAATATCGAAATTATGATTTTTTGAAAGATTTTTTAAAACTTTTTTTGAAACTTCTGAAATTTCTGGTCCAATCCCGTCTCCTGATAATAAAACAATCCTATATTTCTTCATTTAAATTTTTGTTTAATAGAACAATAAATTATTGCTTGTCTAATTGTCTAAGTTTTTTTGCTAATTCTGGCAATTTTTTAAAAATACTTGAACTCCTTAGCCATGATTTATTTTCCATCGCTGGGAAACCACTAATTACCTTGCCATCTTCTACGTCACAATGGATCCCGCATTTTGAACTCGCTATGACATTATTTCCAACTTTTACTCTATTATTAACTCCCACTTGCCCTGCTAAAATGACACCATTTCCAATATTTGCTCCTCCAGCGATACCAACTTGAGCTGCAAATGCACAATTCTTTCCAATTTTAACTCCATGACCTATTTGTACTAAATTATCCAACTTTGTTCCCTCATCAATAAAAGTAAATCCTACTGCGGGTCTATCAATACAACAATTCGTTCCAATTTCTACAAAACTCATTATTTTTACACCACCTTTTTGAGGCATCTTTACCCATTTGCCGTCTTTAGGGATAAAACCAAATCCCTCTGATCCAATAACTGAATTTGAATTAATTACACAATTGTTTTTTATAGTAGTATTTTCGTAAATAACACAATTTGGATGAATTGTATTATTATTTCCTATTCGAACATTTCCTAAAATTGATGACCCAGGAAGAATATGATTATTATCACCAATTACTGTACTTTCTCCAATATAGACATTAGCTCCAATATGGCAATCTGCTCCAATTATTGCTGTTTTATCTATAAATGCTGAAGCGTGAATTCCTGGTTTGAAATTGATAGTTTTATATAAACAATTCAATACTTCTGCAAATGCAATTCTTGGATTTTTAACGATTATGTTTGATATATTGAGTTTCTTAAGAGCATTAACGATTTCATCGTTGTTAGAAGTTATTATTGCTGACGCTTTAGTTTGATCTAATTTTTCTTTAAGGATATTATTTTCTTCTAAAAAAGATATTTGATGTTTATCTGCAGTCTCTAATGAAGCAGCATCATCTATATTTAAATCTTTAAAAATATTTGCACTAATAAAATTTGAATTTCCTTTTTTTATTAGATCAACTAAATCACTTAAAAGCATTTTTCAGTTTTAATTTTTTCTAAGAGAGTGCAAGAACATCTCTGTGTACGACGATTATTGAGGAGTTGTTATTTTCTTTATTATTTAAGATACTTCTTAATTTGTCGCTACTTATTGATACTAAACCTTTTGCAACTTCTTTATCATTTGTATTTACTATTTTAACTGCCTGATTAACCGTAAAGTTTCCTTCTACATTCTTAACACCAACCGCTAAAAGTGAGGCACCTTTTTTTTTAATTGCAAAAGAAGCACCATCATCTAAAGTGATTTTCCCTACTGTTTGAATTGCATGGGAAAGCCAACTTTTTTTGTTTCCTATAGGTTTTTCTACTGGATAAAATAAAGTTCCAATTTTATTATCATTAAAAATTTCAATTAAGTTTTTTTGATTAGTTCCATCAACCAGTTGGACTTCAACTCCTCCTTTTGTTGCTATTTCTGCAGAAATTAATTTTGTAGAAATACCTCCTGTTCCCCATTCATTATTTAAGTTTTGGATATTTTTATCTTTAATTTCTTTCAATTCACTATTATGAACTTCTTTAATAGGTTGCGCATCTTTATTATTACGAGGATCTTTTGAGTATAGATTTTCAATATCGGTTAATAAAATAAGCTTGTTAGCATTTATAGCTAGGGCAACTAATGCAGAGAGGGTATCATTATCGCCATATTTAAGCTCTTCATTTGCTACGGTATCATTCTCATTTACAATTGGAATAACATTCAAATCGATTAATTTTTTTAAAGTTTTTGAAGCGTTATTAAATGATTCTCGTGAATTGAAATCAGCTTTAGTTATTAAAATTTGAGCAATATTATGACCTAATTTATTAAATACTTTATCGTACAAGGACATTAAATTAACTTGACCTACCGCAGCAGTAGCTTGAAGAGTACTTAAATCATTTGGTCTCGTTTTAATATTTAATTTTTGGCAACCTAATCCAACTGCTCCACTAGTTACTAAAATTAATTTGTTTCCTCTTGAAAGAAAATCTGTAAAGGATCTAGAAAGGTTTTCAATAACTTCTTCAGTAGTTAATTCCTCTGTGCCTCTTAAAATACTAGTACCAATTTTTATAACCCAAGTTTTCATTTTATAAAATGAGAAATTAATTTTTCTATTGTCAAAGTTAAATTTAATTTTATAGGCAAGCCATCTTTATTTAATCGCTTAACTAATATCGTTTTTATATTACATCTATTCCCAACAATAATATCTGTAAATATTCTGTCGCCAATAATAGCTATATTTTTTGGATCAATGCCAATTTCTTTGATGGCAGAAAAAGTTACTTTTTTGCTTGGTTTTGATGCATTGTGTTTGTACCTTAAATTTAATTCTTTCGCTATTTTTGCGATTCTTTTTTTTGATGGATTGTTACTTATTAGATATAAGGTGAAAAGTTTTTTAGATTCTATGATCCAATTTTTTACAGCTTTTGGGATCATATTTGATTTTCTATTTACTAGAGTCCCATCTACGTCTAATAATAAAGAATGAATTCCTTTTTTTTGTAACTCATATTGAGAAATTGCGTATATTGGTAAGTTTGAATCCCAATTGACGTTTAGGATAGATCTCATTATTTTAAGAACTACTTTTTTCAAGCTCAGTTTCAATCAAAGGTTGAATTTTATCGAATTCATCATCTTCAACTAATAAGGCACCTTTATCTTTCAATTTACCCACTATAAAAAAAGGATCTAGTGGAATATATAAGCCATATTCTTGGTCAAAAAGATTAAAGTTAACAAGCAATTCATAACTCTCACTATCATCATCGACGTAGTCTTCTTCTAATTCATCGTAAATTGGTTCTTCTAGTTCTCCTGATACTGTAAGTGTAACTGCTGATCTGATGAGTCTTAAATCATGTTCTTGAAGAACAGCTTCAGCATTTTTTAGTATTTGTTCATTTTTATCTATTTTTTCAATTATTTCAGGTTCACCTGTTTCATTTATTTTGATAAGACTTACTGGTGTATCAACTGGTGTTAATAAAGCATATTCTTGGCCTTCAACACTTACTAATTGTTCAAGATAACAAAATAGCTCGTTTCCATTTGAGTCATTTAGTAAAAGAGTCTGTGCATCATAATTATCATTTGAGTTGGCTTCTTTCATTTAAAAATTATCTATCCTTTTTAATACTAATATTTTATCTGACGTTTACCAGCTATTTCTTTTAATTCAGGACCCTCTTCGATCCATTGTTCAAGTATTATTTTTGCTGAAAAGCTATCAATCAATCCGGATTTATCTTTTCTTATTCCAAATCTATCTGATGATTCCCAAGTTGAACTATGTTCGTTGACGTAAGAAAATGGAAGCTTTAATTCATTTGAAAGTAATTGACCGTAATTTTTACAGTCAATAGCTTGAGTGGTCATTTGACCTTCCTCATCTAGTGGAATACCAACAATAAACCCAGTCAAATTTAATTCATTTATATAATTTCTAATGATTTTAATCTCTTGATTATTTTCAAACCTTTTTACTGCCGGAAGTATGTTTGATGTTATGCATAGGGGATCACAATAAGCTAATCCTATTCTTTTGGTTCCTATATCCAAACTCAAAATTGATTTGGGTTTGGGTTTGCAAAATTTCACTTTGTTTTTAATGGAAAAGGAGAAGGATATGGATTACCTTGTGGACTTAATTTTTCAAAGATTGATTCCAAAGATTGATTTATTTTATTTACTTGTTTGGCTTCGTTCTTAACTATTGTGTTCCTGATAAGAATAATTTCTTGATTTTTTTCTTTGAGATTACATTCTTCGAGAAAAAGATTTAATTGGGAATTTTCTTTATAAGTTTTTAAATATGAAAAAGGAGATTTTTCAAAAAATCTTTTTATAAATTCTTTTAAAATATGATTGAATCTCTTATCCCAATATCTACTTATAGTTAAAGTATAAATTTCTTCGTTTTGATAATTTATATCTTTTAAAATTGCACATAAAACTGAATTTTCATATATTAAGGCACCACTTTTAGAGTTATTTCTTTTAAGAATGTCGTCTTGATCAAAATCTAAAATATTTCTTATTAAGGGAGATTGATTTGATCTTATGAAATTCACTATTTTTAATATATTTTGTTTACTAATGTTTTGGAATTCATTAATTAATGAATAGGTATTGCTATTTTGCTTTACAGATTTATTTAGATTATGACCATCCCAAAGGATTATCTCTCCAAGAGGCTGAAAGCCTAGTTCTCTTGAAGTTGATATGAGGTCAACATTATTTATATCAGCGTTAATTATCCAACTTGAAGTTTTAATGTCTTTTATTGAGATAGATTTTTTTATCAATCCTAAAGTTAATTGTTTATCTGTTAAAGAACAATTGTTGTTAATCAACTTGGGTTTAGATATTTTTAAGCAAGTCTCTTTTTTGTTTAAAGGAAAAATATTCAAATAACCAATAATTTCGTTTCCAGATATAGCAATTATGCATTTATTTTTATTTTTCTTGAGATTATTTAAAAAAATTTTTAAGTCATCAAAGGTGTTAATAATTGCCATCTTTAAAAACCAGTTATTCAATTCCTTATTTTTAATATCAATTAAAAGATTGATGTGCCTTATATGGAGTTCTTCAAAAATTACTTCCGTTCCTTTTTTAGATCGAAAAGAATAAGAGGTATCTTTTTTCATTTACTTTTTTCTCTTATTAATACTATAGGGGTTTTTTCATCTCCATTGCCAGCTGGATTAGATATTAAGTTTCTTTTGAGTATTTTATTTACTTTTTTATTTGAACTAGCTATAACTTTTACACCTCCAAGATCATTAACATCGACTACAGCTACATCTATATTTAGATATTTCGATACCTCCTTACAAAATAAATCTGCATAGAGAGGACCCATGACAATGCTCTTGTCGTAAGGCGTGACTGTACCGCTTATATCATCAATGAGAGATGATTCTGAACCAGTTAACCTATAAAACATACCCTTAATACCAACTAATTTAAAGAGAAATCCAACAAATAGTGCGAAGGTTATTCTTGTGACTCCAATTCTATTAATTAATAATTGCATGCCACAAGCTGTTGCAAGACTGCTTGTAGGGTGAAAAAAATAACATAAAGCTTTCGAAAATAAACTATATTCTAAATTTTGAGGGGAAATATATCTATTTTGCATAATCGCTAACGGACTCTCACCTATTGTTAAAATATCATTTTTTTCTATAATTCCTTTGCAGTATTCAATTACGGTATTTATTGGGTTATCAAAGCAACCAAGTAAATCAGTTTTGATAGCAAAAGCTTTATATTTATTGTTTAAAGAAATTTCAAAAACTTCCTTTGGCCTTTGTTTTTGACCATCTAAATTAATTAACAAACAATCCACATTATTTGAAATACCAAAATGTCCATAGTTTTCCCAAAATACTTTTAACCAAAGATATTTTATTTTTTTTCTTAAATTACTATTACTAAATTTATATATGATTCTCACAAATAATTCTGAATTTGACTTGATAATTGTTGTTGGCCAGTAATTATTTAAATTCTTAATTTTATTATTTTCATATATATAAATATCTTCTTGATAATTGAAATTTTGGTAATATTCGTTACCTTTACTTTTAAAAAAATCTAATTCAAAATTTACATTAGATACCATCGTCTCTTTGGTTTTACTTTTATTAGTTATTTTTAAATTAATAATTAATTCGTTTAAACCATCCTTTTTTTTGATTTTGTAATTTACAGGTACCAGATTTAACTTTGATTTGGGTGAGTTTTTAATACATAAATCTGAAATAATTAAAAAAATTAAAAGAACCAAGAGGATATTTATTAATATCATTTTTTTAATTAATTTTTGTTTTTATTTTTTTTTCAGAAATAATACTGTTGTATTCATTAAAACTTTCTACAGAAAATGTTGTATCTTGTATATCAATCCCTTTTAATTCTCCTATAACTTTGTTTAATTCATCGATATTAATCATTCCATTTTGATCATATTTAACTTCACCATCACTGTTTATAATAATGGTTTGTGGAATTAATCCATTCCAATAATAATTAGGTTCATTTGGAAGATTAGACTTTTCTTTATCCTGTAATTCATCAGTAGTCAGAGCAATGATATCTATATTATTTCTCCATATCAAATCTAAACCAGATATTATCGGAGCCATAGCTTTACTATCAGAGCTATCATCAAGATAAAAAAATAAAACTGAGACTCTTTTGTTTTTTAATGATTCCTGAAGGGTTGTCTGGGGAGGAACTATAGCTCCATTTCCTGCATATATAGGAAAGATGTTGCCATCATAGCTATTAGTATCTCTGGAGGCATTTGTTTTATATGGACTTAAGAAAATTAATGCTATTAGGATCCATTGAATTATTTTCATTGAAGTTTAAAAACTTACTTTGAACTTGATCTTCCTAATCCTTGTAGGATTCCTTTACCCACTAAACCGATAGCTTTGCCAACGACCTTTGTAAGGAAAGTTACGAAAAGATTACCGATATATTTTACCGCAATTTCTAACTGGGGTGCTACGGCATCTCTTATCTCAACTAACAATGTAACTTGTTTTTGTAGCCATTCTAGATTCTCTAATTCTTTCTCCCTATTTTCATTTTTAAAGTAACGGGTAAATTTTTTATCGATAATATCAATATATTCTCTTTTACTCTCATACAAGTAGATAGGCATATAAATATTGTCATGCCAGCGATTATAGTTATTAATATTATTTCTAAATCTTTCAAAATTCCTTGTTGATTGTAATTCGGAATTTATAAGTACAGTTCTTAATTCAGGCCATGAAGAACAAATATTAAAGATTTCAGAAGCTAATAAATTACAGTTCCTTATTGTCCAATTTGAAATTATATTTTCAAGGATCAAAAACGATTCCGTTTCATACAGAGGGAGTAATTTCCCATCATAGTCAAGAGCTTCATTTTTAATGATTGGCTCAATAAACATTAATGATTCATGTGATTCTTTATCTATCTCTTCGCAACTTACCTCACTATAAATAAAATCATTTATTGAAATAGATTCGTTTCCTTTTTTTAATCGAAAATAGCTGTCTGTGATATTTGAAATGGTATTAACTTTAAGTTCTTTTATGAGAGAATTTAAGTCATCTTTAAAATCTTTCTCCTTATAGTTTTCCTTGATATTTTTTACTAAACTATCCAACTCATCTAACATTTTGCATATTAGTCGTGAAATGAATTCTTTTTTTATCCCAGATAGAATTATTGAAGAATTATTAAATTCAACCTGTAAGTTAGTTGAGCTATACCTTTCTTTTAGTCTATCTAAAATTAAATTCCATATTTCTGTAGTGTTTTTATCTTTAATGAATACAGTGTTCTTATTTTCAAGATTAATTTTATCTTCAGTGTAAACTGCCTCTGTATAAAGTTCTAGTGAATTGCCCCATAAGAAAATTAGAAAAGATTTTGCAGTAATAAGTTCTCTTAATCTTCCCTTTAAAATGAATTTATAAAATTCTGGAGTCGAATCAGAGTTAACATATTTGAATATATAGTTAATCTCAGTATCTATTTGTTTAAGACCTGAAGTAAGTATTTTTTGGCTAAAAGAAAGAGGTTTATCTTTTTTTAATTGAACCCTAGAATTATTTTCAATATCAAATACCCTTCCACCATTTAATATGGTATCAATTGATTCAAGAACTTTTTCCGCACTGGGATTTAAAAGAAAACCTTCAGAATTTAAAGATGGAGTTTTCTTGGCTTCATAAACAAGTTCACCAGATAGTATTAATAGAAATTTTGACTCATCATATCTTTCTCTAAATTTTAATAATTCTAACCTTATGAGATCTTCTGATTGAAAATTAAGAACATTCCATATAACTAAATCCGGAGTTTTATCACCTATTTCATTATTAAAATTAATGTCTAAATTTTGGTCTAGTGATGTTAATTTAAGCGATAAAGATTCTGCTATTAAGCTTGGAGCAATAATTAATATCGATTTTTTTGAAATTAATTCCAAGACTAAATTTCTTATATCTTATACAAAATTAACTAACAATTACTGCAAATACCAGCCTTAAATCAATTTTTATCCTTATTTATGCGTAGAAATTGTTGTTTATATCAAAGTCAGTTAGTCTCTCTGATGACAATACATTATTTGCTTCGTATATTGTAAATTTATTTTCATATAGAGCTTTACCTACAATTACTCCAAAGAGCCCAGAATTTTCAAATTTAACTAAGGATAATAAATCAGAAATCGAACCAACACCTCCTGAGGCTATTACTGGAATATCTGTGATTTCAAGTATGCTGTTTATGAATTCTTCATTTGTTCCTTCTAACGTCCCATCTGTATTTATATCCGTAACAATAAAACTAGCGATCTTAAATGAAGAAAATTCCTTTACTAAATCTTTTGCTAAAATATTAGATTGCTCAAGCCACCCCCTTGTACTAACTTTTCCATCTTTTGCATCTATCCCAACAATTATCTTTCCAGGAAATTTACTTGATAAGTCTTTAACTAATTCTTTATTTTCTATTGCAGATGTTCCCATGATAACTTTCTCAATACCATAAGAAAATAATTGTTCTATCCTTTCTTGAGACCTTATACCCCCGCCTATTTGAATAGGTATGTTAACTGCTTTCGCTATCTCTTTTATTGATCTATCGTTTGTTGGTAATCCAGTTTTTGCAGCATCCAAATCAACTATATGTATATATTTTGCTCCTTCGCTTTCCCAAAATTTAGCCTGCTCATGAGGTGCTTTTGTGAAGTCCTTTCTAGTATTAAAGTCGCCCTTAAAAAGCCTTACACACTTACCATTCATTAAATCAATAGCTGGTATTAGTTCCATAGAATCATCCTTTTCATTAATTACTTCTTAGTAGTACTATTCAGTATGTAATTCTATTTAAGATTACTACTTCAGTTAAATATTTTTTGAATATGAAAATTCTTGTAATGGGTGGCACTAGATTTGTTGGCAAGTCTCTGGTTGGAAAATTATTAAGCCAAAATCATGAAATTGATATTTTCACAAGAGGTAATAAAGCTAATCCTGAAAAAACAAATCTAATTAAAGGTGATAGGAATAATTTAGAAAGTATAGTAAAACTGAAACATGAAAAGTACGATTTTATCTACGACATTTCGGGACGAGAGCTAGAACAAACGAAACTTCTTATAGAAAATTTAGATTACTCTTTCCAGAGATATATCTATGTCAGCTCTGCAGGAGTTTATAAAGATAATTGCGAACTGCCCCTATCTGAAGATGATCCGATTGATAAAAATAGTCGACACAAAGGAAAATTTGAAACAGAAAATTGGTTGACAAACCAAAAAGTTCCTTTTACAAGTTTTAGACCCACTTATATTTATGGACCAGGAAATTATAATAAAATTGAAAATTGGTTTTTTGAGAGATTATTTACGAAAAAATCTATACCAATTCCTGGAGATGGGTCTCTAATCACCCAGTTAGGGCATGTTTCGGATCTAACTGATGTAATGATTAGGTGCATGAATTTTGAAAATTCTAAAAATAATATTTACAACTGTTCAGGTGAAAAAGGAGTAACAATAAAGGGTTTAATTTATTTCTGCGCAAATGTTCTTGGATTAAACCAAAATGAGATTTCTTTAAGAACATTTGATTATCAAAAATTAGATCCTAAATCACGAAAGGGATTTCCAATTAGATTAAATCATTATCAAACTGATATCTCGAAGATTAAACGTGATTTAGAATGGATGCCAACTTTTGATTTACTTAATGGTTTAAAGGATAGTTTTTTGAAAGACTTTAATAATAAAAAGAGTGAGGAGTTTGATGAAAATTCAGATCAAATTCTTTTTAATTCTTAAATAGCCTAATAAAGTCACAGAAGTCAGGATGAATCCTAACCAATAAAAAATTAAAGCCAAATTATTCAATAAGCTTATTTTTAAGGGTGTAAAGAAGGTAATTACTGAAATAAAAAAGAAAAATGTTTTAAATTTACCCAACATAGATGCTGGCAAACCGTCTTTTGTAGAGTTCCTCAGGCTAGAAATAATTAATTCTCTAAATAAAATTAATGACAAAGACCAAAAAGGTATTAAATTATTTTTACAAAGGAAGGTTAACGGAATTAAATAGAATACTTTATCGCTTAAGGGATCAAGGATAGCTCCTAATCTGGTCTTAAGATTAAATTTCCTTGCAATTAACCCGTCAAAATAATCAGTTAAACCTCCAACAATTATCAATATAAAAACATAAAAAGGTCTATTAATTTCTAAAAAAAGGATTAACGGAAATACAAGGAAAAGGCGCGATATTGATAGTAAGTTAGGAATATTTATGGACATTTCTTAAGATTTTTTCTAAGTAAGAAATTAATTTCTTCGTGTAAAAAATATATTACACTCTCAACAAGCTTAAATTTTCCGTAAAACTAATCATGATTTGTTAATTTCTAGTTTCTAAATTTCAATTTAAATCAGAATCCTAAAGATTATGAAATCAACTTTTCTTTATGATTCATTATGTTTTATATTAAAAAATTATTAATAATATCTAATGCAACCCCATAGCCTAAAGCTATCTCCAGAATCTGATTTAATAAAGTCAATTAAAGAATATTCTTTTAAAAATAATTTATACGGTTATGTCTCAGGTGTAGTGGGAAATCTTAAAGAAGTATGTATTCAATGCCCAGGGAATCAAAAAATAAATAAATTTGAAGGAAATCTAGAAATAGTATCTCTTAATGGTCATTTTAATAAAGGAGATGTACATCTTCATTTGAGTTTCGCAGATGAGGGATGTAACGTTTATGGCGGCCATCTTGAAGAGGGATGCATTGTGAAAAAAGGAACAGACATATTATTAGTTTGTTTTGAACAAAAAATTATCAATATCTCAAATAATGATTTAATTGCAAATCAATCACGTGTACAAGTTTATATTTTAAAGGATTGCCCTTGGTCTAAAAGAGCAATTAGGTTGCTTAATTCTTTATCTATTCCTCATGAAGTTACTTCAATAGAAAATGATGAAAGCTTTCAAAAAGTAAAGATGAAAAGTAATCATAATACTTTTCCTCAAATATTTCTGGATGATAAATTTTTTGGAGGTTATGATGAATTATCAGAACAAGCAAAATTAGATAATTTGATTTTATTTAAGTAATCTAAATTTTTTAACTATCACGATTAGTGAGCTTTTCAGAAACCAATTCTTCCTCTAACTGCTTTATCAACCTTGAAACAAGATTTTGAAATTCTGGTTGACAGCCTTTAAATGCCGCTTTATGTCTTATGGGTTCATTTCTAGTTCTTAAATCAGTAAGCATTAATTGTAATGCGTCAATTTTAGGGTTTATTTTCATTGTTTTATTTTATATATTTACATTTTTTAAATCATTTGCATAGCTTTTTTAAAAGATATCTTTTTATTATCATTGGAACTTGTTACTTCTATTAATTTATTTATGGATTCTTTGTTTTTTAAAGAATCTATACAACATTGCGCTACTAATCTTCTTGGAATTGACCCATTGATTTGAGTATCCTCCTTTGAATAATTTATTTTTTCTGATTTAATATCTTCGTTTTCCTTTAATCCTCCGGGTCTAATAATAGTCCATTCTAAATTTGAATTTCTCAGAAAATTTTCGCCTACTTTCTTCCAAATAAGAATTAAACCAAACAAATTTAATGGGTGTAAAAATTTACCAGTACAAAGAGAACTAACCAAAATAACTCTCTTAATGCCAACCCTTTTACAACTCTCTAATTGCCTGTGTACTCCTAATGCATCAACCTTTGCAGGACCGGTTAAATCTATTGAAGCTCTCGCACCAGTGGCAATTACCAAAGCATCAATATCTGTAAAGGCTTTATCAAGTTCTTTTTTGTTATCTAATGAAACTCTAATTGTTTCTAAATTCTCTAATCCTTCTGGAACTTTTGAGTTTTTTCTAATTATTTGCCTTACTTTATATCCTTTCCTAACTGCCTCTTCAGAAATTCTATAACCTGTTTTCCCTGATGCACCAGTAATTGCAATTTTCATGATTAAAAGCTAATTAAATAATTATATAAATTTTTTAAGGCTTTTTACATATAAATTTCTTTTTTCTTTTGGGATAAAGTTTACGACATAAATAACACTTTGTCCCATCACAACCTCTTGCGGTACAATATTCTCTTCCATAAAAGATTATTTGCAGATGTAATGTATTCCAATCATTAATAGGAAATATTTTTTTTAGGTCTTTTTCTGTTTGAATTACACTATCTCCATTTGATAGGCCCCACCTTTGTGACAACCTGTGTATGTGAGTATCAACTGGGAAGGAGGGGATTTTAAATACTTGAGACATTACAACTGATGCTGTTTTATGGCCCACTCCTGGAAGAGATTCAAGCTCCTCGAAAGAATTTGGGACTTTACTTTTGTGCCTCTCAATCAAGAGTTTAGATAGGTTAAAGATGTTCTTTGATTTTTGATTAGATAGACCTAAAAATTTTATATATTCATAAATTCCTTTGATACCTAGCTTAACCATCTTTTCTGGATTATCTGCAACATTAAATAAGCTTTTTGTTAATTCATTTACTTTCTTATCTGTTGATTGAGCACTTAAAACTACAGCCACGAGTAATGTATATGCATTTGTATGATCAAGAGGAATTGGGGGCGATGGATATAGCTTTTTTAGTTCCATTCGTATTATTTCTGCCCTTTCAGACTTTCTCATAAAATTTCAAAAATAAATGGTGTATAAAATGATACATAAGATATTTTAGGTTAATTTTTTCTGCTAATTTAAATTTTTTAAGGATAAAGAATTTTGTGAAAAATGATGCCTTAATAATTGATGATCTGCATCATAAATATGATAAGAAAGAATATTCAAATTGGATATTAAATGAAATTAACCTAAAAATTGAAAACGGCGAATTATTAGGTTTGCTTGGTCCTTCTGGTTGCGGGAAAACGACTCTTTTAAGACTAATAGCTGGTTTCGAATATCCATCTAAAGGAAAAATTTCTTTAAATAATAAGGAAATTTCAAGTAATAATAAAATTCTTAGCCCTGAGGAAAGGAATATCGGGATGGTTTTTCAGGATTATGCACTTTTCCCTCACTTAACAGTTATGCAAAATGTGATGTTTGGTTTGAAAAATAAAAAAGATAGATCTAGAGTTGACTATTTATTAAATATTGTGGCCCTTGATAGTTTTGTAGATAGGTACCCACATGAACTGTCTGGAGGCCAAAAACAACGACTCGCAATTGCCCGGGCTCTAGCTCCTGGTACAAATTTTATTTTATTAGATGAACCCTTTTGTAGTCTTGATATGCATGTCAAACTTAAATTGAGGAGTGAATTGCCCAATATCCTAAGAGGTTGTAATGCGAGCGGATTGATGGTTACTCATGATCCTGAAGAGGCAATGTCAATTTGTGATAAAGTTGCCGTTATGAATGAAGGTAAAATTCATCAAATTGATACACCAATTAATCTTCTAAATAATCCGAAGACCCTATTTGTTAGTAGTTTTATTTTGGGAAATAATATTATTAAACTCGAGAAATATGGTAATTCAATTATGTCTTGTTTAGGAGTAATTAATAATTCAGAGTTATTAAATTATACTAATATCAAAAAAATGTCAATTTCCCCTAAATTTATTTCAATAAAAAAATCAGAATCTGGTAATGCAATTGTAATATCTAAAGAATTTCTTGGAGAATATCTTATCTACAAAGTATCTATTAATGACAACATCTTGAGGGTTAGAACTAATATTAATAATCTCCTTAATAATGGTGATAAATGTTTTCTTTCTATAAATAAAGATAGTTTTTATTTTTTATATCCTGGTGCACATAAGGTTTATATTTAAACTTGATTATAGGCAATTACACTTCCCCCCCTTCCAGTTTGAGCATTTTTTCTTTTTACATTTCTTTTTTTTACTGATATATATTTTATTAGTTAATAGCAGTTCAGAAAAACTGTACTCTAAATTCATTTATAGTATTGCGATTGATTTTCATTATCATATTATTAAATTTTATTTAAAGGATTAATTAATTACTAATTTATACAAAATGTTGTATTATTTTAATAGTTGTTTTTTGAATAATGAATGAAAATAATTTAAAGACAAAAAAAATACTTAATTATGGCCCATCGGGAAGAGCAGTAGCTCAACCAATGGACAATAGCTTATTGGATAATATTTTTGAGCATCTAACAATGGAAAGATATGCAAATGTTCAATATTTTTCCATATACCTATGGTTTCAGGAGCGTGATTTGAATGGTTTTGCCTCACATTTTTTGAGTGAATCACAAGGTGAAATGGACCATGCTCAAAAATTTGCAGATTATTTAATCGCAAGAGGACAAAGCGTAAAATTAGATGAACTTCCTGCACCAGTTCAAGCATGGGATTCAATTGAGGAATTAATTTCTTATTCTTTCAACATGGAAGCTGATCTAACTTCTTCTCTACAACAACTTTATTCCATTTCGGAAAGAATATCAGATACAAGAACCAACGTATTTTTAGATCCAATTGTAGAGGCTCAAACAAAATCAGAAGATGAATTTGCAAACATACTTGGAAAAGTAAAGTTTGCGTCTAATCAACCTTCAGCAATCTTGTTGATAGATAGTGATTTAAAGAAAAAATAAATTATTTTCGAATTTATTTTCATTTAATGTCCTTTTGGTTGTTTCAACAAGTAAATTAGAAAAATTTATTGTGTTTTTGTTTTTTTTATTTAAGAGCTCAGCTATTTTAGAAATTTCATTTACTCTCTTAAAAATAGTTTTGTTTTCAGAAAACAACCTTTGTTTCAATGCTTTGTTATGAGTAGCCTTGAAAGATTCCTTTATATTTCTGAGTCTATTTGATAATGTATCAACTTCCATTAACAAGTTGTTTGTTATTGATTGTGAGTCCTTCATTTTTTATAATGGTGATGTTTCAATAAAAGAAGGGGCAACGCTTACTGTTTGAGTTCCGATTGGTGCTATTAATAACTCAGACGATCTTAATTTTGAAATTAATCTTGTTGATGTTACGCGTGTTGAACCGATTAATTCACCAATCCTTTCATGAGTTAGTCTAAAAGGCAGTTCACACCATTGACCGCATCTTCTTCCTAAACGATTTACTAATATCGAAAATAAAGCTTGTAATCTTTGCTCGGCGTTCCCTAAGTGTCTAATTCTGAGAAGTTGCAATGTCCACTCATTAACTGAATCGTATCCTATATTCTCATCAATATTTACATTGCTATGAAAAGACAAATCTGTAAGCGCTTCAACACAGACACCTTCACTACACAAAAGATCAGTTCTTAATTGATCACCTGATTGCAAAAATGCAAGTGTCATGCCTTCAGTTTCTTCACAAGGGCAATAAACTCTGGCTATTCCACTCTCAACTTCTAAGCATGTACCTTTTGGACGGGATGAAGGGTCTATTAAAACGGATTGTCCAGTTATTATCCTTACTAATTTTGAAGGAGATTCTCCATAACTATGGAAATTCATTAAGTTTAATTTGATAATGAGAATTAATATCAATTATGCACTATATCAATACTTATTGCAACAGATTCTCATTATCATTTTTTGCTTTGATGTTTTTCTTTACAAATTGTTTAAGAATATAATTTAAATAGATTTATAAAAACCTACTATTTCTCATGAACTTGAATAGAGTCTGCTTTAAATGTGGAAGTTCTTCATTCGTTTCAGATCGATCTTTAGGAGGCAAGATTGTTTGCTCTAAATGTGGTTCTTCCTCATTTAAAAATAAATCATCTTCATTTCTTGAAAGTAAAAAATTAATTTTTCTCGCTATTGGGATAGCCATTTTTATTATTATTATTATTTAGATAATCTGTTTAAAGTCCAATATCCATTTCTGTTAACTATCTCTACATCAATCCCATATAACTTATTAAGATTTTTACTATTGATAACCTTATTCTGATATCCATCAGCGAATATCTCACCATCTTTTAGCATTATGACCCGATCATAGATTTCTGTAATCATTGAAATATTATGGGTTACACATAATATTTTGGAATTTAATTTTGATAATTCATTAATCTTATCAATTACAAAAAACTTTGATTTATAATCTAAGTTAGCAATTGGCTCATCTAAGATTAAGATATCTGGTTTTTTGATTAAAGCTCTAGCTATAAGTGAAATTTGTTTTTCTCCATCTGATAAATATGAAAATTTTTTTTTAGTTAAATTTGATATATCCATTATTTTTATGATATTTTCCACCTGGTGATGATCTCTTTCAGATTTATTATTTGTATAACAATATCCTCCATAAATTCCACTTAGAATCAAATCAAAAACTTTTAGATTTGGATTAATCCTATTTTTAATGTCATTATTTACGGTACTTATTCTTTTTCTTAGTTCCCATATATTTATAAGTTCTTTGTTAAATATTTTGAGTTTTGATTCATTGGTTATTAAAGGGTAAATGTTTCTATTGATTACTTCTATTAAAGATGATTTACCTGAACCATTTGGTCCAATTAATACAACATTCTCTGAATACGCAATCTTTAAATTTAAATCTTTAATTACTTTAAAACCATTCTTAAAACAATTTATATTCTTTGCCTCAAACCAAAATTTATTTACCACTAAAACTTATTACTCCAAAATATGAGCAATTGAATTGAGCTTAAAATAAAAATAAAAAGGTAAAGCCAATTCAACCATGAAGGTCTATTTACTTTCTTCATAAATTAAATTATTAATAATAAAAATATTAGAGGAGCAGCAAATCTTACAAATGTTTTTCTAATGATGTCTATATTATTTCTAATTTCTAATTTCTTTATTTCTGGAGGATATTTCAATATGATTTCGTCATATACAGAGAACTTTTGATCTTTATTGATATTTTTCCAAGGTTCATCTTTATCTTCAGATTTCTTGTACCATTTCCAAAAGTAATTTATTATTCTGTCCTCTCCTAATAATTTTATTTCATCTTTACTTATAAATCCCATATTGTGATTATATGTTTGCGTTTTTAAAATCATATAATCCTCATCGAATATCTTATAAAAAATCTTTTTTTGAGTCTCTTTAAATAATAAGAGGTTATTTAGAAGTTTATTTTGTAGAAATTTCCTATAATGTCTCACTATTACACGTGCTTTGTTATTTCCTAGAGGAATATGATCTAAAACTTGTAAATATCTTGATGAGGAAGGATCGCCTTTGTAAATTAATATCCTACCTGGAGGTATATATTTTATCCGAATAAATTCTTTTGTAGGGTCATTCTTGTAATAATAAATACTTTCAATGTATTTGGGATTAATATTAATTTTCTGGTTAAAACTAACTAGTACGTTTTTATTCACATCTTTATCAGGGATTGTATCGCCATGAACCCAAAAGATATGAAGAATATCTAGGTGATTTTCAATAATCCTTGACCAATCACATTTGAAGTCAACTAACACCTCCTCAAAGACATAATCCTTGTGAGAAAAGCCATTTTCATGTAATTCGTAGTTGTCTATAGGTGTATCTTCACTTATATTATTTAAATCAGTCTCAGATTTTTTAGAATAATGTACAAAAATATATCCATTTTTTTCTGATGTTTTGTATTGAGATAAATGAATTCTTTTGGCGTAGTTATCGTAGTTATTATCCACTATGTGGCGACATGTTATTCTGTCGAGATTTTGGCAACTTCCTCCAGATGAAAACTTAGCTCCATGATATGGGCAGGTTATTACTCCATTTGATAATGTCCCTCCAAAAAAGGAGGCCCCTCTATGTGGACAAATATTTTTAATACACCTAACGTTTTTATTTTCATCTCTATAAAGAACAAGAGGCTCATCATATAGTGAAAAATAATGTAGCTTATTTTTTCTTAGTTCTTTAGAGGGACAAATTGCATACCAACCAAATAAACCTATATTTAATTCTTTTTGATTTTCTCTAATATCAAACGAGTCAATTTTTACTACTGTTCCTTTTTTAAATGGCTTAAGAACGGTATTAAAGTCTTTTGATTTAAAAAAATTAATTTGTCTGTTTTCCATAAATTAATTTCTTTTTTTAAATGACTATATATCTTTCGGAACTATAACCCAAGTAAATAATCAATTTCTTATAAAAAGAAAATTCTCTATTATTTGTAGCAATAATTATGTAGTTATCGAAAATTATTGAGTCTCTGTCTAATCTAGGTATCTTTATTTCATATTTTTTGTATATTTTGTGAATCTTTCAAATTTTTTATGTAATCAAAAGCATCATCAATATTTTTGTGGAAATTACATTGACCCAAATAACAACCTATAAATCTTAAAAATTTTCTCTTGCCACCACTAATTTCATATCTATGAATTGTTCCGCCATCTATGGGAGCATAAATAAGTTCTGGTAGTGCCATATTAATTTTGTATTTAATACTTAATTAAACAATAATTCATCTTCAAATACATTTCCATAACTCAATCTATATATTTAATAATTAATTTACTTATTCTTGGATAATTATTTATTGAATTCCCATGTATTATTTGTTATCTATTAATTATTGATATTGATTTTTTATTATGCCAAAAGCATTTAGGCGTTTTTTAAAAAAACTACCAAAAAAAATTCAAACTATAAAATACTCATTTAGAGAGTTTTTATCATCAAAAATATGAAATAGTTATTCTGGTTTATGAATTTTTAATTTCTATATTTTTAATAAAACATAGGCGGCAGAATTAAATTCTAAACTATATTAAATTTGCAATTCATGAAATATTATGATCAAAAGAGTTTTTGCGATATTCACTTTAACTTTGCTTTTTCTATTTAGTAGTCCAGTTTACTCATTAGATACTTCCTCTAAAACTCTTGAAAAGTATACTAAAAAGATTTCTAACAAGTTCACTAGAACTTACTGCAACACAACCAAATTCGGTATTTCTTATGAGGGAGCTTTGGCTTTTGCTATTGGAGAGACTAATAAGGAATTTAATAATAATAAACTCAATAAGTTGATAGATTATTCTCTTCTAAAAAATTCAATAGTTAATGATTTAGAAAATAATTGCCAGGTTTATGATTTCGAAATTAGTAATTTAGAAAATTTAAAATTTAGCTAGAAAAATGTAAATTGTTAAAGGTTTATTTTTTTCCTATCCAATCATTGGGTTTTTCCATCATCCATTCGAAAACTCCTTTAGAA
>CACARV010000009.1 GCA_902535025.1 uncultured Prochlorococcus sp.
AAAAATTTGAAAATGCTCCTCAAATCATTTCAGAGCGACCAGCCTCTGTACATTTGACTAGATCTATTCCAAAAGACTATAAACAGGGATTGAAAAATTTTCTTAATTTTAAAGGTTATAAGATTAATGAACTCTATCCAAGAAGAACTAGAAGATCGACGGCAGTAAATTGGTTGATTCATTGGGCGATTGAAAATGATTGTTTTTCAAAAGATAATGGATTAATGCCAATTCCTTGTTCACCACCTCTCAATCCAGCTAAAGGACATTTTGGCGATCCAGAAATTAAATAAGTTTTTTTGAATAAGGTAAATGATTCTATTAAAGGTATAGTTGTAATGGATACTACTTTCTTTGGAGAGAAGAATTGATTCTTCCTACAATAGCAATTATCGGAAGACCTAACGTTGGGAAATCTACCTTAGTTAATCGTCTTTGCCAAAGTAATGATGCGATAGTATTTGATAAACCTGGTGTTACAAGAGATAGAACTTATCAAAATGCTTCCTGGGGAGGTAAGGAATTTCAAATAGTTGATACTGGAGGTTTAGTTTTTGATGATGATAGTGAATTTCTCCCAGAGATAAGGACACAAGTTTTCTTGGCTCTAGAAGAGGCTTCACTCGCGTTACTGGTGGTAGATGGGAATCAAGGCGTTACTGATGGTGATTTATCAATAGCAAAATGGTTAAGAAACTCAAGCTGTAAAACAATTGTTGCTGTTAATAAATGCGAATCGACTACTCTTGGAATATCCTTAGCGTCAGAGTTCTGGAAATTAGGACTGGGTGAACCTCAAGCCGTTTCTGCCATTCATGGATCAGGTACCGGAGATCTTTTAGATCTCGTTATTGATGAACTTCCTGAAAATAATATTCAGGATCAAGAAGAAATGATAATGATGTCAATTATCGGCAGGCCAAATGTTGGGAAATCTAGTCTGCTTAATTCAATCGTAGGGGAAAAGAGAGCAATAGTTAGTGATATTAGTGGAACAACAACTGATTCTATTGATACAGTTATTAAAAAAGGTGACAAACATTGGAAAATTATTGATACTGCAGGGATTAGAAGAAAGAAAAATGTTAAGTACGGGACCGAGTTCTTTGGTATAAATAGGGCTTTTAAATCTATTGATAGAAGCGATATTTGTGTATTGGTTATAGATGCCAAAGATGGAGTCACTGATCAAGACCAGAAGTTGGCTGGAAGAATAGAAGAACAAGGTAGAGCTTGTATAATTGTTGTAAATAAATGGGATCTTATAGAAAAAAATAGTTCAACAATTTATCAAGTAGAAAAAGAACTAAGATCTAAACTTTATTTTTTACATTGGTCAAAAATGATTTTTATATCTGCCCTGACCGGACAAAGAGTTGAAAATATTTTTGAGCATGCTCTTAATGCTGTAGACCAACATAGAAGAAGAGTCACAACATCTGTGGTAAATGAAGTTCTTAAAGAGTCTATTAGTTGGAAAAGCCCTCCAACAAAAAGAAGTGGCAAGCAAGGAAGAATTTATTACGGTACTCAAGTAAAGAACAAACCTCCCACTTTTACACTTTTTGTAAACGATCCTAAATTATTTGGAATAACGTATAGAAGATATATCGAAAAACAAATTAGAACAAATTTAGGATTTGAAGGCTCACCTCTCATTTTGCTTTGGAGAGGAAAACAGCAAAGAGCATTAAATAAAGAAGTCGACAGGGAAAATATTGAGTTAATTCAAAAAGATTAATGAATATACTTACCAAATTTTCTGTTGGTCAATATGTCTATGGCAATAGAAGTTGGCTAAGAATAATAGATAGTAGATTAAAAATAATTATAGTAATGATATTTCTAATAACTCCAATCTGGGCTGGGCCTATATGGAGATTAAGTTTGGTTGGTTGTTTACTATTAATTACTTTTTTAAGTTTATTACCATCTAGGGTATGGTGGAGATCATTGTGCCTTCTCTTATGCTTATCATTATTAATTGGATTTTTATCATTACTTGCTTCTTCTGATATTCAATCACTAGATAACGCCTTAAGAAATCCTGACGAGCTGCGAATAGTAGTGGAAAACTCTACAAAATGGAATATGTTGCAAATTCCTTCCCACAAGATATGGTTTATAAATTTTGGGCCTTATAACCTATCAAGAAAAGCCTTTGAATTAGCGATAAAAACCTCTACTTTGATATTTACTGTTATTCATAGTGTTAATTTGATGCTTTTAACTACATTACAAGAAGATATTGTATGGGCATTAAGTTGGTTTCTGAATCCTTTCAGGAAAATGGGATTACCAATTAATAAGTGGCTTTTTCAATTATTAATCGCATTACGTTTTATTCCTTTAGTACAGGAAGAATTTCAAAATATTATTAAATCAGTGTCAGTTAGATCAATAAATTTTCGAAATTTAGGATTTAAGAAATCATTTAATGTCATATTAATTTTAGTGGAAAGGTTATTTCAAAATATATTTCTGAGAATTGATCAAGGTGCAGAATCATTGCTCTCAAAGAAAAAAATTATTTTAGATATGAATAGATTTAGAACTTTTCATCATTCGAGATCTCTCAATTTAATTGTTAATTCAATATCGATATGTTTTATTTGCATAGCAATTTTTCTTAGAAAACTGTATGGTGCAATATAAATAACACAATATTTAAGTTTGAGTTCTGAGCGTTATTTAAATCACCCAACATTTGGAATGTTGTACCAAGTTTCTCCTGGAAATGATGGAAGAGATATCTATGCAACTTTGTATGCACAAAAGATGTTTTTTTTGGTGGAAGTTAAACAGAGAGAAGTTTTTTTTGAAGTCATTCCTTATCTAGATGCTCGAAATCAAGCTGAATTAAACATTCAAAAAGCAAGAAGAATAGGATCTGAAGAGCTGGCTAAATGGGAGAATTTATTCACACAAACTTTTTTATAAAAGGTGGACTCTTCAAATTATTTAAGAATAAAAAATAAAATCCCATTAAATGTAAAAATCCTTGCAGTTAGCAAAGGATTTAAAAGTCAAGAAATCAAGACTATTCACAATATAGGTCAGAATGATTTTGGTGAGAGTAAGTTTCAAGAGGCCTTTGAAAAGCAATTGATCTTAAAAGATTTAAAAAAAATACAATGGCACTTTATTGGACGATTACAAAGTAATAAAATAAGGAAGATAGTTCAAAATTTTAAATACATTCATTCGGTTGATTCATTTCAAAAGCTGCAAAGAATTTCTAATATTTCTTTTGAAGAAAAGAAAACGCCGCTAATTATGTTACAGGTTAAGTTTAGTGATGACCCTACTAAAGGAGGTTTTAATCCTCAATTTTTAATGGAAAAATGGAATGAAATTAAAGAGTGCAAAAATATTATATTAAAAGGTTTGATGACTATAAATCCCAAAGGACTTAGCTCTAGGGAAAATTCAGAGTTGTTTATAAAATGTCGTTCATTGGCTGATTCTCTCGATCTCCCGGATTGTTCAATGGGGATGTCAGGTGATTGGGAAGAGGCTGTTGACTCTGGTTCAACTTGGTTAAGACTAGGTACATTAATCTTTGGAGATAGATCCAAATAAAAAAATTAATTATTTTTTTATAAAAATTTTATCGATAAACTTGCCGTAAGGTTTAAGTAACGTTATCTAGGTATAGGTAGTTTATTCATTTAAAAATGGATTTATTGCTCAAGGTTCTTTTACCTTAGTAATCAATTTCAAGAGGAATTAAAGGTGTCACTTATTTCTAAATTAAAGGCAGTTGTCGCAGGAGATGAGTATCTCGATGATGATTTCGATGATTTGGATTATTCATCAGAGGACGAACTAGATAATTTCAAGCAAAATCAAAAAAACTCAAATGCCCTTACCAATTCAAATCCATTTGAATTTATGAATAACAATAAATCATCAAAAGTTGTAGGGATGCCTGGAATCTCAAATTCTTCCTCAGAGGTAAGCCTAATGGAGCCTAGAAGTTTCGATGAGATGCCTCAAGCAATTCAGGCATTAAGAGAGAGAAAAACTGTAATTCTTAATTTAACAATGATGGACCCAGATCAAGCTCAAAGGGCGGTAGATTTTGTTGCAGGGGGTACATATGCAATTGATGGACATCAAGAAAGAGTGGGTGAAAGCATTTTTCTTTTTGCTCCAAGTTGCGTAAATGTAAGTAGTTCTTTCCCTGAAGAAGCTTCTCCCTCAAATGTCTCCGCAAGAAATATACCTGAATATAGTTTAGGAAAAAATACTGCTCCAGAACCAGCTTGGGTAAAATCGAAGTTAAGTGCTTATTAGTAATTAAACTGTGACTTGTAAAATTGCAGTTATTGGTTTTGGAAATATCGCAAAAGCTATAATAACTCCATTATTAGATAAAAAATTAATCAACCCAGAATCTGTTTATTGTGTTGTTAATTCAAAAAAAAGTTTAGAAAATATAAAAAAAAATTACAAATACAATATAAATATTTATCAATCAAATTCTAAAGACGCAAAAATACTTTGGGATTGTGAAGTTAAGCTTCTTTCGGTAAAACCTCAGCAGCTTAAAGAAATAAATGAATTTGATAATAATATAAATAAAGAGAATTTGTTGGTTTCCATACTTGCTGGAGTTTCAATAAATAGACTTACCCAAAAATTTCCTAACCATAAATGTGTGAGGGTTGTTACGAATATTCCAATAACAGTTGGACAGGGCATAACTGGAATTGCTTGGGGAGAAAAAATTACAAAGGATCAAAAACAAATTACTAAAAAATTATTTGAAAATACTAGTAAAGTTTTTGAATTTACTGAAGAATATCTTGATATATTTTTAGCGTTAACTTCATCAGGTCCTGCCATAATAGCTTTAGTTATAGAAGCATTGAGTGATGGTGGATTGAGCGGCGGGCTCCCAAAAAAACTTTCGGAAGAACTTGTTATCGAGATGATATTGGGGACTATCAAATTAATAAAAGAAAAAAAATTAACTACTTCTGAACTAAAAAATTTGGTAACTTCTCCAGGTGGAACAACTATTTCTGCTTTAAGAGTTCTAGAAAAAAAGAGTTTAAGGTCTGCTTTAATTGAATCAATAATTTCAGCAAGTAATCGAAGTAAAGAGTTTAATTAGTTTTAAAATTTTGTCTTAATTCTAAATAAACTTTCTCAAGAACATCGATATTTTTTTTAATCGTATATCTTTCAATTATGCGTTCTCTTGCTTTCTTCCCAAGATCTTTTGTAAATGATGGGTGCTCAACCAGAATTGGAATGATAGTTTTTAATTGTGAGGCTACATTATCAGTAGAAATTACAATGCCTGCGCCATTATCTAAAACCTCACCATCAGCTCCAGCATCTGTTGCTACACATGCAGTAGAAGTAGACATTGCCTCTAAAAGTGATATTGATAACCCCTCTACTAAGCTTGGTAAGAAGAACACTTCAGCTATTTGCATTAAAGCTATCCTAGTTTTTAAATCTAATTCAGCGCCCCACCAAATTAGTTTATCTTTACTTAGGTTAGAAAAACTATTTTCAAGTGTTGGCTTCATTGGTCCATCTCCAACAATAACTAATTTGCAATTATTGTTTTTAGTTTGTCGCCAAGAACGTAAAAGTGCTTCGACATTTTTCTCGTTGGCAATCCTTCCCATATATAAAAAGATTCTTTCACTTCCCAATTTGTTTTTTACTTGATCATATTTTTTATTTTTATCGCACAAGGGTTTCCAGATATTTTCATTAACTCCGTTTGGAATAATTATTTGTTTATCTTTAGGTACTCCTAATTTCTCAAGAACATTTTTCTGTGGTTCTGAAAAAACGATTATTTTATCGAACTTTGCTAGAGATGGAGCATATAATTGATATGTTAGTTGTTGAGTACTTGCAGTTAGACTTCGGTTATTTGCATCAAATGCTGGATGAAATGTGCCTATGAGAGGTACATTAATTTCATTACAAATCTCAGGTAGTCTAAAGTCTAAGGGAGATAAAGTTAGACTAGCGTGGACGATTTCTGGTTTTAATCTTTGTAATGATAGCCTAAGTTCTTTTTCTGCTCTTGGAGATGGAATCGTATAAACTTGGGATTTAATTAAATATGGGAGACTTACTTCAGGATCATTTGCCAGAAATAATTGTTTTGATGAATTTGAACTAGAGGGATTATCGAAATGAATAAAACTAATTTTATGTCCTCTGGTCTTCAATTCTGTAGTGGTTGAATTGCCATAAGTTACATTTCCACAAAAAGGAGATTTCTTACCCAACCAGGCAATATGGACCACAATAATTTAATTAACTATTTATTAAGTTAACAGTCCAAAGTCCCCAAGATCATAATTTTAAAATTTGTTGACGACTCAGTAAAATACTAGCTATATAATTCCCTCAGCATTTTTAGTGAAGACAATTCCTTCTCTAATTGGGTTGAAATCCAAGTTTCAATTATGAATAATATTTTAAGCCAAACTTTTCTAGGTCCTAATAATTCTCCATTAGATTTTATTGGTAATTCGGGGAATAGAAGTCGCTGTAATAAAGCAACTTCAGATGCATTTATTTTTAGGTAACTATGAGGATTTTCGATTGATGAAAACCCTTCATTTGGTAAATAATAACAACTCCATTCCCAATTTCCTAAAGGCGGTATAATTGGCTCTCCTGTTTTACAACAATGATGAATTGGCAAATTTATCCCTCCGATTGCTAATAGATGGATTAAAGATTGAATACTCATTGAAAGCATTTTAATATCTTTTTCTTCAGATTCTTCATATAAATAAATCCTATCTAGATGTGCAAGAACGCAAGGTAAATAGTTTTGTTGCTTGTCATTATTACCTATCAATAAAAATGTTAATTCAGTTATTGCTTGTGCTGCTGCAAGACATTCAATATTTTTTCCTAGACCAGAATAGCTTTTCAATATTTTAATTTGTCGTACAGATTTAAGATTTCTTTTGCCAAAAATCTGCAGACTTAAATATGTTAATGGAGTAGCTGCGGCAAGACTACTTTTTGGACGTCTAGCACCAGGTACCGCTAACCGAATAATTCCTTGCTCATCGGTAAGAATAGTTATTAATCTATCATTCTCGCCTAATGGAGAAGCTTTTATACAAAGACCTTCTAGTTTGCACTCACCAGAACCAGACATTTAAATAACTTTTACTTCTTGAAAAATCTCGCAAAAATTAGAAGTCCCAACGGAACTGATTCCATTATCAAATAAATCAATAACTTGGGTCAGTTTTTTTATACCACCTACAACTTTGATTTGATTGTGAGAGCCTATTTTTTTAAGTATTTCTGCTGCATCATTTGATGTGATAGAAGGCCCAAACCCGTCTCCTAATTGAAAATTTTTTAATCCTAATTCCAAAGATATTTCTATCGCACTATACAAAACTTCTTGTCGCATCTTTGATTTATTTATTATTATTGAAAGTGGTAATCCCGGTAGTTTAACTTGCTCAATTTCAGCAGCGAAAGTTTCTAAATTGCCTTTGGATAAATTCATAAAGTTTGGAATATATTCAATTCCGTTTGCGCCTTTATCTTCTGCGAAACAAACCAATTCTTTAATGAATGAAACTGGCAAATCTGCTAAGGGATATGAAATAAATGCGTTTATTTTTGCACTGTAATTACCCAAACAGTTTTTCAAATCAGCTAAATAATTAAGTGAAGTAGAAATATTCTTGATATTATATTTTTTTATTAAATCGCAATTCATACAGAATTCTTCCCAGGTTAGATAGGGGTTAATAATTATTGCATGAATTTTCTCGTTTAATTCATATTCGATTTTGGGCATTTAAAATTTATTTAGATTGGATCAGGCCATAACCTCCATTATTCCTCCTATAAATGACTTGTAGTTCGTTATTTTTATTATTTCGAAAAACATAAAAATCATGATCAATCAAATCTAATTGTTTCCTTGCTTCTTCTGATGAAATTGGAGTCATTTCAAAGTATTTATTTTTTATAGATGGTTCAGGGAGAGTAGCTTCTCTTCCCTCTTCGAATAAAGGTTTATCGAAAAAGCTTGATCCCTCATCCTCGATTGGGTAAGACTCTTTATTTTTAAATTGACTATTGTGAATAGAATTACTATTTCTTTCTTTGTATTTACGTAATTTTCTGCAAAGTTTATTTGAAACTAGATCAATGCTTGAGTACAGATTTTCAGTTTTTTCTTCAGCTCTAATTACAGTACCATTCGCAAAAATAGTAACTTCTGCCGTTTGGAACGAGACTCTTGGGTTCTTTTCTATTGAAAGGTGTATGTCTGCTTCTTTAACGATATCCTTATAGTGATGCGTTGCTTTTTCTATCTTTGCCTCAGTATATTGTTTTAATGCTCCAGTGAGCTCAAGATTCTTTCCATGGATTAAAATTTTCATAACAATTCTAAAAATATTTACTTACTTTCTAAATCTACTTAAATATGGTTAATAGAACAGCAATAATTAAACAACCTGATAAAATTTCTTTTTTCAATGATGTTTATAAATTACAAAAACAATATCAGGAGGCATTGATTTTGGATGACTCTAACCCTAATTTTATTTGGATTGGGGAGCATCAACTCTGTTATACATTGGGTAAAGGATCTAATTACGATAATTTACTATTTTCTCTAAATGATGATAAGTACGATGTTTTTAAGATTGACAGAGGTGGTGAGGTTACCTGTCATATGCCAGGACAATTAGTAACTTACTTGGTTTTAGATTTGAAAAGTTTTAATAAAGATTTAAATTGGTATTTAAGAAAAATTGAAGAAATAATTATAAAAATTCTAAAATTTTTTAATGTAGATTGTCACTCTAGAGAAGGTTTTACTGGGGTTTGGATAGGAAATAAGAAAATTGCTTCAATTGGGATTGGGTGTAAAAGATGGATTACGATAAATGGATTTTCAATAAATCTTGACTGTGAATTAGAAAATTTTAATAAAATCATACCTTGCGGAATTGAGAATTGTCATATGGCAAATATGATTGATTACAACAAAAATTTAAATATTGAAGAAGTCAAGAAAATTGTTAAAAAAATCATTCAGGAAGAATTTAATTTTGAATTTGTATCAAAATAGAAATTAAAATTCCAAATTCAATTTAATATGAGTGATTTAGCGTATTGGCCTTCAGCCAAACCTCTTTCTAAAAAAGACAAATTTGCAAAAGATAGAGGTTTTATCGAGAAACTTAGTCATATAGACCAAATTTGGGAAAATTTAAAAATTAAATGTGGTGACACTTTAGCTGTTTGCGATTTGAGGGGCAAATATAATGAGAAATACTCTTACTCTGATCTAGCTGATTTAATAACAAAGGTTTCTTTTGCTTTTAAAAATTATGGGTTAGTAAAAGGGGATGTGGTTACTGTAATATCTGAAAATTCTCCAAGATGGCTAGCTGCTGATCAAGGCTTAATGCGTTTAGGAGCTATAAATGCAGTAAGAGGTATTAATTCGCCTTCAATAGAATTAGAGTATATTATCAAGCACTCTAATTCAGTAGGCCTAATAGTTCAATCTAAGGAGATTTGGCTAAAGTTAAACAATAAAGAAGAATTAAAAAAAAGACTGAAATTTATAATCAATTTAGAAGATGAACAATTTGACAGTTTAATCAGCTGGAGTCAATTTATAAGTGCAGAAGAAAAAGAAAATTCTCAAAACAATTTTATTGACAAATTTAATCCAAAAATTGATGACGTTGCTACTATTCTTTACACCTCTGGTACAACAGGAGAACCTAAAGGTGTGCCTTTAACTCATGCAAATTTTTTACATCAAATAATAAATTTAGCCTCTATCGCTAATCCAGAACCTGGAACTTCTGTATTAAGTGTTTTACCTATCTGGCATTCTTATGAGAGAAGTGCTGAATACTTCTTTTTTTCATGTGGTTGTTCTCAATACTATACAATTCCAAAATTTATGAAAGATGATATTACCCAAATAAAACCAGTTGTAATGGCGACTGTGCCAAGACTATGGGAGGCAATACATGATGGTTTTTTTCAGGCATTAAAAAAAATGCCCTCTAAAAAGCAAAAACTTATTAAGTTTTTAATAAGCAATAGTTCAATTTTCAAGAGAGCTCTAAGAAGGATAAGAAATTTAGATATCAATCAAATAACTTTTAAATCTAAAATCCCATTAATGGCTTCTGTTGTTGGCCGATATCCTTTACATAAATTGTCTTCTATTTTTGTGTGGCCAAATATTCTTAGACAACTATGCGGCGAAAAACTGAAATTTCCAATTAACGGCGGCGGTGCATTGCCAGAACATGTGGATCTTTTTTTTGAATCTTTAGGTATAGATGTTTTGGTGGGATATGGACTTACAGAAACTAGTCCAGTATTAACTTGTAGAAGAAGAGAATTAAATGTTAGAGGATCATCCGGTCAGCCTTTGGCATTTACAGAAATCCAAATAGTGAATGATAAAAAAAAGATTCTGAAGTACAGAGAAGTCGGAAAAATTCTTGTTAGGGGACCACAAGTGATGAAAGGTTATCTCAATAATGAAACTGCTACAAAAGATGTTTTATCCAAAGATGGTTGGTTTGATACGGGCGATTTAGGTTTCCTAATACCAAATGGTTCTCTTTTTATTACAGGAAGAGCCAAGGATACAATAGTGCTATCAAGTGGTGAAAATATAGAGCCAAATCCACTAGAGAACGAAATCCTTAGATCTGAATTTATCAATCAGGTTCAAATAGTGGGACAAGATAAGAAATGTTTAACAGCCCTTGTAGTGCCAAATGTTGAATTGGTTAAAAAGAAGTTCTTGGAAGAAGATTTATCAAAATTAAACCTGAATAAGAATATTGGTATCTTTTTTAAATCTCAAATCAATAATTTACTTAGAAGTCGATCAGGAGCAAGATTAGAAGAACAAATATTAGATTGTTTTTTTGTAGATGCTTTTACTTTAGAAAATGGTTTGCTTACACAAACTCTTAAACAAAAAAGAAAAGAAATAGAAAAAAAATATTCATCTAAAATAGAAAATATGTATGAAAATAAATTTATTAAGAAAATTTGATTTGTTCTATCTATATTTAGAAGGTATTTTTATTTTTTATGGAAACAAAAAACTCGATATCGATAAAACGCTCAATAGTTATTAAAGCTGTAGTTACCCCAATTTGGAAGGAGGATGCTGAAAAAGAATTAAGCAAAGCAATTTCAAACGTTGACCAGCAATTATCTCAACTTGAACAAGAGGGGCAGCAAATAGTAAACAACATTAGATCCCAGTCAGTTAATCCATTAGATCCTAGGGTTCAAGAACAGGTTAGTCAGGTGCAACAACAAGTTGCAGCAAAACGAAATGAAATTGAAGAACAAAAAAGAAATCTACTTCAACAACAGAGTCAAGTTCGCGAATTAAAGATGGATGAAATTGTTGATCAAGGACAAGTTGATAGTTTCTGCGATGTCACTGTGGGCGACAATCTGATTGAAAAAATGCAAGCCTCAATTACTGTGAAAGATGGAGTTATTCAATCTATCGATAAAAATTAAGAAATAAATTTTATTTCTAATAAAAAATCTTTATTGAAAAAATCTTAATTGTCGTCGATCTAAATTATTACTTTCTTAAGTTTTAAGAGTTCCCACTGTGAACATGATTTCGTATAATTAAAACAAGAGTTTAAGGGTTCTTAATAATAAAACTTTAGAAAGTTTGGTAAAAATCCCTTGAAACTTATGCAATAACAATTTTCTTATGTCTCACGAAATATTCATGCCTGCCTTGAGTTCTACTATGACGGAGGGTAAGATTGTGGAATGGTTAAAAAATCCAGGAGATAAGGTTGAAAGAGGCGAATCTGTATTGGTTGTTGAATCTGATAAAGCTGATATGGATGTTGAATCTTTTCAAGATGGATATCTTGCGGCAGTTTTAATGCCTGCTGGCAGCACTGCGCCAGTAGGAGAAACTATTGGTCTTATTGTAGAAAATGAGGATGAGATAGCTTCTGTTCAAGAACAAAATAAAGGAAATCAGACTGAAGTCTCTACTTCAGACCAACTTGAATTGGTAAGCAATAAAATCGAAGAAAAATCAGTAGTTCAGACTGAAAATATTAAAAAAGAAGAAGTCGTTTTGAAAAGCGAAAAGCCAGCACCATCTTTTAAAAGTGACCAAATTAGTGCTGCTACTAGTAATGTTTCTTCAAGGATAATTGCATCTCCAAGAGCTAAAAAACTTGCCTCTCAAATGGGTGTTGACTTAGCAAAGGTTCATGGATCTGGACCTCATGGAAGAATTCAAGCCGATGATATTTTAAAAGCTAATGGCCAACCTGTCTCTATACCATGGATAGGAGAGAGTGGTTCTCCTGCAAGTATCCCTAGTGTAAATGTAAAAGTTGAAAGCAAACCAGAAACATCAGGAAACAGCTTTGGTAAGCCTGGAGAAACCGTTCAATTTAATACTCTTCAAAAAGCGGTAAATAAAAACATGGAATCTAGTTTGGATGTCCCATGTTTTAGGGTGGGATATTCCATTGAAACAGATAAATTAGATAATTTTTATAAAAAGGTGAAACAGAATGGAGTCACTATGACTGCTTTACTAGTAAAGGCAGTTGCAAAGATACTGAAGAAACATCCTCAAGTTAACTCAAGTTTCTCAGAAAATGGAATTTCTTATCCAGAAAATATAAATATTGCTGTTGCTGTCGCGATGGAAGATGGCGGACTAATAACTCCAGTATTAAAAGAACCATGCAATAGTGATTTATTTGAATTATCTAGGGAATGGAAAGATCTGGTAAAAAGATCAAGATCAAAACAATTAGAACCTGATGAATATTCAACGGGAACATTCACTTTATCTAACCTTGGCATGTTTGGAGTTGATAGATTTGACGCAATTCTACCTCCAGGTACCGGAGCGATTTTAGCGATAGCATCATCGAAACCAACTGTTGTTGCTAATAGTGATGGTTCGATATCGGTTAAAAAAATAATGCAAGTAAATCTAACAGCTGACCATAGAGTGATCTATGGAGCTGATGGTGCTTCATTCTTAAAAGACTTGGCCTTCCTAATTGAAAATGAGCCAGAGACACTTGTATCTTAGATTTAATTGATTTCTCAAATTAATAATGAAGAAAGAGATCATAAGCTTGAAGCATATGATTACACTCTTGATCCTTCACTAATTGCTAGTAAACCTTCTGCAATAAGGCATGAATCAAGATTGATGATAGTTAGAAATAGTGTTTTAAAAGATGACTGCTTAACTAATAAATTTACCAAGAATCTTTTAGATGAATTTAGAGAAGGCGATCTTGTGGTTGTAAATAATACTAAAGTAATGAAAGCGAGGTTAAAGGTTGAATTAGAAAACAAGACATTAGTCGAATTATTAGTTTTAGAAAGATCCTATGAATGTGTTTGGTTATGTTTAGCAAAGCCAGCAAAAAAGTTAAAAATAAATAGAAAATTGAAATTAAAATCTCCTTCGGCAAAAGATATTAATTTGATGGTTGATGAAGTTGATGAAGAAACTGGAGGAAGATTTATTAAATTTCCGAAAAACATAATTGATCTAAACTCAATGAATGATCTTCTTGATAAATACGGAGAAATACCTCTACCTCCTTATATAAAAAATTCCGAAGAAGAATCTTTTCATGAGAACAGTTATCAAACTGAGTATGCAACTAATCCAGGCGCAGTTGCTGCGCCAACAGCTGGTTTACACTTAAGCAAAAGTCTTTTATCTAATCTAAAAAAAAAAGGGGTAATAATCTTACCAATTACTTTGCATGTGGGTTATGGAACATTCAAACCAATTGATCAAGAAGATTTAACTAACTTAAAACTTCACAAAGAATGGGTAAGTGTTAATAAGGAAGTAGTGGAGGAAATAAAAAGAATAAAGAAAACAGATAGGAGAATAATTGCTATAGGAACGACAAGTGTAAGAGCACTTGAAAGTTGTTATTCTTGTGAAATTAACGACTTTATTCCCATAGCAAAATATGTTGATTTAGTAATTAAGCCAGGTTACAAATTTAAAGTAGTTGATGGATTATTAACTAATTTTCATCTTCCTAAAAGCTCGTTATTACTATTAGTAGGTGCAATGATTGGGAGAGAAAGATTATTAGATTTGTATAAAAAAGCCATAAGAGAAAAATTTAGATTTTTCTCTTATGGCGATGCTATGTATATTTCGCCAGAATCACTATTGGAGAAAAATAGATTTAAGCTTTGACTGGTTCTTGAATGATTCCGCTTGGCACTTCAGTAAACATAATCGATGATAAATACCTCTCCGCTAAATCAGGTAAAACAACTACAATAGTTTTCCCAGCATATTCATCTTGTTCAGCTAATCTAATAGCTGCTGCTGCTGCTGCACCACAAGATATTCCTACTAATAAGCCTTCCTCTTTAGCTAATCTAAGAGCCATCTCGATTGACTCATCATTTGTTACCTGTTCAACCTTGTCAACAATTGATAAGTCCAGATTCTTAGGAATAAATCCTGCTCCAATTCCTTGAATTTTATGTGGTCCAGATTTAACCTCTTCCCCATTCATTGTCTGAGTAATAACAGGACTATGAGATGGTTCTACAGCTACAGAAGTAATATTCTTTCCCTTTTCTTGCTTAATATACCTTGAAACTCCTGTAATTGTTCCTCCAGTACCAACCCCAGCAACTAAAACATCAATTTCACCATCGCAATCATCCCAGATTTCCGGTCCAGTAGTTTTGAAATGAATTTCAGGGTTTGCTGGATTATCAAATTGACCTGGCATGAAATATTGAGAAGGATTACTTTCTGCAATTTCTTTAGCCTTAGCTATTGCTCCAGGCATACCTTTAGAAGCTTCTGTTAAAACAATTTCAGCACCCAACACTGCCATAACTCTTCTTCTTTCAATGGACATAGATTCTGGCATTGTAAGAATGAGTTTATAACCTCTTGCTGAAGCAGTAAAAGCTAAAGCAATTCCTGTATTTCCAGAAGTTGGCTCAACAATCGTTTTGTCTTTTGTAAGCCTTCCACTTTTTTCTGCATCCCAGATCATGTTTGCGCCAATCCTACATTTGACACTGTAAGCAGGGTTTCTACCTTCTATTTTTGCAAGTACAGTAGCTTTCGCGTTTTTAGTAACTGACTTTAATTTTACTAATGGAGTGTTTCCAATAGCAAAACTGTTGTCCTCATAAATTTTAGCCATTTATATATTGAGAAAATATACTCTAATACTAACTATTATTTAGAAAAAGAGTATAAATTTTTATACGGTAAATACTAGGAATTCAAAAATTATTTAGTGCTTCAGAAAAGGTTTTCCATAATTGATCTTGGTCTTCTAATCCAACTGATACTCTAATAAGGTGCGATGGTATACCAAAACTTTCAGCCCAATCCAACTCGTCATAATGAGCTAGTAAAACATAGGGACAAACAAGAGTAAATTTTGTACCTAAACTAGGTCCTTTAGATATTTGTAGAGAATCATAAAATTTTTTAGCTTTGTTCACTCCTCCATTTAATTCAAACGATAATAAGCAGCCGTATCCTCCATTAGAAGTAAGTAAAGAATTAAAATTTGGACAATTTTCTGGATGGAAAATATTTTTAATCTCGCTATGGGTTTCTAATCTTTTTTTTAATTCTAAACATGCTTTATTTTGTTCAAAAACTCTTTGATTTACATTTCTACTAACTTTCTCTAGATAAACCATATCTCCATCTGAAAGTACTGGAAGATTAATCTCGTTTAATGCATTTCTAAACTGATCAATCCATTTGCTTTGTGGATTTAGTATTAATGATCCGGCAAGAATATCACCACTACCTGAAAAAATTTTTGTAAGTGAAGTAAAAACTATATCTGCATGTTCTAGGGAATTTATATTTAAATTTGAACCAATTGTATCGTCAACAATTAAGGGAATATTTAACTTTTTTGCTATTTTTGAAATTTTTTTAATGTTTACACATTTGAGCATTGGATTACTCGGTAGTTCAATAATTAATGCTGATGGATTTATTCTTTTGATTTCTAATTCAATATCCGCGCAATTTTCTTCTGTAATTAACTTGGCACCATGAAAAATATTCATTGGTAATTTAAGTACATCTACATATGGAAAACCAATTTGGAGTGTTGGTTTAGCTGGAAATAATTTATATATGATTTCTAATGATGTATGCAATGCTGACATTCCAGATGAAGTTAAGTGAATATTAGTAGAGTTTATTTTTGTAGATTTAGAAATTCTATTTTTTATTCTTTGAGAACATTCATTTACGTAAGATTTTGGAGGGCAATCTTCAAGACCTAGTTCTATAGCAGCCGCTCTTGAAGATATGCCAAGACCAGTATGTTGCCAAAAATATTTTGCATAAATACTGCCTTCATTTTCAGTTATTAAGAAAGCTAAATTATCTCTTTTTTCTATTGATGAGAATTGTTTAGAAGTATTTCTATCAATGTATTTTTTAGCTTTAAAAGCTATGCTTTCAGTCGGATATGGCCAGATATTTTTATTGTTATAGTAATTTTCCTTTTTTACTTTTTCGCATAATCTTTTCACTATGGGGTTTAGACCGAACCGTGGGTAAATGGACTTTAATAAATTCATGCATTCTTGATTTTTTTCCTCGTAATTTATTACATCATTCCAAGTTGGCAATGCTACAGAAACAGCATGAATACTATCAGGTATTGCATATCCCAACTCTAAATTTTTCCATATAGGGTTTTTAAGTAAATCTCTCAATTTTCAGAATTTATTTAAAGCAAATAAAATATCCGAGATTAAATCGTTTGTATCTTCACATCCAATTGATAATCTGACAAGAGCATCATCTATCCCTAGTAGATTTTTTGTTTCATCATCAACAGAAGCATGAGTCATTGTTGCGGGGTGACAAATTAAACTTTCAACTCCTCCAAGGCTTTCTGCTAGCGAGAAATATTTGAGAGATTTGCAAAATTTAAAAGTATCATCTTTATTTAAATTTAATTTTAGGGTGATCATGGAACCTCCAGATTTCATTTGCGATTTTGCTAAATTAAATTGAGGATGTTCTTGATTAAAAGGGTAAATTACTTTACTTATTATTTTATGATTCTCTAATTCTTCAGAAATAAATTCTGCACTTTGAGTTTGTTGTTCGATTCTTAAAGGAAGAGTTTTTAATCCTCTCGTAATGAGCCAACTATCAAAAGGAGATGGTTGAAGCCCAAGAGCTTTTTGAGAGAAAAGCATCTTTCTATTCCATATCTCATCATTTGTTAATACAGCTCCACCAAGTGCGTCACTATGTCCATTAATGAATTTTGTTGTGCTTACAAGCGATAGTGTTGCACCAAGTTCTAATGGTTTTTGAATGAGCGCTGTAGAAAAGGTGTTGTCTACAACTACGGGTATTTGGAGTTTATTCGCTTCATCACAAATCGCCTTAATATCAAGTACTTTCAAAAGTGGATTAGTTGGACTTTCTAGCCATATCAAGGTTGGCTCGAAGTTTGAAATCTTTTTGATATTATTTTTGTTTGTAAAATCTGTGTATAAAACTTCTAGTCCAAATTTCTTGAAAATTTTTTCGAACATCCTCACTGTACAACCATAGAGATTTGACTCGCAGAGTATCTTGTCGCCTGACTTTAGTGTTGTTGTAATTGCGGTTACCGCGCTAATTCCAGATCCAAAAACTGTGCAGTGTTTAGAATCTTCTATTGATTTAAGTATGTTTTCTAGAATTCTAAAGTTTGGATTGCCTGATCTAGTGTAGTCGAAATTATCTTTATTTCCATGTTTGAAAGTAGATGTAGAAAAAATAGGAGGCATAACGCATCCAGTATCTTCTGCAAAAGTTTCTCCATGGTGAATAGATAAGGTCTTAACACCAGGCTTTTTAATATTATTTTTCTTATTTCCCATTATTTTTAAAAATAAGAATTAAGTTAAATCTCTCTTTTAAAATGAGAGATTTAATAATCCAAAGAAAAGTTTTATTAAACTTTTCTTGAATAATATTCAACAACTAATAGTTCGTTTATTTCAAGAGCCACCCACTCTCTATCACATTTACCATTTATTTTCCCTGTTAGTTTGGGCTTGTCTAAATCAAGATGTGGGGGAACATTTGCTAAACCAGGGAATTCTATATTGCCTTCGGCAAGTTTTTTGCTTGCTTTGTTTTCTTTAATTCCGATTACATCGCCTGATTTACATTGATAACCAGCAATATCAAGAACCTTTCCATTAACAGTTACATGGCCATGATTTACTAATTGTCTTGAGCCTGGAATGGTACCTCCAAAACCTAATCTAAAACAAACATTATCTAATCTGTTTTCTAAAAGTCTCAGTAAGTTTGTTCCTGTAGATCCTTCTTGAGCTCTGGCTTTTTTTACATAACGTACTAGTTGTTTTTCAGAAACTCCATAATTAAACCTAAGTTTCTGCTTTTCTTCTAGACGAATTGCATATTCTGATCGCTTGCGACGGGCTTGGCCGTGCTGACCTGGAGGATTAGACTTCTTTGAAGCTTTCCTGGTGAGACCTGGTAGTTCTCCCAAGCGACGCGTAACCCTTAATCTGGGGCCGCGGTATCTTGACATGATTTTAAATTAAATAGAAATTTGCAATAATTTGGATAATTGATTAAATTCAATTAAACTTAGTTACTACTAAAATAGTATTTTACATCATTAAAGTGTTCAAAACTATTAATAAATCAATTACTTCCATACTTCTTTTTATGATTTCCTTTTATAAAAAGTGGTTTTCTCCTTTTTTCGGACCAAGATGTAGATTTATTCCAAGCTGCAGCTCTTATGGATACGAGGCAATTACTAGACATGGTCCTTGGAAGGGAGGGTGGTTAACTTTAAGAAGATTAAGCAGATGTCATCCTTTAACTCCCTGTGGATGTGACCCTGTTCCTGATTGAATGAATGAAAATATTTATTTTTGTTAGGCAGGGATGTTGCCTTTGTGATTCATTAAAAAACAAACTGGCAAAAATAAATCTTAATGAGTTATTCCCTAATTTAGAAGAGCTTAAAGAAATTGATATTGATAGAGTCGATTTATATAAAGATAAATATAAAAAATATGATTATGAAGTACCTGTTATTGCTGTTGAAGGAATTAGGTCTAGGGAAATTATACAATTGCCTCGTATATCTCCAAGATTAAAAGATGATCAATTAAAGAATTGGTTTCAAAAAAATATTAATACCATTCTGGAGAATAACTTTTGTTAAATGAGATCTATAAAATTACATAGACTTTTAGATTTGGTGGGAATTATCCCCTCATCAAGTCTAATTGATCAAGAAATCAATAATATTTCTTTTAACTCTAAAGAAGTTCAAAAAGGAACTTTATTTTTAGGTATGCCTGGTTTAAATGTTGATGGAGGAAAATATTGTATTGAGGCAATTGAAAATGGGGCAGAGGCTGCCATTATTGGATCTGCTGCAAAACAGAAAATTGGATCTATTGATAAAGAAAGGATTTTGGTTATTGAGGATAATTTAGATTATATTTTTGGTCAAATAGTAGCTGAGTTTTGGAATAGGCCTTCAAGAAAACTAAAACTTATTGGTGTTACGGGTACAAATGGAAAAACGACAATTACTTTTTTATTGGAATATCTTTTAAGAAAATTAGGGAAAAAGACTGCATTATTTGGGACCTTGTTCAATAGATGGCCTGGCTTTTCTGAAGTTGCTTCTCATACAACTGATTTCGCTGATAAACTTCAAAAGAAATTAAATGCTGCTGTTGAAGCGGAATCTGAATTCGCGATATTAGAAGTAAGTTCTCATTCTATTGCTCAAAATAGGATATCAGGTTGCGAATTTGAAGCGGCTATTTTTACTAATTTAACTCAAGATCATCTTGATTATCACTTTGATATGGAATCTTATTTTCAAACTAAAAGAAAATTATTTTTCCCACCTTACCTAAAAGATAAAGATGGAATTTCAGTATTAAATCATGATGACTCTTGGATATCTAAATTATCATCGGATGTTGAAAAAGGATCGTCATTAGTCTCTACAAAGATTACTAATAGTGAATTTAAAAATGATGATTTTTTTTACGTAACTGACAAACAATTTACTGAAAGTGGCTCCACCTGTGTTTTTCATACACCTAAGGAAAAAATTGAACTTTTTGTTCCCCTTGTTGGAGAATTTAATTTAATGAATGCGATTCAAGCGATAACAATTTTGTATAAACTTGATTTCTCTTTAAAAGATTTATCAAAGTTAATACAATCTTTCCCTGGTGCGCCTGGGAGAATGGAGAAAATAGAAATTGATAATAATGACGTTTCAAGATCGCTTCCAACAGTAATTATTGATTATGCACATACTCCTGATGGATTAAAAAAAGTTTTACAATCACTTAAAAATCTTTGTAAGGGGAAACTCATTACTGTTTTTGGCTGTGGAGGAGATCGAGATAGTAGTAAAAGACCTTTAATGGGATCAATAGCTGAAGAGTTTTCTGATCACGTTTTTATAACTTCAGATAATCCAAGATCAGAAGAACCACAAAAGATAGTAAATGATATTTTAATGGGTATAGAAAAAAGAGAAAAAATAACAATTGATATTGATAGATTTACAGCAATAAATGAATCTATCAAATTTGCGAATAAAGAGGATATTGTTTTAATAGCAGGAAAAGGACATGAAGACTATCAAATTCTCAATGATAAAGTAATTGACTTTGATGATAGAAAAATAGCTAAAAAATTATTACAAGAAAAAATTAAATCTAAATAAATTTGATCACCAAATTAGAAAGATCTTTACGCAAATCACAAGATAAGTTTCTTAGAATCGAATAAGTTATTTTTAATAAGATGAAAGGTTTAGCCTTAATCGTAGGAGCAGGTGGCATTGGAACGCAAATAGCTAAAGATTTGAGTGTAAGTGAAAAGGATTTAGATGTTGTTTTATGTGGAAGAAAAAGCAAATTTCAATCTTTTTGGCAATTAGATATTGAGGATTCTCAATCACTTTTGCAGTTGAAAAATAAAATAGCAAATCATCCTACAAAATTAAGACTAGTCATTAACGCCACAGGGAGACTTCATAGTGATTCTCTTCAACCAGAAAAAAGATTACAACATCTTGATAAAAAAAATATGATGGAAAGTTTTTCAATAAATGCCTTTTCTCCTATTTTATTAGCTAAAACTATTGAAGAATTTATACCAAAAGATATTGATTTTAATTTTGCAAGTATAAGTGCAAGAGTGGGAAGCATTGGAGATAATCAAAATGGGGGTTGGTATTCATATAGAGCTGCAAAATCTGCACAAAATCAGTTTTTTAAATCTTTAAGTATTGAGTGGGCTAGACGTTTCCCAAAGGCTACTATTACATTGCTTCATCCAGGAACAGTAGATACTGATTTATCTAGACCTTTTCATAAATTTGTTCCAGAGCATAAATTATTTAGTAAAGAAAAATCATCCCAATTTTTGATCAATATTATTAAAAATCAAACTCCAGCATCTACTGGAAAATTTATTGCATGGGACAGCTCGGAGATACCCTGGTAAACTAAATTTTATCTTTTTATCAATAGATCTTTAAGTCAATATTCTTTTTATTTCTTTAGAAAGTAAATCTAACTCAGCTTCTGTTGTCATTTGATGTATACATGCTCTAAACCATTTTGGATCTTCTAAAACTCTAATCCAAATTTTTTTTTCTCCAAGTTTCCTCACAAATTTTTCCTTATCTTCGATATTATCAACATTAAAACTAACTATCCCATTTAAGTATTTTTTTTCCAAAACTAATTCAATTTCTTTTATTTGATTTAATTCATCCCAAAGTTTCTCACTTAATCTTTTTATATTTTTTCTTTTTTCTTTTTCATTACAGTCTTTATCCAAAAGATCTATAGAATTACGCAGCCCTGCAAGTAAAGGAATACAAGAGGTAGCTACTTCAAACTTCCTCGCATCATCATGAAAAAGATTATCTGAAGGCTCATAAATTCCTTGTTCTTTTTTTAATGATTTCCAACCAATTATTGTTGGATCTGTTTCATGAATAAATCTATCTGAGACATAAATGGCTCCAAGTCCCTCTGGACCACATGCCCACTTATGAGAAGTTATTGAATATAAATCAGAATAAAAAACTTCATCTTTAATTTTTATGTGCCCAAAGGTTTGAGCACCATCAACAAGTAGATAAGAGTTTTCTCGATTATTTTTTAATTCGATAGAAATTTGTTTTAAAGGAATTTTATATCCAAAGTTCCATAAAATATGAGAAATAATTAGCATCTTTGTCTTACTATTTAGATTCTTTAAAATCTCTAAAATTATATTTTCGTCGTTTAGATTTTTAATTTTTTGGATTGGCAAAATTTTCAATATTAATTTATTTCTTCTGCAAAATTCTCGACTTGCAGCCACTATCCCTGGATGTTCACAGTCACTTATTAACAACTCTTCTCCCTCTTCTACTTTTATCCCCCAAAAGGGCAAAATCATACCGGAAGAGATATTTTCGGTTAAAGCTAGATTTTTTGAATTGACACCTAATTTTTGTGCAATGATTCTTTTTGTGGTCAATATTTCTTTGTAAATAAAAGGCCACATATCATTGGTAAATGGTCCTAAATCTTGGATCATTTCCCAAGTTTTAACTATCGCTTCTAGAGAAGATTTTGGTAATGGTCCTTGACCACCATAGTTGAAATAATACTTATTTTTTAATGCTGGTATTTGATCTCTTAAATTATTTCTCATGGAAATTTAAATTTTAATTTTAAACACTTTAATTTTTTTAAATATTGCCTACTAAAGTTACTGTTCTAAATTCAATATCCTCAATTACTTTCCAAGGTTCAGCACTCCTTTCTGCAAATTCTAAATTTTTAAAACCAAGTTCTTTAAAATCACTTATAAAATCTGGCTCATACCATGCACCACTAATACATCCTGTCCATAGATCATGATTATTTTGCAATCTTAAAGGGACTTTTTTGTTAGAGACAATATCGCTAATTGCAATTCTTCCATTATCGTTTAAAACTCTTTTTATATTTCTTAGAAGGTTATTTCTAGATTCTGGACTTACCAAGTTTAAAACGCAATTACTTAAAATAATATCAACTGATTTGTTGGCGATTAATGGATTGAAATCTTTATCTAATTCATCAAGTTTTTCAATGGATCCTTCAAGAAATTCTGTATTGTTGAAACCTATATTTTTTGTAACTTCTTTAGAGGCTGATCTAGATAAATAAAGCATATCAGGATTTTGATCAACTCCAATAACTTTCCCTTCTTCCCCAACAATTTGGGCACAAATAAAAGCATTTTTGCCGCTACCACTTCCGAGATCTAAGACAATATCATTTTTTTGAACATATTTTGTTGGATCACCACATCCATAGTCTCTTTCTATAACCTCTTGAGGAATTGCTTCAAGAAAAACGGGATTAAATCCAACTGGAGTACAAAGACAACTTTCTTGTTCTAGTGCTGCTGAACCATATCTTTTTTGAATGGCATCTTTATGATCGAATTGATTAGGTGCTTTATTCGATGTATTTGTATTACAGCAATTTTCAGACATATTTTTAAAAGGGCTCTTGATAAATATAGCCAAAAAAAAGCCCCTTAAAAAAGGGGCATGTTCTTTTTTAAATTAAACTATTTAGTGTAATTTACACCTCTGTAATTTAATTCTGCTTTTTCATTACTAGAAGAAGCGTCATCCATCCTGTTGGTGTATACGTTTCTTCTGTAGGTAAGTTCAACAAGTTGCTTTTCAGCAACTTCTTTGTTTTGAACGTAGTTTTTACCTCTGTAAGTTAAAGTAGTCATGTTTCGATTTGACAACACGGCCATCCCCCGTTCCATGGTATGACTCGAACTGCGCCCTCAAGAAAGGGTGAACGAAAAAGTAGCAATTGCTACAAAATTATTATAAGCTTATTTTCCCGTGGATGTCTAGCTTTTACAAATAGAAACGAAGATTTAATGTTTTTTTAATTATTATCTTAGGTAAATTTTTTTATAAATAGTCTCTAAAAAGGATTATGTTTATATTTGGTTTAATCTTCATGCAACTATTTTTTTATGACAGGTTTTTTATATTTCATCGGAAATACTTTAAGGTGGCCAGTACTAAAGCCAAAAGAATTTTTTTCCCTACATGCGTATTTTTCAATTATTTATTTGATAACTTTTACTTTGAGTAAATATGATGTAAGCCAATCAAATTTAGTTTTTACTCTAGGAATTCTTGCACCTCTTTTAATCGCTATTGGGCAAGGGCTTCCAATTGATTGCCTTGATATGGAATCATCTTTGTTGAAGGAATTAAAAACTAAGTAGTATATTTTTCAGTTAAATTTTTATAAAACCTGGACAACTTCGCTTATTTCAGGAATCATTTCTTTTAATTTTCTTTCAATACCCATTTTTAGGGTCATAGTACTACTTGGGCAACTACCACATGCCCCTTGAAGTCTGACTTTGACAATTGGACCATCTATTTCTGCAATTTCTACATTACCCCCATCAGATATTAAAAAAGGTCTTAGCTCGTCAAGGACTTTTTCTACATTTTCGTTTGTAAGCGAGAGTGTTTCAGTACTCATAATTTTGATTTAACTTTATAATAAGCCTAGAAAGAAATTTGATTAATTGCAAAAAAGATAATTTTCTGTTGTGACTTCATTTCAAAATTCCACTAATGACAATAGCTACTTTGATGCAGTCTTAGTAGGAGCAGGGATAATGAGCAGTACTTTAGCCCTCTTAATTTCAGAAGTTTTACCAGATTTAAAGTTTCTTATTGTAGAAAAATCAAATGCTCCAGGAAGTGAAAGTACTGGCGCTTTTAATAATGCAGGAACAGGACATGCCGCTAATTGTGAATTAAACTATACACCTATAGATGAAAAAGGAAATATAAAAATAGATAAAGCGCTCTCAATAAATCGTTCCTTTGAAAGATCCATGTCTTTATGGGCCTCATTGTATGAAGAAGGGAAAATAGATATAAAAAAGTTTTTAAAATTTATTCCTCATATTAGCTTTGTATCTGGTCAGGATAATATTTCTTTTTTAAAAAAAAGATTTCAGAAAATGACCGAAAATCCTGAATTTATTGATATGGAATTTTCTACATCTTTTGATGAAATTTCATCATGGGCTCCTTTAATAACAAAAGATAGAAATCCATTTACCAAAATTGCTGCTACCAGAATAGGTAGAGGAACAGATATTAATTTTGAGGCTCTCACAAAAGAGTATTTGTCATTAGTTTCTTTAAATAAAAATGTTGAAATTAGATACGAAACAGAATTAGTAGATTTAAAGAAAATTGATAAAAAAAAATGGGAACTAGAAATTAGTACAGAAGGCAGAAAAAATTTAATTAGAACTGGCTATGTTTTTCTTGGTGCTGGTGGAAAAACAATTAATTATTTGCAAAAATCGAAAATTCCAGAAGCAAAGAGTTATGGTGGATTTCCTGTTAGTGGGAAATGGCTTATTTGCGAAAAAAAAGATCTAACAGAAAAACATAACTCAAAAGTTTATGGTAAGGCTGATCTTGGATCTCCCCCAATGTCTGTTCCTCATTTAGATACCAGATGGATTGATAATAAAAAACTTTTATTATATGGACCTTTTGCTGGATTTACGACAAAATTTCTAAAGCAAGGTTCGTACTTTGACTTATTTAGTTCAATTAAAAAGAATAATATTTTTTCTATGTTAGACGTTGGTTTCAAGAACAACGATTTAGTTAATTACCTAATATCACAATCATTAAAGAACCATTACTCAAGAGTTGAGAATTTAAAGAATATGATGCCATCAGCTAATCCTTCTGATTGGTATTTAAAGAATGCTGGTCAAAGAGTCCAAATAATTAAAAAAACTGAAGGTGGTGGTTATTTGAAGTTTGGAACGGAGATTGTAAATTCATCTGATGGATCATTATCTGCTTTGCTAGGAGCTTCTCCTGGTGCAAGTACTGCTGTTTCAATTATGGTTGAGGTCCTTGAAAAATCTGTTTTATTTTCAAATGATAAGCATAATCTTCAGAAAAAAATAAATGACTTAATTTATCCAGAACTATCAGTCTCTGAAAATTGCAGTACCTACATAAAAGACATCAAAAAAAGAAATAATTCCATTTTTGGTTTCCATCCATAATTCTAATTAGCTAGTATTAATCAAGATGTAATAAGAGGAGAATTTTTATTTCTATATGACTGATATATCGGTTTCAAAAATTAGAAATTTCTGCATAATCGCTCATATTGATCATGGCAAATCTACTCTTGCAGATAGGTTGCTCCAAGATACTGGTACTGTTCAGCAAAGGGATATGCAAGAACAATTTTTGGACAGTATGGATCTTGAAAGAGAGAGAGGAATTACTATCAAGTTACAGGCGGCTAGGATGAGATATAAAGCAGACGATTCTCAAGAATATGTTTTGAACTTAATAGATACACCAGGGCATGTTGATTTCTCTTATGAGGTTAGTAGATCTCTTCAAGCTTGTGAAGGTGCTTTGCTCGTTGTTGATGCAAGTCAAGGAGTAGAAGCTCAAACCTTAGCTAATGTATATCTTGCCTTAGAAAATAATCTTGAAATAATTCCTGTTTTAAATAAAGTTGATTTACCAGGTGCTGATGCTGAAAAAATAAAACAAGAAATAGAGGAAATTATTGGACTTGATACATCTAATGCAATAAATTGTTCTGCAAAAACTGGAGTTGGTATTAAAGATATTTTGGAAGCGATCGTAAGAAGAGTACCTCCTCCTCAAGATGAAATTAAACTACCTACAAAGGCACTCATTTTTGATTCTTATTATGATCCTTACAGAGGAGTTATTGTTTATTTCAGGGTAATATCTGGGTCTCTTAATAAGAGAGAAAAGATATTATTAATGGCGAGTAAAAAAAATTATGAACTTGATGAGATAGGAATAATGGCACCTGACCAGCAGCAAGTTGATGAATTACATGCAGGAGAAGTTGGTTATTTAGCTGCTTCTATAAAATCCGTTGCTGATGCGAGAGTGGGTGATACGATTACTCTTTTAAATTCGCCTGCCAATGATCCTTTGCCTGGTTATAAGACAGCAAATCCTATGGTTTTTTGTGGCTTATTCCCGACTGATGCTGATCAATTCCCAGATTTAAGAGTATCTCTTGAAAAATTACAATTATCTGATGCAGCTTTAAAATATGAGCCCGAAACCAGTAGCGCAATGGGATTCGGATTTAGGTGTGGATTCCTGGGACTTCTTCATATGGAGATTGTTCAAGAAAGATTAGAAAGAGAATATGACTTGGATCTAATTGTAACGGCACCATCAGTTATCTATAAGGTTAATTTAAATCAGCAGGAACATATCTTTATTGATAATCCTTCTACAATTCCTGATCCACAACTTAGAGAATCAATAGAAGAGCCTTATGTGAAAATGGAAATTTATGCTCCCAATGAATTTAATGGAACACTAATGGGTTTATGTCAGGAAAGGAGGGGAGTATTTATAGATATGAAATATATAACAACAGATCGAGTTACTTTGATTTATGAAATTCCATTAGCAGAAGTAGTTACAGATTTCTTTGATCAAATGAAAAGTAGAACCCAAGGTTATGCATCAATGGAATATCATTTGATTGGCTACAGAAAGAATGACCTTATTAGATTAGATGTTCTAATAAATTCAGAAAGAGCAGATCCATTAACTTCTATTGTTCATAAAGATAAGGCTTATGGAATTGGTAGAAGTTTAGTTGAGAAATTAAAAGAACTTATTCCAAAACAACAATTTAAAATACCCATTCAAGCATCAATCGGTAGCAGGATTATTGCAAGTGAAAGTATTAGTGCATTGCGAAAAGATGTTTTATCTAAATGTTATGGAGGAGATATTTCTAGGAAAAAGAAACTTTTAAAGAAACAAGCTAAAGGAAAAAAGAGGATGAAGGCAATGGGTAAAGTTGAAGTCCCTCAAGAAGCTTTTATGGCAGTCTTGAAATTAAATCAGTAATTTTTCTAAATTTAAAATTTATAGCTATTTATTTTTAAAAGAATTGGGTATATTTCAGTCATATCTATAAATAAAGATTTTGGATAATAACTCATTTAATCGTGTCGGCGCAAATATCAGAAAAGCTGGATTTCTAATTGTATTTTTTTATCTTCTTATTGTTTTAATTATGAAATTTTTAGAGGCTAATAATTTTTTTGGTTATTCATTTTCAATGTTAAGCAATGATATCTTTGCCCCTCCTTCGCTTAATCATTTCTGTGGCACTGATAGATTAGGAAGAGATGTTTGCCTAAGAACTTTGCAAGGATCATCCTTAGCGATGGAAGTTGTATTCTTAGCTATTCTTTTTTCATTAAGTTTGGGTTTGCCATTGGGATTATTAAGTGGATATTTTGGTGGTTTTTTTGATAAATGCTTATCACTAATAATGGATACTATTTTTTCAATACCTGTAATTTTGCTTTCAGTTGTTGTGGCTTTTGTGTTGGGTAAGGGTATCCTTAACGCAGCTTTTGCATTGTGTATTGTTTACTCTCCTCAATATTTTAGATTAATCAGAAATCAGACAATATTGGTTAAATCCGAAACTTATGTGGAGGCAGCTCAAGTTTCAGGAGCTGATGTTAAAACAATTATTTTTAAATATATTCTCCCAAATGTAATAACACCTTTGCCTATTCTGCTTACCATAAATGCTGCGGATGCTGTTTTAGTATTAGGAAGTTTAGGATTTTTAGGTCTTGGTGTTCCTCCAGATGTCCCAGAGTGGGGAAGTGACTTAAATCTTGCTCTTGCCGCTTTACCAACAGGTATATGGTGGACGGCTTTGTTCCCAGGTTTGGCAATGTTTTTTCTAGTTTTAGGACTTTCTTTTATAGGAGAGGATCTTGAAGAAATTTTTGATAGTCAAAATTCTGAATAAAGTTAGGTATCTGTAATAGGAACAATTTCTCCTTTATCATTCAACTTTGGATATTCTTTTGCTGATTTTTTATACACCGTAGCTAATTCTGGGTAAGACCATTCAAAGAGTGTTTTTTGATATTCATCTATATTTAAACCTTCTCCATTGGCGGGCAATATACCTTTATTTTTTCTTTGCCGAATAGCTTCAAATAATAATATGGATGCAGCAACAGAAACATTTAGGGATTGAACCATACCTCTCATAGGTATAAAAATTGATTGATCTACCATTGATATAAGTTCATTACTTAGTCCCCATTTTTCTGCTCCTAAAACAAAACATGTATTTTGAGAATAATCAAAATTTCTGTAATCTACTGATTCACTATTAAGAGTCGTTCCATATAATTTAAAACCCTTATTCTTTAAATCAGATATTGCCGTGATGGTGTTTTCATGATTATTTAGTTTTACCCATTTTTGACTTCCTTGAGCAGTACTATTAAAAGTCTTAACAGCATTCGTTTTGCTAATAAAATTTGCTTCGAAAACTCCTGCTGCATCGCATGTCCTTAATATCGCTGATAGATTATGTGGTTTATTGACATCCTCAACTAAAACAGTCAAGTTTTTCATTCTGCAATCTAAAACACTTTTGATTCGTTCAAATCTTCTTGGCAAAATTGACATTTATAATTTTTTCACACTTTTAAATTATATTCTAAAAATATTTATTACCTATTAAATCTCTTGGTTTATAATACTTTGGTAGTTTGAATCAATTCAATGGCATACATAGAATGGGACTATACAGTAATAACAAGTATGGTAGAAAAACAAGGCTGGGATTTACCTGATCGTGAATCAGAAGAATGGATTAAATTTAACGATGAATTGGGAGAAAAAATGAGAGGTGTTGGACTTGTTTTTGAAAAATATTGTAAATTCACTCCTGACGTAGGAGAAGGAGTTCATCTTTTAGATGACTAATCATAAATAGATTTAAACCATTGATGTATCCCTTAATCAATGGCTTATTAATTTATAAGATAATGTAATTTCACTAAATTAGAACTGGCAATTATTAAGGCTTTATAAAGCTTATACTGAAAAAAAAAATTTTTATCCCACAAAAAAGTTATTTAATTTCTATATTTGTATAAAAATATGAAAAATAAATTAACCTTTTTATTCGATGGTGGTTGTCCACTTTGTTTGAGAGAAACAAATTTTCTAAAAAAGAGAGATATCTCAAATCAAATTTCATTTATAGATATTAATAGTAAGGATTATGATCAAAATCTTTTTAATAGCATCTCATATTTAGAAGCTATGTCCAACCTTCATGGAATTATGGAAAATGGACAAATTATTAGGGGACTAGATGTACTTGCATATTCTTATGAATTAGTTGGTTTAGGTTGGGTTTATTATCCCTTGAAGATTAAATTCTTATCCCCCATATTAAGATTGGTATACAAATATTGGGCTAAATATAGACTTCAAATTACAGGTAGATCCGATATTGAAAAACTTTGTACCTCCCAATGTGAACAATGAATATGGAAAATATTGACATAGACAGAATAATAGAAATGTGTTGGGAAGATAGAACACCCTTTGAAGCTATAGAGTATCAATTTGGTTTGAAAGAGGAAGATGCGATAAAAATTATGCGTCAAAATCTTAAACCCAAATCCTTCAAAGTCTGGAGAAAGAGAGTTTCGGGAAGAAATACAAAACATATGGCGCTTAAAGATTCAACTAGATTTAAATCTACTCATAAAAGAAAAATATAAATTTTGAAAAATCTTTCTACTAAAACTTGTCCTGTTTGCAATAGGCCATTCGAGTGGCGTAAAAAATGGAAATACTGTTGGAATGATGTTATCTACTGTTCAAAAAGATGCAGTAATAGGAAGTCGCAAAGATGAAACAAGTATCAATTATTTTCCCGAATCAACTTTTTAGAGAAAGCCCAATCTTAAAAATAAATTGTGAAATTTTGATTTTGGAAGACTCATTATTTTTTGGAAATGATAAATTTCATAAATTAATTAACCATAAAAATAAGTTAGTTTTTCATAGAGCATCTATGCTCGCTTATAAAAAATATTTAGAAATATCTGGCTTTAAAATTTTATATATCGAAAACAAGAATAATACTTCTACAGTTGACTACTTATCTGCATTTATTAAAGATAAATATCAGAAAATAAATCTCATTGACCCTCATGATTATTTAATAATGAAGAGAATTAATAATTTTGTTGAAAGTAATAATATTGCTTTAAATATTTTGCCTTCTCCTATGTTTATGAGCAGTGAAGATTTAAAAGAGTTATTTTCATCAAATACAAAAAAACCTCTTATGGGGAGATTTTATGAAAATCAAAGAAAGATCCAAAAGATATTAGTTAATCCTGATGATACACCTGAAGGTGGTAAATGGAGTTTCGATGAAATGAACAGAAAAAAATTACCAAAAAAAATAAATATACCCGATACACTTAAATTACAAAAAAATAAATTTGTAATTAATGCAGAAAGGTCATTAGCCAATTTTGATATTGAGTTTATTGGAGAAAGTAATAACTTTATATATCCAACTAATTTTGATGAGGCAGATGAATGGTTAAATGATTTTTTTAAACATAGATTTTTCTTATTTGGAGATTACGAGGATGCTATTTCTAGAGAAAATTCTTTTTTATGGCATAGCTTACTTTCTCCTCTTTTAAATAGCGGCTTATTAACTCCAGATGTAGTAGTAAATAAAGCATTATTCTTTGCAAAAAATAATAATGTTCCTATTAACTCTTTAGAGGGTTTTATTCGTCAAATTATTGGATGGAGAGAATTTATTTGCCTCGTCTACAAAAAGTATGGAACAAAGATGCGAAACAGTAATTTTTGGAATTTTGAAGATAAGCCAATTCCAGAATCTTTTTATCAAGGAAATACAGGAATTGAACCAGTAGACGTTGTTATAAAAAACATTATTAAATATGGTTATTGTCACCATATTGAGAGATTAATGATTATTGGTAACTTCATGCTTCTATGTAGAATTCACCCCAATCAAGTTTATAAATGGTTTATGGAAATGTTTATTGATTCCTATGATTGGGTTATGGTCCCAAATGTTTACGGAATGAGTCAATTTAGTGATGGAGGTATCTTTTCAACAAAACCATATATATCAAGCTTTCATTATGTTAAAAAAATGTCAAATTTTAAAAGTGGCCCATGGTGTGAAATATGGGATGGCTTATTTTGGAAATTTATTAAAGATAATGAAAGCTTTTTTAGAAAGCAATATCAAGAGGATTAAATTGATAATTTTTTAAAACCTTATCAAGAGCATGATCAGAAAAATCACCAGAACTAACTTTTAATAAAATTTCCCAAGCTGCTTTCCTTTGTAAATATCCAATACTCAAAATAAAAATTTATTTTTAAAGATATCTTTAATATACAAAAAATTTAAAAATTTAAAAATTTAAACTAGTTTTTCAATTGAGGAATTGAACCAAATAAAACCCAAGATTGAGATAAGTGTTAGATTAAATCCCAAAAAAAGAAAGATATTTAGAGAATCAATTTTTTCACGAATAAATAATTTTTTCTCTTCTTTGTACTTCATTAATAAAATAAAAACTTAATCAGGAATTTAAACGGCAACCTATATTTATAGATCCCGCATCAAGCATTCTTCCTAGCTTAATTGCTATAGATTCCTCTAACCTTGTGAAATTAGATTGGTGGGATGTTATCCAATCTAATTCAGAAAAAGTAATAATACCAGTCAAATTAATTTTCAAAAAAAGTATTCCAATATTCATTCGAGTTTAATTTTTTCTAATTTAACATTAGCTTGTAATATTTCGTAA
>CACARV010000010.1 GCA_902535025.1 uncultured Prochlorococcus sp.
TCGACTCAAATAATGATTCTAATAATGGCTCTAATTGATTCAAAACAAGAGTTAACAGGTTCGAAGGGTCAAAACAATCCTAAAATTAATCTTTCCTTAAAGGAAGATTATATTTTATGTAATCATTGCAAAAGGACAGCATCAAACGGTATCAGATGTTTAGGTATGTGCGTAGCAGATAATGATTACTAAAATAGTTCAAAGGTTCATAGATAATTATCTGTTTTCAATAATTAATAAATCAATTAATTCTTATTGACCAATAAATATATAAGGTATTATTTTCAGTAATGAAAGAAGATTATTTTTTAATACATATATTTGGAATTGAAACTTTTAACCATTTATTTCAAATTTAAATTCCTCAAATATTTTATTATGAGATGTTTAAAAAAATTTAAGAAGGCGGCACCCAGATTCGAACTGGGGATAAAGGATTTGCAATCCTCTGCCTTACCACTTGGCCATGCCGCCGGTCGTGATTCAAATGAATCTTTTTATGATCTTAACAGTAAGGCGATGCATTCTTTATTATTTATATGCAATGGCCATGGAGAAGATGTGATAGCATCTGAGATTATAAAAAGATTACTAAAAAAAAATAAAAATATTGAAGTTTTACCTTTAGTAGGAAATGGAGACGTATTTAATTCAATAAAATCAAAGAATTTTCGTAAAATAGGACATTTAAAAGAGCTTCCTAGTGGAGGTTTTAGTAATCAAAGTCTGAAAGGATTTTTGCTTGATTTGTTTTCAGGATTTTTAATTGATAATTTAAGAAATTTTTTAATTGTAAAAAAAAAGTCAAAACAAAAATGGAAAATTATTGCAGTAGGAGATTTTCTACCATTACTATTTGCATGGAGTTCAGAATGTGATTTTAGTTTTATTGGAACGCCTAAAAGTGACCATACGTGGAGTAGTGGGCCTGGTTGGTCATTTAGTGATTTTTATCATAAGTTGAAGGGTTCTGAGTGGGATCCATGGGAAATGTTTTTAATGACATCTCCAAGATGTAAAAATTTAATTGTGAGGGATAAAATTACAGCTAAGAATTTGAATAGAAAAAATATTCATGCAAAATACTTAGGTAATCCAATGATGGATTTTGTTAATACAAAAAATAAAAAGATATCTAATATTATTTCTTTCAAAAGGATAATTTTATTAGTTGGGAGTAGGTACCCAGAAGCATTAAAAAATCTTGATAACTTTCTCGAATGTTTGCAAGATTTTAATTTATCTAAAGATTTGGTAATACTTTTACCTTTGAGCATGAATGCAAATTTGATTAAAATTCAAAGTTATTTAAAAAAATACGGTTATACAAAACAGAGTAAAGTTCAATTTCTGATTGATGAAGAGTCAGTATGGGAAAAGAATAACAAATACGTGGTAATTGGAAAAGGAAAATTTAATTTATGGGCTAGCATGGCAGACGTTGGCTTGTCTAATGCTGGAACTGCTACAGAGCAAATTACAGGTTTAGGAATTCCATCTCTTTCTCTTCCTGGTTCCGGACCACAATTTACAAAATCATTTGCAAAAAGGCAATCAAGATTATTGGGAGGTAGTGTTTTGGTTTGCAAAAATAAAAAAATTCTTTTGAGACGTTTAAATATGCTTTTGAAAGAAAATGTTTACAGGTTAGATCAGGCAAAAATTGGGAAAAAAAGAATGGGTCACTCTGGAGCAAGCAAAAAGATTGTAGATTCGATAAACTCTCATTTGTTATCTTAGTAAATGGCACTACAGTTTAAAATTATTTATGTATCCAATAAATGATCGGCAATATCTAAAAATATGTGCAGAGATTGCAAAACTATTGAGTATAAGTTTATCTTCTGCCAAGAAAAAAATAGAAATTGAACTTGCAAAAGAAGGTTCAAAAACTATTCAGGAAAAAATAAAAGTTGCTCAAAACTTATTAGAAACTTGCAAAAAAAATGAGGGGGATAAATTTAATTCTTCAAGAATATTTGATAAACTCATGGAGACTATTAATGATGAAGATAATTTTTTAACTGAAGATTGATTTTTAATGTTCAAATATATTTGAAAATTTTAGTATGTCTAAATCAGCATGAACAGAAACTGTTTCGAAACATTTTTGAGCTAATTCATATCTATTCTCTCTTTCTAAGATAACTTTTAATTTATGCATAGCTTCAATTAAATATCTAACATCATTTGCTGCATAATCTAATTGATCTTTTGTTAAATCTTCGTTGCTACCCCAATCACTGCTTTGTGAACTTTTGTCTAATTCTACACCTAACAACTCATTAATTAAATCTTTTAAACCGTGCTTATTTGTATAAGTTCTTGCTAACTTACTAGCAATTTTTGTACAAAAAATATTTTTTGTATCAATTTCAAGATTGCATTTTAGAGCTGCAATATCAAATCTCGCATAGTGAAATATTTTAGTAATTTTTGCATTTTCAAGAAGTGCTTTTAAATGAGGTGAAGAAGATGTATTAAGCTCGATTTTTATACAAGATGTTCTTTTAACTTCATTGCATATTTGAACTAAACAAAGGCGGTCTCTTCCATGAATTAATCCCATTGCTTCAGTGTCCACAGCTAAGTAAGCTGAGCTTTTGTAAAGATTGTATAAATCTGCTGTTAAATCGTTAAGGAGAAAATCAATATTTTTATTTTCAATAGTCATTTTTTATAAGTATTTAAAGTAATTTAAGATTAAAAATATAACTTAATATTTTTTTGAATTAAAATTTTTAACTAATAGCACTATTTTACAGAATAAATCTAAAAAATTATAATATGATGTAACTTTAATTTGTACTCTCGAGTCACTATAAGATTTAATTAATGTCTTATTACTTAAATTCAACATTACTGCTGACAATTCTTCTTGCTATAGGATTATTTTTTTTTCTTAGAGCTTCAAGTAAAGATAGAACAACTATTGTTGAGATTTCATCTTCTCAAGAGCCAGTTCAGGTTTTAAATGGATTATATGAATGGCTTAATCTAAGGGGATGGAAGCAAACGGGAGGAGATTTTGAACAAAGAATTTTAATTTTTAAAGGACAAGTTATTTCTAGTATTTATTTGGCAACCTTTTTAGGTTTTCTTGGCGGTTTTGGATCTTGCGCTTTGGGATTAGTAATTATTCAATTATATCCTGAATTAGGTTGGTGGCCTATTTTTTTAGGATTAATTGGCGGCCCTTCATCAGGCATTATTTACTTTAAAAAATCAGCAAGAGAGGAGAAATTTGAATTAAGATTGATTAATGAAAATAATAATGATTCAACTTTAATGAGATTAAGAGCGCATAGGGATGAATTAATTTCTTTAGAAAATGAACTTGGAGAAAAACTTCAATTAAAAAGCGACGGTTCATTATTTAAAACTCCTATTTAAAATAAGTAAAAAAGTTGTTCGATAATTTTTAATCAAAGATATTATTCTCCATACAAAATTTTTCTAAATTTTTATCATTTAACCAATCTTGGGGCTTTGTGAAAATTGATGTTAGAAATTCTTCTCTAGAACCCTTTTCAGTTTTATATCCATATTCCCATCTGGCTAAAGGCGGTAATGACATTAATATTGATTCGGTTCTACCGTTTGTTTGTAATCCAAAAATCGTACCTCTATCCCAAACTAAATTGAATTCGACATATCTGCCCCTTCGATATAGCTGGAATTCTCTTTCCTTCGATGTATATGTTTGAGAAGCTCTGTTTTCAACAATTGGCAAATATGAAGGGAGGAATGCCTGCCCACACTTTTCTGCTAAAGAAAATAAATTATCCCAATCTAAACCAGATTTACCAATATTTTGTGAAGCTTTTGACGCCTCTCCGTTTTGATTATTTCCTTTATAAATATTATCTGAACCATCTTGATAGTCATAAAAAATACCTCCTATGCCTCTAGATTCATTTCTATGCTTTAAGAAGAAATACTCATCACACCATGGTTTGAAAACTTTATGCAAATCTTTATCTACTTCCTCACAAGCTTTTTTATGCTCTTTATGAAAATTTCTCACATCAGAAAGATAAGGATAAAAAGGGGTTAAGTCTGCACCTCCTCCAAACCACCAAACAGGACCAGCTTCGAAATACCGATAATTAAGATGAACTGTAGGAACATAGGGATTCTTAGGGTGCAACACCATAGAAGTCCCTGTCGCAAACCATTCATGTCCTTTTGCATCTGGTCTCTGAGAGATTATTGATTGAGGCAATTCTTTCCCCCGTACTTCAGAGAAATTAACTCCAGCTTGCTCAAAAATAGAACCGTTTTTCAATACTCTTGATCTTCCCCCGCCACCTTCCATTCTTATCCATGATTCTTCGATGAATTTTCCTTTACCATCTACATTTTCAAGACCTTCACAAATTTTGTCTTGTAGAGTTAATAAGAGATTTTTAGTTTTTTCTCTCGAGTTTTTAGGAGGTTCTTTGAACATGTATAAAGTAAATCTTGAAGAAATAATTTTTTTGGTTAATTATGAGTTTCCCTTTATAATTTCTCTTAAGGGGTGCTTATTTCCTATTATTTGATAGTTCGACATAGTTCTTAACCTTTTAAACTGTCGACTACCCCGTCAAAATATTTAAAAATTTAATGACCACAATAGAAGATGCGAAGTTTGCTTTACAGAATGTTTTAGATGCTGGATCAAAAAAAAATGTAATTGAGTTAGATTGGATTAAAAACGTAAGAGTAATAATTCCAAGGGTAATAGTAACATTATCATTACCATCATTCGCAAATTCTCAGAGAGATACAATTGTAAAAGAGGTTCGCCAAATATTGCTGGATTTTGAAGATATTGATGATGTTCAAATAGAGATAGATAATAATCCTGCTAAAACAGAATCTAATACTGAAAGTACTGGTCCTGAATTACAAGATATTAAGGGTATTCGGCATATTATTGCTGTTAGCAGTGGTAAAGGTGGAGTTGGGAAAAGTACGATAGCAGTAAACCTTGCTTGTTCTTTAGCTAAATTAGGATTAAAAACTGGTTTGCTGGATGCAGATATCTATGGACCTAATACGCCATCAATGATGGGAGTCGCTGAACAGAACCCAAAGGTTACAGAAGGTAGTGGTAATGATCAAAGGTTAATTCCAATAAATAAATATGGAATTTCCATAGTATCAATGGGTTTTCTTATAGAAGAAGGTCAACCAGTTATATGGAGAGGACCAATGCTAAATAGTATTATCCGTCAATTTCTTTACCAAGTTGAATGGAACAATCTTGATTTTTTGGTTATTGATTTACCTCCAGGAACAGGAGATGCTCAAATTTCCTTATCTCAATCTGTTCCAATTTCTGGAGCTATTATCGTTACTACTCCACAACAGGTATCTTTGCAAGATGCAAGGCGGGGATTAGCAATGTTTAAACAACTTGGAGTTCCTTTATTGGGAATTGTAGAAAATATGTCAGTATTTATTCCACCAGATATGCCTACCAAAAAATATGAAATTTTTGGTAAAGGCGGCGGACAAATCTTAGCTAAAGAAAGTGATTTACCATTATTAGCTCAAATCCCCATAGAAATACCGCTTGTTAATGAAAGTAATAAAGGAATACCAATCTCAATAAGTCATCCAAATAAAGAAAGTTCAATGAAATTCGGTAATTTAGCGCAATTAATTAAAAATAAATTTGCTGATTGATAATTGATGTTTAGGGGAATTTCATTATTCAAAAAGAGGGGATTTTTTCAAAAAAAAGACAATATTAGTAGAAGATTGTTATTGTCTCCACTACTTTTGATTCCCTTGTTTTTAGTAATTATTTCGGGTTTTTTAATAAAAAGTATTCAGGATGATTTTTTAGTATCGAATTATTTGAGTCACATCTTTACAGGTTTTATAGGTTATTTCTTGGCATTTTTTATTTCTTATATACCTTTAGAAAGAGTTAGAAAGTATTTAATTCCATTCTATTTGTCCACTTTAATATCCTTGTTTCTAATTTATTTTTTTGGAATCTCAGTTTCTGGAGCTCAAAGATGGCTAAACTTGGGCATCTTTTCTTTTCAGCCATCAGAAGTGGCTAAACTGAGTACTGTATTAACTCTTGCTTTAGTGCTCGACAAAAAAATAATTTTAACAATAAGAGATTTAGTATTGCCATTATTAGTAGTGGTTATTCCTTGGTTATTAATTTTCTTTCAACCCGATTTAGGAACCTCTTTAGTTCTAATAGTTTTGACAAGTGTGATGCTATATTGGTCGCAAATGCCAATAGAATGGATCTTAATATTAGCGTTTTGTATTGTTACTTCAATATTATATTTAACCTTACCAACTCTTCTTATTTTCTGGATTCCAGTTATGGGATATCTTGCCTATAGATCTTCGAAAAAGAAAATTATTTTTTCTGCGCTCGCTATTTCGTTCCATTTATTAGTGGCAAAATTGACGCCAATTTTATGGCAATATGGTTTAAAAGAATATCAAAAAGATAGATTAGTTTTATTTTTAGATCCAAATAGAGATCCATTAGGTGGTGGATATCATTTAATACAGAGTCAAATTGCTATTGGTTCTGGAGGATTATTTGGTTCTGGTTTGTTTCAAGGTAAGCTGACTAATTTGCAATTTATTCCAGAACAACATACTGATTTTATATTCAGTGCTTTAGGCGAAGAATTAGGTTTTGTTGGTTGCATAATAGTTCTATTTTTGTTCTTTTTTTTGATTAAAAAACTTATTAATACTGCAATAATTGCTAGGACTAACTTTGAATCTCTAATTGTTATTGGAATAGCTTCAACTTTTTTATTTCAAATAATTATTAACTTATTTATGACTATTGGATTAGGACCAGTTACTGGAATTCCCCTTCCCTTTATGAGCTATGGTCGAACGTCATTGGTGACTAATTTTATATCTATTGGATTTGTTTTATCTATATTGAAACGTTCTAGATCACTGAGAGGTTGATGAAATCAAAAATAACTATAAAAAAAATTCAAGGACTTTTAATTAAAGGATTTCAAACTATATATGTGGATGATGATACATCCAGAAGAATGTGGTGGGCTTCTTTAGAAGTTATTCAAAAAGATTTCCTATCGCAGAATTATAAACATGGGGGAATTTGGGTTGGTTCGCCTTTGCCTGCTTTTAATGATAAAAAATTTTTAAATCAATTTCAAGGATGGCTTTGGTCTCCTGAGGGGTTTCCATACTTTCAAAAAGAGAATGCAGGTTTTTTACCAGTCAATAATCCAGATAAAATAAAAAAAGATTTCGATTTAGTTAGTAATTATAAAGTCTTAAATCTTTGTCAAGAAGATGGTTATGAACCTTTTTTGATGATAATCACCCCAAATTTTCAATGCATATTATCAATTGTAGGAGAAAAAGATAAGAAAATTCTATTAATGAAGTGTGATGAAGAAAGTCTAAAACTTTCAATTGAATTAATGCATGCAAAATTAAATCAAGAAAATTATGAGGAAGGAGTAAAATTCCGGAATGCAATCAGTAATTTAGGTAACCTTAATATTAATAATCAATTTGAAAAATTATTTTGGCCAATATTATCGGCAAAATTAGCAAATAATTCGTCAAACCATAACATAAAGAATTCTGTAAACAACCATGAAAAAAATGTCCAAATAACTGAAGCAAAATTATTACGTGCAATATCTCATGAAGTAAGAACGCCTTTGGCAACAATAAGAACCCTAATAAGTTCTACTTTAAAAAAATATAAGATGGACGAATCAATGAAAAATCGTTTAATTCAAATAGATAATGAATGTAATGAACAAATTGATAGGTTTGGTTTAATTTTTAATGCAGCAGAATTAGTAAGTAATGAAGTTCCGTCATTAAATAACTTGGCAAAAATTAATTTAGCCGAAATTTTTAAAAAGCTCTCTCCTTTATGGAATAAACAATTAAATCGACGTGGGATTTCTTTAAAGATTGATATTCCTAAACAACTTCCGCAAATTTTGAGTGATTCTGAAAAATTGGAATTAATGTTAAGTGGATTAATTGATAAAAACACTAGAGGATTAAAGGAAGGTAGTACATTAATTTTAGAATTAAGACCAGCTGGTCAAAAACTTAAACTTCAACTAAAAGTACAAAAATTAGAGAAAAATCAAAAAGAAATTATGAAAAAAGATAACGGTTCTGATATTGGACCTGTTTTAAATTGGAATCCTCAAACTGGTAGTTTACAACTTAGTCAAAATGCTACTCAAAAGTTGTTAGCTAGTTTAGGAGGACATGTCACACAAAGGCGTGATACAGGTTTAACAGTATTTTTTCCCATTTCAGATTCAAAATAAAATGAAAAACAAGTTTTCCATATATTAAATAATGTAGAAAATTTCCTGTAAATTTTGAATTTTGTAAAATATGAATGCTAATTTCATATTATAAATAACTCAAATTCAAGGATGACTGAAACTTTAGTTGGTCAATTTCCAAAGCATATAGGAAGTACTGGGGGTTTATTAAACTCAGCAGAAACCGAAGAAAAATATGCAATCGTGTGGAAAAGTTCAAAGGAACAAGCGTTTGAATTGCCCACCGGTGGAGCGGCAATTATGCATGAAGGTGATAATTTAATGTACTTTGCAAGAAAAGAACAATGCCTTGCTTTAGGGACACAATTAAGAGCATTCAAACCAAGAATTGAAGATTTTAAAATCTACCGAATTTTCCCAGGTGGTGACATTGAATTTTTGCACCCAAAAGATGGTGTTTTCTCTGAAAAAGTAAATGAAGGCAGAGAAAAAGTAGGTCATAATCCCAGAAGAATAGGTGAGAATCCTAATCCAGCTGGTTTGAAATTTACAACTAAGAATACTTTTGATTAACTTCTTTAAAGTTGATATAAAAGAAGAAAATAATTATACTTTGGGTTGGTGTTATTAAGATGATCACCTCACAGAAAGATAGTTTTTTAAAGTCTTACAAAGAAGGCAAAAATTTTATACCTATCACTCAAACTTGGCCAGCAGATTTAGAGACACCATTGTCGACCTGGTTAAAATTATCCTCAAAAGATTCCCATGGTGTTTTTCTTGAATCTGTTGAAGGTGGGGAAAGTTTGGGGAGGTGGAGTATTGTTGCTACTAAACCTCTTTGGGAAGCAGTTTGTTATGGAGAAGAAATAGTTAAAACTTGGAATAATGGCAATACTGAAACACACAAAGGAGATCCTTTTGATATTTTAAAAAGTTGGACAAAAGAATATAAGTCAATTATGCTTGATGACCTACCATCAATTGGACAGTTATATGGCTCCTGGGGTTATGAATTAATAAATCGAATAGAACCAAGCGTTCCAATCAATGAAATACCAAAACACAATATCCCTTATGGTTCATGGATGTTTTTTGATCAGTTAGTTATTTTCGATCAAATAAAACGATGCATAACCACGGTTGTTTATGCAGATACAACCTCTTCACAAGATGCTGATATTGAAAAAATTTATCTAGATTCAATTTTGAAAATAAATAAAATTAGAGATTTAATGAAAGTTCCCTTAAAAGAAACAGAGTTTTTAGATTGGAATGAAAATGAGAATTTGAATTTTGATATAAAAAGTAATTGGAATAAAAAAGATTTTAAGGATGCAGTTCTCTCTGCTAAAGAATACATAAGAAAGGGAGATATTTTTCAAATAGTTATAAGTCAGAGATTTCAATCGCAAGTTAATAATGATCCCTTCAATTTATATAGGAGTTTAAGGATGGTTAATCCCTCTCCTTATATGTCATTTTTTGATTTTGGCTCATGGTACTTGATAGGTTCTAGTCCAGAGGTAATGGTTAAAGCAGAAAAAAATAAAAAAAATAAAATAGTTGCGAGCTTAAGACCCATCGCTGGCACTAGGCCTAGAGGTAATGATCCTCAAGAGGATCTAAAATTAGAAAAAGAATTATTAAAGGATCCTAAAGAAATAGCTGAGCATGTAATGCTTATAGATCTTGGAAGAAATGATTTGGGAAGAGTTTGTGAAATTGGTACTGTAGAGGTAAAAGATTTAATGGTTATTGAAAAATATTCACATGTTATGCATATAGTAAGTGAGGTTGAGGGGGTCTTAAAGGATAATACTGATGTTTGGGATTTGCTAAAGGCATGTTTCCCAGCTGGTACAGTGACTGGCGCACCAAAAATAAGAGCTATGCAATTGATTAAAAACTTTGAAAAAGATGCTAGGGGGCCATATGCAGGAGTTTATGGGGCTATCGATATTAATGGAGCATTAAATACTGCGATTACAATAAGAACAATGATAGTTACACCTACAAATAATGGAAAATATAATGTATCAGTCCAAGCAGGTGCAGGTATAGTGGCTGATTCTTCTCCTGAAAACGAATATCAAGAGACTTTTAACAAAGCCAAGGGAATACTAAAAGCATTGGCATGTTTGCATAAATAAATGAGTATTGGCAATCTTTATAAGGGTTTTGAGGTGGAACTCTTTACAGGCACTCTAAATTCTCATATTGGTCTTTCTGAAGATATTGAAAAAACATTTTCTAATTTCGTGAAAGAGCCTGATAACAGGAATGTTGAATATATTACAACACCTGATAGAGATTATAAATTTTTATATGAGAAATTATTAACTCCAAGAAAGCATTTAAGACAATGGTTAGAAAACAGAGGTTTAACTATTATTCCCTCATCTACCCTTTGTTTTAAGCACGATATTAAATTCCAACGCTCTGATTTTAATAATCTTTATCATCAATTTATACAAGATAATTATGGAATCTCTATTGCTACTTCAAGTGTCCATATAAATTTAGGAATAGCAGATTTAGATAAACTTTTTGCTGCGATTAGACTAGCAAGATGTGAAGCTGCTTTATATTTGTCGATAAGTGCCAGCTCACCATTTTTAAATGATCAAATTACAGATAATCACTCTCAGAGATGGATGCAATTTCCTAAAACCCCAAGTAAAGTTCCTTTCTTTGTAAACCATAATTCTTACATTAATTGGATCGAGGAAAATATATCAAATAAAAATATGCAAAATATTAGACACTTTTGGTCTTCTATCCGGCCTAATGGTCCCAAAAGACCTTTAATCTTAGATCGATTGGAATTGAGAATTTGTGATTTTGTTTATGATATAAATTTGTTATTAGGACTAACAGCCATGCTAGAACTAAGGACTTTACATCTTTTTGAAAATATAAAAAATATAGATCCTTTAACTGCAAGTACTTTTTCCTTAGATGAATTGTCAGAAATATGTGATCAAAATGAAATCAATGCTGCTAAAAATAGTTTGAATTCAGAGTTAATTCACTGGCAAGATGGTAATAAAGTGATTTGTAGAGAATGGATTAAAAATTTATTATCAGATATATCTCTCACCGCAGAAAAAAATAATATGAAATACCTTTTGAAACCTATTTATAAAGTTCTTGAAGAAGGTAATCAATCTATGAAATGGATACATCAGTATGAAAAAGGTTTTACCATACAGAAAATAATGGAAATTGCAATTGATGATATGGAGAAGACAGAATTAGAAAGTATTTGATTATTTTAACAAAATTTAGATCTGAACATATTCACTTGTGACATAATAATTATATGGAATCTATTAATCAGATTAAATTTAATAAAGTGGATCTTACAAATAATAATGATCCACTTGATCAAAATCGTTTATTAATAGAAGATTTATGGGAAGTTGTGCTACGAGAAGAATGCCCAGAAGATCAAGCTGAGCGTTTGATACAACTTAAAGAATTAAGTTACTCAGAAAAAGTTGATGATGATAGTTCCAAAACTTTTAAGAATGAAATAGTTGATATTGTAAATTCTATGGATTTAGCGGAATCCATAGCTGCTGCAAGAGCTTTTTCATTATATTTTCAACTAATTAATATTTTGGAACAAAGAGTTGAAGAAGATAGATATATACAAAGTTTTACTAATAAAAATGTTCAAAAATCCCCTGATAATCTTGATCCATTTGCTCCAGCATTGGCAAGGCAGAATGCCCCAGTAACTTTTAGAGAATTATTTTATAGGCTTAGGAAACTAAATGTTCCTCCAGGAAAATTAGAGGCTTTATTACAGGAAATGGATATAAGGCTTGTTTTTACAGCACATCCTACTGAAATAGTAAGACATACAATTAGACATAAGCAAACTAGAGTTGCTAATTTGCTTAAGAAAATACAGGTTGAAAAATTTTTAACAATAGAGGAAATAAATTCTCTAAAAACACAATTAAAAGAAGAAGTAAGGCTTTGGTGGAGAACAGATGAATTACACCAATTCAAGCCTTCAGTATTAGATGAAGTAGATTATGCCTTGCATTATTTCCAACAAGTCTTATTTAATGCAATGCCCCAGTTGAGAGGCAGAATTGCTGAGGCACTTACAGAAAATTATCCAGATGTTCAGATGCCCTCTGAATCCTTTTGTAATTTTGGTTCATGGGTGGGCTCTGATAGGGATGGTAACCCATCAGTAACCCCTGAAATTACTTGGAAAACCGCATGCTACCAAAGACAATTAATGTTGGAAAGATATATCACTGCGACATCAAATCTTAGAGATCAATTAAGTGTATCCATGCAATGGAGTCAAGTTAGTGCCTCCCTATTAGAGTCATTAGAGACAGATCGTGTTAAATTTCCGGAAATATATGAAGCCAGAGCGACAAGATATAGATCAGAACCTTACAGACTAAAATTGAGTTATATTCTAGAAAAATTAAGATTAACGCAAGAAAGGAATAATTTATTAGCTGATAGTGGCTGGAAATTTAATTTAGAGGAGGCAACCGATACTAAAAATATAGATAAAGTTGAAAGCTTACATTACAAATCAGTTAGTGAATTTACCTATGATTTAGAATTAATTAAAAATAGCCTTAACAGTACAGATTTAACATGTGAGGCAGTTAGTAAATTACTCACACAAGTACATATTTTTGGGTTTTCTCTAGCAAGTTTAGATATTCGTCAAGAAAGTACAAGACATAGTGATGCTATACAAGAACTTACAAAATTTCTTGATTTAACTATTCAATATGATCAAATGTCTGAAGAGGAGAAAATTAAATGGCTGATAGATGAATTAAATACAAAAAGGCCTTTAATCCCCTCTGAGGTTAATTGGACTAAAAGTACAGAAGAAACCTTGTCAGTTTTTAAAATGGTCAAGAGATTGCAGCAAGAATTTGGAAGTCGTATTTGCCATTCTTATGTAATTTCAATGAGTCATAGTGCTTCTGACTTGCTTGAAGTTCTTTTGCTAGCCAAAGAAATGGGTCTTATCGATCAAAGTTCGCAAAAGTCAAAATTATTAGTCGTACCTCTTTTTGAAACAGTCGAGGATCTTAAAAGAGCACCTGAAGTTATGGAAAAGTTATTCAAGTTAGATTTTTACAGATCATTATTACCAAAAGTAGGAGAATCCTTTAAACCTCTTCAGGAATTAATGCTTGGTTACTCTGATAGTAATAAAGACTCAGGATTTGTTTCTAGTAATTGGGAAATACATAGAGCGCAAATAGCTCTTCAAAATCTTTCTAGTAAAAATAACATACTTCTAAGACTTTTTCATGGTAGAGGCGGTTCTGTTGGTAGAGGTGGAGGACCAGCTTATCAGGCAATATTAGCGCAACCCAGTGGTACTCTGAAGGGGAGGATTAAAATAACAGAACAAGGCGAAGTTCTAGCGTCAAAATATAGTCTCCCTGAACTTGCTTTATATAATTTAGAAACAGTTACCACAGCAGTTATTCAGAATAGTTTAGTTAATAATAGACTTGATGCTACTCCAGAATGGAATGAATTAATGTCTAGGCTGGCAGAAACATCAAGATCACACTATAGAAAATTAGTTCATGAAAATCCTGATTTGTTAAATTTCTTCCAAGAAGTTACTCCAATAGAAGAAATAAGTAAATTACAAATTTCAAGTAGACCTGCTAGAAGAAAAAAAGGTGCAAGAGATCTATCAAGTTTAAGAGCTATTCCATGGGTATTTGGATGGACTCAAAGTAGATTTCTTTTGCCAAGCTGGTTTGGAGTGGGTACTTCGTTATCGGCTGAACTAAATTCGGACTCACAGCAAATTGAATTATTAAGAGTCCTCCATCAAAGATGGCCATTTTTTAGAATGCTTATATCAAAAGTAGAAATGACATTGTCTAAAGTTGACCTTGAAGTAGCTAAATATTATGTTGACACTCTTGGTAGTAAAGAAAATAGAGAGTCTTTTGATAAAATCTTTAAAGTTATTTCTAAAGAATATAATCTTACAAAATCTTTGATACTTGAAATAACTGGCAAAAGTAAGCTTCTTGAGTCTGATAGGGATTTGAGATCATCTGTAAACTTAAGAAATAAGACAATTATCCCATTGGGATTTTTGCAAGTCTCTCTTTTAAGAAGACTTAGAGACCAAACTAGACAACCCCCAATTAGTGAATTTCTTATTGATAAAGATGAAACTAGGAGAGCTTACAGTAGAAGCGAATTGTTGAGAGGAGCACTTTTAACTATTAATGGTATAGCTGCTGGTATGAGAAATACAGGTTGAGAATTGCAATATTACCCTAAAAAAAAACTTGTTCTTCCAGAAGGTTATTTTATTAATTCTTCTGAGTTCCCATTAGCGAAAGATTTAAACAAACTATTATCTGATTGTGGCTGTGAAACATTCCCAATTAAATTACTTTCTGAAGCTATACAGAAAAGTAATTTCTTTTTTACCATTCAAAATGAAACGAAAGATAAATTATATGCCTTCGTAAGGGTTACATCAGACAAGGGATTAAACGCTAACTTATGGAACTTAAGCGCTGCAAAAGGTAAAAATCAAAATCTTTTTTATTCAATATTGCTTCAAATTACACTTGAAAAAATCAATAGGGAAATGCCTGGTTGTAGCATTTCTGTTCAAGCTCCAGTTTCCTCCTTTAAAAGTCTTGAAGATATTGGATTTATATTAGATCCAAATGGAATAAGAGTAATGGGTTATAAACTTTAGTTGTCATTTTACGAGCATGGAGGGATTTGAACCCCCGACATTCAGAACCGGAATCTGATGCTCTATCCAACTGAGCTACATGCCCTTTTATTTTTCAATTTTTAAAAAAGAAAATCTAAATATAACAAACTTAGCTAATTTAATAAATGAATGCATAAAAAAAATTTTTTTAAATAAATTAAAAATTCAAAATTTTCGAAACCATAAAAGTTTTGAGCTTAATCTCAATGAACAAAGAGCAATAGTTCTTGGCTGCAATGGTATTGGAAAGTCAAATTTACTTGAATCTGTTGAATTTCTAAGTCAATTAAGGTCAAGTAGAGCACTAAGCGATAAAGATTTAATAAATAACGATAGTGATATGGCTATTGTCATGGGACAAATCGATAATAGAGATGATTTAAAGTTGAATTTATTTAGAAAAGGCCCTAAAAAAATTTATGTCAATGAATCAATCTTGAAAAAGCAGAGTGAAATAAAAAACTATATTCGTACCGTATGTTTCTGTTCTAATGATATAGATGTTGTTAAAAGTGAACCAAATTACAGAAGAATATGGATTGATAAAGTTGTATCTCAACTTGAACCAGTCTATTTAGACTTGATAAGTAGGTTTAACCGGCTATTAAAACAAAGGAGTCATTTTTGGCGTTCAGAAAATTTCTTAAAAAAACAATCCTCAGAAATTATTGAAAGTTTTGATATTCAAATGTCAATAGTAAGTACAAGAATTTTTAGGCGAAGAAGAAGGGCTTTATCAAAAATAAAACCATATGTTGAATATTGGCATAACCATTTGAGTAAATCTAAAGAGCAAATAGGTATCAACTATCTTTCAGGATTACAAAATATAAGTCCAGAAGAAGAAGAAGAAGAAGTTATTAGTAAGAAAATAATAGAACAACTATTCAATCAGCGTTCAATCGAAGAATTGACTGGAAAATGTATTTTTGGTCCTCATCGTGACGATATTGAGTTTCTAATTAATAATATTTCAGTTAGAAAATATGGGTCTTCAGGTCAGCAAAGAACTTTTATCTTGGCCTTAAAGATGGCTGAACTAGATTTATTAAGTAAAACATTAAATGTTCCCCCAATACTGATATTGGATGATGTATTAGCGGAACTTGATACAACTAGACAAAATTTATTGTTAAATTCTGTCGGTAAAGATAGTCAATGTTTTATTAGTGCTACTCATCTAGATAAATTTAATAAATCTTGCATGGGCTCTTCACAAATGATTTACTTATGATTTAAAAGTTATGATTTTTAGCTAATCTTAGACTCAACTAAAGCTCTTTAATGGACGTCCCTAAGAAAAATCAAATTTTTGGTTCCCTTTGTAATGACCGGCAATTAAGTCATCAAAGTAAACACCTCTTGTTGGAACTTTATAGATGTGATTATGACAAATTAAATGATGAATCTTTTTTGCGTTGTACTTTAAATAGATCTGCTAAATTGGCGAAGGCAACAGTTCTGAATTTGATAAGTAATAAATTTGAACCTCAGGGAGTTACAGCAATTGCATTATTAGCTGAATCTCATATTTCAATACATACTTGGCCTGAATCTAATTATTCTGCAGTCGATATTTTTACATGCGGTCATAATATGATGCCAGAACTTGCTAGTCAATATTTAATTCAAGTTCTGAAAGCTGAAGAACACTCCTTGCGTATTATTGAGCGAAACCCACCTGTAGCAGTTCCTAAACATATCAGAACTATTGTTTAACTAATACTAGTTTCTATTTAATTTTCCACTTATTAGTCCTTCAAGATCTAAGCTTGTGCAATTAAATCCTAAATTAGAAAAATATTGAACAACTTCATCAAAATTATATTTGAAAAAAAAATGCTTTAATTCATCCTGGGGAATTTCTATTCTTGCAGTTGAACCCTGGCATCTAACCCTTACATCTGATAACCCCCCCTTTTTGAGATATTCTTCTGCTTTTTCAACCATTTTTAGCCTCTCACTAGTTATTTCATGACCATAAGGGAATCTCGATGATAAGCAAGGTTGAGCAGGTTTATCCCACCAAGGAAAACCTAATGCTTTTGATATGTCCCTAATATCTTTTTTTGAAAATTTAAATTTTGCCAGCGGAGAGATAACTCCTGCTTCTTTTGCGGCCTCAATTCCCGGTCTATAATCTTTAAGATCATCAAGATTTACTCCATCTAGAACAATCTTGTAATTAAGTTTTTTAGATATATAAGTTGTATGTCTGTGCAGCTCTTTTTTGCATGCAAAACATCTGTCTTTAGGGTTTTTACTGTAACTTGTCTGGTCTAATTCTGATGTTTTAACTTCTAAATGCTTTACTCCAATCCATTTTGCTTGACTTTTTGCTTCTTCACGCAATGCATTAGCCAACGCGGGAGAAGTACCAGTAATTGCAATGGCTTTATCTCCTAATTGCTCGAATGCTAATGATACAACTAACGTACTATCAACACCTCCCGAATAGGCGATACAAACACTATCAAGACTTTTAATATATCTTCTAATTGTATAAAGCTTTTCACTTTGTTCATCAGAGAGGAATTCTAGTTGATTGAACATGCTAAATACTTTAGAGTTCTAATTATCTATGAATAGAATAAATTTATTATTAAATTTTTAATAATATTCTTAACTATACATTAGATTAATTTTATCCACCTTTTTCAATTGACGAATACAAGAAGAAATCGAGGAATTGGAATTGTTACTGCGAGTGACAGTCAAGAAAGATCAAAGGGACAACTCCATATTTATGATGGAGAAGGTAAGGGTAAAAGCCAAGCAGCTTTGGGTGTTGTACTCAGGACGATAGGATTAGGAATATGCGAGAAAAGACAGTCAAGAGTATTGCTTCTGAGATTTTTAAAAGGCCCTGAGAGGTCATATGATGAGGATTCGGCAATAGAAGCCCTACAAAGGGGATTTCCACATTTAATTGATCACGTAAGGACAGGAAGATCAGAATTCTTTACGGCTGACCAAGTGACAAAATTTGATATTGGTGAGGCTGAGAGAGGCTGGAACATTGCTAAAGGAGCCATTGCAAGTTCTCTTTATTCTGTTGTTGTACTTGATGAGTTGAATCCAGTCCTTGATTTGGGAATGCTCGATATCAAGGAGGTAGTTGATTCTCTTCAGAATCGTCCTGATGGTTTGGAAATAATTATTACTGGAAGGGCAGCTCCTCCCTCTTTGGTAAGGATATCTCAGCTCCATTCAGAAATGAGACCACGTCTAACAGGAAATTTATCAAAACGTACAGAACAAATGAGATGTTCTGGCGGAATAGAGATTTACACAGGTGAAGGTAAAGGTAAATCCACTAGTGCACTTGGTAAGGGTCTTCAAGCCATTGGTAAAGGAATATCTCAAGATAAGAGTCATAGGGTTTTAATATTACAGTGGTTAAAAGGTGGAAATGGTTATACCGAAGATGCCGCAATAGAGGCTTTGAGAGAAAGTTATCCACATTTGGTAGATCATTTACGCTCTGGGAGGGATGCGATTGTGTGGAGAGGTCAGCAACAACCAATTGATTATGTTGAGGCTGAAAGAGCATGGGAAATTGCTAAAGCTGCGATTTTGAGTGGTTTGTATAAAACAATTATTTTGGATGAACTAAATCCAACTGTTGATTTAGAGCTTCTTCCTGTGGAATCAATACATCAAACGCTCTTGAAAAAACCAACTGAAACAGAAGTAGTCATTACTGGGAGATGTAAAAATGAACCTTCATACTTTGAACTAGCCGATGTTTACTCTGAAATGGTCTGTCATAAGCATTATGCAAATGTTGGAGTTGATTTGAAACGAGGAGTAGATTATTAAATATTCTAAAAAATATTAATTGCATAATATATTTTTTACCTTATCAATGCCGCCTTCAATAGATCTTGACTGAATTTTGAATTTAGACAAGATTCTTGAGGCTTTTTCAGAACGTTTCCCCGATTTACATATAGTGAAAACTTCTTTATTTAAACTTTCTTTTTGAATAAATTCCAAATCAGATCCTTCGTTCAAATTACTTAGGGGAATTGATATAGAACCCTTTATTGCAGAAGTAGAGAATTCTTCATTTTCCCTGACATCAATTAAAAGAATTTTGTTAGCTTTTTCTTTGTATAAACTATTAAATTCATTAGCTTTAATTTTGTTGATTACATTATTTTTCTCACAATATTCATCAATATTATAAAAGCTTTCAAACTGAGACAAATTCTTTATTTGTTTATTTAAGAAATCACTTTTTAGATGCAATTTTTTCATATTCATATTCAAGAGATCAAAAATTAAAATTTTCCCATCTAAGATTTCACCTTGTTTTAAAATGATTTTAATAATTTCATTGACCTGAAGAATTCCTATTAAACCTGTTGACACACCAACAACCCCATATTCTGCACAAGTAGGTATAGAATTTTTTGAAGGTGATTCTGGGAGTAAGTCTCTTAAATTTGGACTATTTTTATATAAATTGAAAACACTCACTTGTCCTTCAAAGCCTTGAACACTTCCAAAGACTAGGGGTTTATTTAGTATCAAGCATGCATCATTAATTAGATATCGTGTGCCAAAGTTATCTGAGCAGTCACAAATAATATCAAACTCCCGTATTAACTTAAGGGCATTTTTGGGATTAATTCTCTCTGAAAAAGTTAATAATTCACAATTAGGATTGAATTTTTTAATTCTTTCCTTTGCAGAATCAATCTTAAGATTACCAATAGTATTCGTTTCATGAATTATTTGTCTTTGGAGATTGGATTTTTCAACTTGATCGTTATCAACAATTCCAATTTTTCCAATTCCAGTTGCTGCTAAATAAAGCAAAACAGAAGACCCCAGCCCACCTGCACCAATGCATAATACCGAACTGTTTTTTAAATCTAGTTGACCCTCATAACCTATCTCTTTGAGGGTTAAGTGTTTTTGATATCTTTCTTCTTCATCAGAGTTTAAGAAATTAAATTTGATATCTCTAGACATATCGAATCTTTAGTATTTGCTAACTAAACTATGAAAACATAATAATTAAAAAATTAGACTTTAAAACTTTTCTTATTAATTAGATTTATTAATTTTTTTGTTAGAGCTAGACCATAATGTGAAGTTTTTATAAATCAATTTTAAGTATAAATATCTTAAGAAACTTTATATACCAACACATCTAAAAAATACAAAATGTTTCGGTTCGGAATTTTGCACAACAAAAAGGTAGTCAACAGGCGTTTTTTCCGATACTGTCTGGTTCATATATTAAGTTTACTGAATTCATGGGTGATAACACTCCAGAGTCAAATCAAGACTCCGGCTCCGAAACAAGCTCAGAAACCAAAAGCTTTTCAGAGAAGTACTCTGATGTTATGGGGAAAGTCAATGAAACCCTTGGTAATGTTGATTGGACTCAAATGGGTAAGTATGGCAAAGCAGCAGGTATAATTGCTGTTGTCGTAATAGCTCAGATAATAATCAAAGTTGTCATTGACACGATTAACTTTTTCCCAATTCTCCCTGGTTTACTCGAACTACTAGGAGTAATTGTTGTCGGTCAATGGAGCTGGCAGAATCTTCGTACCAGTGAAAATCGTGAAGCTGTTCTAGATAAGGTACAGAATCTTAAAAAGACATATTTAGGTTAGTTAACGATTACATATTGAGTATTGCTTTTACGTAATCTTTAACTTGATTTAGGTATCCTCCTCCAAACATATTGGCATGATTCAATATGTGGTAAAAATTATAAATAATAATTCTTTTTTCAAATCCAATTCTTATTGGAAAAATTTTATAATACTCTTCATAAAATTCTTTTCTAAAGCCGCCAAATAGTTTTGTCATAGCTATGTCTACTTCATTATCTGCCCACCAAGATGCCGGGTCAAATATAACTCCCTTACCATTTTTCTGTATTCCTACATTTCCTGACCATAAATCACCATGAACAAGGGTATTTATAGGTTCATGACTTAGTAATACTGATTTAATTTTTTCTTTAATTTTATTTATAGTTTCCTTCCCTAGAATTTTTGATTCAAGCATTAATATTTGGGGCATTATTCGTAAATTTAAAAAACAATCTATCCAATTATCTTCCCAGCCTTTTTTCTGATTTGTTAATCCAATAAAACCCTCAACAGGATACCCAAACTTTTTTGGATTAGATTCAGCTGAATTTAAGTGCATTTCTCCTAAACCTCTTCCAAGCTTTTTCTGGTCAAAGTTTTGCATATCTATCCATTCAATTAAAAGTATTTCTATATTTTTTATATTTTTATATGCGATAACTTCAGGAATTACAATGTTTTTTTGATCAATATACTTCTTCAAATTTTGAAGACAATATTTTTCAAATTCAAGAAATTTTTTGTTTCTATTATTTCTTTTAAGGAATAATTTTTTGTTTGAAAATTCTATTTGCCAGCTACTATGAATATCACCCCCATATACTTGTTCAATACTTTTTGGATAGGCTTCACCTAATTCATTACAAATTTCGCTAACTTCAAAAGGGGATAATTTTTGCATTTTTAATGAGAAAGTCTGAAATTGTTGTTGTTGGTGCTGGTATTGCAGGATTAACTTCTGCAGCAATTTTATCAAAACAGGGATTTTCAGTGACTTTAATCGAATCTCATACTCAATCAGGAGGATGTGCAGGAACTTTTAAAAGGAAGAATTATATTTTTGATGTTGGCGCAACTCAAGTTGCTGGTCTAGAGAAAGGAGGAATACATTCTAGAATTTTTGATTTTTTAGATATACCATACCCTGAAGCCACAATTTTAGATCCAGCTTGCATTGTTGACTTAAATGATGGTAGTAAGCCCATACCTATTTGGTATGAAAATAGTAAATGGCTTACTGAACAAGAAATTCAGTTTCCTGGTAGTCGTAAATTTTGGCAACTTTGTACCCTTATACATCAAAGTAATTGGATATTTGCAAAAAATAATCCTGTATTGCCAATTAGTAATTTTTGGGATTTTTCTCAACTTCTTAAAGCACTAGTTCCATCTAACTTTGTCACAGGAATCTTACTTAAATCTACTATTTTTGATTTATTGCGAATATGTGGATTATCCAAAAATGAGCGCTTAATTAAATTCTTAAATCTTCAACTAAAGCTCTATTCTCAAGAGGATGTTCATAATACTGCAGCATTATATGGGTCTACTGTTCTTCAGATGTGTCAAAAGCCACATGGACTGTGGCATCTTAAAAAATCTATGCAATCCCTAAGTGAAGCATTAGAAAGTTCATTGCGTAAAACTGGAGTAAATTTAATTTTTGGCCAAAAAGTTAATTCTATAAATTTTGATGACGTAAATAAGTGTTGGAAAGTTTCTGCTAATTCGAGAGAAAATTCATTTACTTACCTATCAAAAGATCTGATTTATACTCCTCCTCCTCAATCTTTGCTAAAGCATTTGAAAGATCCTTTAAAAAGAAAACAAAGTTATAAAAATCGACTTAATAACTTGCCTGCTCCAAGTGGAGCTGTAGTTTTCTATTCGGCACTAAAAAAAGAACATATTAAAAATATTTCCTCAAATCATTATCAATTTGTCTCGAATGAATTTGGTTCTTTATTTGTATCTATTAGTGAAGATGGTGATGGAAGAGCACCAAAAGGTGAGGTTACTTTAATAGCTAGCATATTTACTAAGACAAAAGATTGGTTTGATTTAGATAATCAAAATTACTTAAAAAAGAAAAAGGATTTTATGAAAAAAATATCGCTTGAATTGGAAAGTCAATTCGATATTGATTCTGAAAATTGGTTACATAAGGAATTAGCAACTCCACTGGGATTTGAAAAATGGACAAATCGACCTAATGGAATCGTAGGCGGCCTTGGCCAAAATCCAGAGATTTTTGGTTTATTTGGATTATCAAGTAGAACTCCTTTTGAAGGTTTATGGCTTTGTGGAGATTCAATTTATCCAGGGGAGGGAACAGCGGGCGTCAGTGAGTCTGCATTAATGGTTTCAAGGCAAATTTTAGCTTCAAAAGGTATAGAAAATTTTAATTTATAAAACTTTTTCTGATTTCTTTTGCTTCAGCAAGTTTTTTAGAAAGTAATTCCCAATTTTCTTCTTTTATAAGAGATTCCAATGTATTTAGATTATTTTTAAAATTACTAATTGCATTTAAAACATTAATCTGATTATTCTTAGCCAAATCCAATCCTAGTTGTTCATTACCTCCGCCAACTCTTGAAGTATCCGCAAATCCTGTAGCTGATAGTTTTTGTGTAAGATCTAACAAGGATTGATTATTTTTTGTATCTACAGTTTTTATCAGAGCAGAAGCTAAAAATATTGGCAAATGAGATATTAGAGATACAGCTTCATCATGCTCTACTGGCGAAGCTTTATAAATTCCACATTCCATCGATTTTATTAGCTCGGAAATGGTTCTGACTGCATTTAAATTACTTTTTTGTGTAGGGGTAATAATCCATTTTGCATTTTTGAAAAGATCTTCAAAACCTGAGTCAACCCCTTTTTTTTCTGTTCCTGCCATTGGATGTGATCCAACATATAGAGGATGTAAATTTTCCCATGTATTTACAATTGGTTCTTTCACAGAGCCTACATCAGTGACTATTGTTCCTTGGGGTATTGAAGCCACTAATTTCGGAGATGGATTGATTAAGTCTTTGATAGGTAATGCTAAAATTATGAGCTCACATTCTTTTAAAAAGCTCAGGTTAGTGCTAACAAAATTTGCAAGCTTTTTTTCTTTAGCTTTTTTTTCATTAAAGTGATTATTTGCTATTCCATAAATTGTATGGTTTAGACTTTGGAGTTTTAATCCTAATGATCCGCCAATTAAACCTAATCCTACTATTCCAATTTTCATAGATTGATTAACTCGATTCTTTCTTATATTGATAACAATATTTTGTATATTAGAGTCATAAATTTTAAGAGTATCTGGAATTAAATAAATTATAAATGCTTGAAATTTTAAGTCACCAATATTTGAAAATTTTTTTGAGAGATCAAATTATCAATTGGGAACACATATATTCATTCGGAAGAATAATTTCTAAGTGTATTGATAATGATTCTACATATCTAATTAATTCAGAGATTTTCTCTACCAACGATTGGCTACCTCCGATTTTGATTTCTCTATTTTTACAAGAAGAAGATTCAATATTCCTCTTATCTGAAAATAAAATTCAATTTATCAGTCAATTTCTTATTGATTCATTTAAAAATCTAGGTTTTAATTTTATTTTAGAAAATGATCAAATTATTTTTGCCAAGCATCGTATTCGCTTGATAACTATCCAGGACTTCCTTAATGACCCCAATTCTCTCAACCTTATAAATCATCGAATAGTTTATTCTGGAATTGAGGCTATTGAACAAGATCTAGAAACCCACTTTAGGATTTCTTTAATAAAAAAAGATTGGATAAAGAATTTTAAAAAATATGAATCTACTAATCATAAATTTATTGATACATATGATGCATTAAAGAAAAAGTTCTTTATGAAAAAAGTATTAGGAAAAAGTTATATCAATCTAGATGAACAAGAAATAAGTTTTTTATCAAACTTTTTTCATGAAAATTCTTTTTTTTCTGATAAGTTTTTAAGCGTTAACAAAGCATTATCTCAAGGTTGGGCATGTTGGGTAAAATTGAATGATAAAAATTTAGATTGGAATCTGTATTTACAGCCAATAGATGGACTTTCTCAAATTAAGGAATTTTTTTCTAATAATAAATTTGTTTTTTTATCAGCGTTGAGAGAAGATAATTTTTTCCAAATGTATCTTAAAAAGCATAGTTTAGATCTTGACTTAGTCATTAATTTTAAAAGTAATTTTGAAGAGAAAAAGATCACACTATACATGCCCCCTAATCAGTTGCTTCCTAATAATCCTTTTTTTGCGAATTCAATTTTAGATAAATGCAAAAAGTTAATACTCTTCACGAAAGGTCTAACTTTAGTTTTGTCTGACGATATTGATTTGAAAACTAATCTTGCTACAGAATTAGCTTCTAAGTATGGGAAGAGGGTTTTGCTAGAGACAATTCCGTCTCGTAATAATGATATTCTTTGCTCTAGTTATGATTGGTGGATTATGAATTCTTATTTAATACAAATTCCAGAGCAAATTATCATTCCTTTACTTCCGATTCCGAATATGTCAGAACCTATTAATGCTATTATAGTCTCCCATAAAAAAAAGCTCTCTCAAGATTGGTTTAGAGATTTCTTCCTTCCGCAAGCTAGAATAAAACTCGAAAGATCTATTGCACCTTTAAGAAGAAACTCAGGTAAGTTAATAATTTTAGATGGAAGAGGAAATAAAAGAAACTGGGGAAGATTACTTTTACAAAACATCCAACCCTCAAAACAAATTAACTTTATGCTACCTTTTGATTAGATTATTATTTTTAAATAATTAAAAAAAATATGGGTGAGGCGAAAAGAAGAAAAACACTTGGTTTACCTCCAAAAAAAAATAAAAATAATCAAACTAAAGTTGATGATTCCCCAAGATTATTTGAATGGCTTCCTTTTACAATTAACCAAAAAGAAAATCTAATTAAATTAAGTATTAAAGCTAGTTGGTTTGGGATTGGAGGATTAGTAATTTTATGGATAGTAGTGCGATTTATAGGACCTGCTGCTGGTTGGTGGACTTTGGCCGATTCGTTATAAATTTAAGCTACTGTTTTTATATCATTTACAGCGATTGTATTAGCAGGATTGCTATTTAATGCTTTCATTGAATTAGAACTGACTTCAGTACCTTCTGTTAATTTTTCTTTAACCATAGATTCTACTTTATTTCTAATTTCTAAGTTTTGATCAAGCCAGATAATTGTATTATCTCTTCCTTGTCCAATATTTTCTCCTTCATAACTATACCAAGCACCCCTTCTCATTATGATGTTAGTCTCTTCTGCTAAATCTAATAGACATCCTGTTGTACTAATTCCTTTTCCGAAGAGAATATCAAACTCTGCGATTCTAAATGGTGGTGCAACTTTGTTTTTTGCTACTTTCACTTTTGCTCTTATTCCGTATTCTTCTGTCCCTCTTTTAAGAGTTTGAATTCTTCTGATATCAAGCCTCACTGAGGCGTAGAATTTTAGTGCATTTCCTCCTGTGGTTGTTTCTGGATTGCCGTATGTGACGCCGATTTTTAGACGTAATTGATTCAGAAATATTACCGTACATCCAGATTTACCAATATTGCCGGTTATTTTTCTCATTGCTTGACTCATTAGTCTTGCTTGACTTCCAATAACGTGATCTCCCATCTCTCCTTCTATCTCAGCTCTAGGAGTTAGTGCTGCTACCGAGTCCACAACAACAAGATCCACTGCACTCGATCGTATGAGTTGATCAACTATTTCTAGAGCCATTTCACCAGTATCTGGTTGCGAAACTAACAGATTTTCAACATCAACTCCTAGAGATGCTGCATAAACTGGATCAAGTGCATGTTCTGCATCTACAAATGCAGCTACTCCCCCATTTTTTTGAACTTCCGCAATCGCGTGAAGCGTCAATGTAGTTTTACCTGAACTTTCTGGACCGTAAACCTCTACCACCCTTCCTTTTGGATAGCCCCCCCCTAATGCTAAATCTAAAGTGAGTGCCCCAGTAGATATAGTTTCTACTTTCATCCTTGATGCGTCACCAAGTCTCATTATTGATCCTCGCCCGAAATTCCTTTCTATTTGACCTAGGACGAGACTTAATGCCTTGTCTTTTTCTTTTGATTCAGTTGTTTTCTTTTCTTCAAGACTCATTGTTTTATTTATTGATTAGAGTTCTTGTACTTATTTTAAGTATGGAAATTTTTATTTAAACCAAACTTCATAAATACAAATCATAGTACAAACGTACTCTAGCTGATGATTTTTAAATTGCAACTAAATGCTTTAGATCACCTAATTTTAATAATTTGATTTCATTATTTAAGTTAAATCTATCTGACTCTTTTATATATCCCCATTCAGCTAGGAAACAGGCAATATGTGAAGTTTTTAAATTTTCTTTAATATCAATTAGAGTTTTTTTTCGATCTTCTATGAAACCTAAAATTTCATAGGTTTTAGAAATCTTTTCCGCTATTTTGATTTTTGTTCCAGATTCATATCCAAAAACAAATTCTGGAAAAATATTTAATTGTTTAAGAATTTGTTTTGCAAAAATTTCACCTTTTGTTGTTATTATTCCAGATTTTATTTTTCTCTTCTTTAATGATTTCATAAATTCTACAACTTCAATAAATGGATTATGTAAATTAACCCACGCCTCAAAATCTTTTTCAATTTGGTAATTGCGAGACTCATCCAATATTTTTTGTAAATCTTTGGGATTCCATGAATTATTCTTTAATAAAATCTGGCAATTTTGATGATAATTATTTATGAAACTATCTTTATTAAAGTTATTTATCGGATTTTCTGTTTTTATCATTTCGTGAACTATTAGAATCATTTCCCAACCATATTTAACCCAAGGCCGAATTTCTTTGAAAGTATTTGGTACTTTTTTATAAAGTTTTTGATCAACAGTGATGTAAGGAGAATTTAAATATTTCTCACATGCCAACAAAGAACTATGCCAATATTCATCCATTCCATCAACAATAACTCCATCAAAATCTAATAAAAATATTTTTTGAAAAGACACCTATCAAATGTTGGAACTGGGCCGCTAGGATTCGAACCTAGGAATGTCGAGACCAAAACCCGATGCCTTACCACTTGGCGACGGCCCATTGAATTTTTATTTTAATACATCAAAAGATATTTTTCTATCAAAAAAAAACAAAGTTTTTATAAATGAGAAGAGGTTTTTAAAAATAATAATGTTCTCTAAATTAACTCGATTTCCATGGCTTTAGAAATGTTTGAGCTTTTTTGATTGCTAAAGCCATTCTTTCAGGGTATTGATAAAGTTTTTTGTTATTCGTGTGAGCAAATTCAATAAGGGGTTGCATAATTTTTCTTGCAGCACTACCAAATGCTATTCCATCTGGCAGATTGTTTGACTTCAAAAATTCATGAGTTTTTTCATTTGTTCCACCTGCTAATTGAATCAATCCTGGTGGAAGTTCTGAACCGATTCTTTCAAACAACCTAACTGTATCTTTGCTTGTTGATGGAGAAAGATCACCAGACATTGGCCTTCCATCTAACTGCCAAATAAGTGGAATATTAAGATCTTTGAGAATATCATATCTTTCCCATAGAGCTTCCAAAAGATCTTCGGGCTCTTGTGAATTATTGACAGATTGATTTAATCCACAACTGATAGATATCTTGTCCAATTTTGTTTTAGAACTTTGAAGGACATCTACAACTTTTGTAAAAGAATGTAAGCGGTTGATTTCAGTATGAATTTCTACTGCATTAGGCTTTATTTTTTGAAGAGTTAATGCTAAATCGTCCTTTGACAAATTATATTCATATTCACTAATTAAATTTAAGGGACAACTATTTATACATCTTCCACATCCATAACATTTACTCTTTTCGATCCCAGAATTATCAATTGCAAAGGTAGGGCACACTTTTTCGCATGGTCTTTGACAATAAGGAGGACATCTTAATGGATCAAATTTTGCTTTACGAAAGTGAATATCATTTCCATCGCTTATGCTTATCATTAATCCAGGGGAGTTTTTAAAGGTTTCTTTTGCCCATTTGATCCCTTTTTTTGCTGCAAGAACTATAGATTCTTCAGCGGCAACATCTATGTAGTCGACGCCCGCTGCAGTATAAATTGCACATAAATCTTCGATAGAAAGAATATCTTCATTACTGGCGCCACAAATCAACTTAGTCCATTTATCTTTTTTATTCTTGATTTTAATCAAACAACTTAGCTTTCAAATTCATCTAAAATATAATCATTTAATGATTTCCATTCAAGTTTTCTTGAACCCCCCATTTCAACAACAATTGTTAGTTTGTTATCTCTAGTGCAAATTTCTATTAAGCTCTCTAACTCAGATTGAGATAATACTTGTCCTTCTAACAGCCATAGTAATTTATTTTTATCGTTTTCATTAAATAACTCAGAAGCTTGTGGGATTACTTGTTGAACTTCCCCGAGAGCTCCGTTTCTTCCAACACTTTGATGACCAAGGTGGGGAGGCCTAACGCCATGTAATTTGAGCAAGAAGACTTCTGGATCTCCAAGGCCTCTCGCTGAGGTTATAAAAGTTTTAAAGCCCTTGGCCCTCATTCTCCTCAAAAGACGAGTTTCATAACCACCTTCAAGAGGAGCAAAGAGTGCAAGACATTTGTTGGTTTTTAAATCGTAATGAAACTTTTTTCCTGTGAGAAGTAATGGCATAAAAAATTCCTTTATTTAATTTTATTTTATTTTATGGTACTTGATGATGTACAATTGAAATTTAGTGAATTTTTAAGCTCGCGAGCTAGCCGAGCCTCTACAAAATTTCACATTTTTAGCGTTTCGTTAAAAAATCAGGCGGGTTTATCCCAAGAGAAACTATCTAAGTTTTAGATAAGTCTCAACCTTATCAAATTGTTTTTTATTTCACTAGACCTTGATTAACTGAAAAGGTTTAGAAAATTGAAAAATCATTACGAGCTAGCATACTTAAGTCTTATGTCTATAGGAATTTTAGGAAAGAAATTGGGTATGTCCCAACTTTTCGATGACAAAGGTAATGCTGTTCCAGTGACTCTTATTGAGGCTGGACCTTGCCGAGTCACTCAACTGAAATCTTCAGCTTTGGATGGTTACACTGCCGTTCAGATAGGTTATGGCCTGTCTAAAGAGAAGCATATTAGTAAACCTGAAAAGGGACATTTGTTGAAATCAGGTGAAGAACTCTTAAAGCATTTGAAAGAATATAGGGTTGAAGAAACTTCATCTTATGAAATCGGAAATCAAATAACTGTAAAAAACTTTGAGGTTGGCCAAAAAGTTGATATCAGTGGCAAATCTATGGGTAGAGGTTTTGCTGGTTACCAGAAAAGACATGGCTTCAGCAGAGGTCCTATGAGTCATGGTTCAAAAAATCATAGAGCGCCAGGTTCTACAGGAGCTGGAACAACTCCAGGTAGAATTTATCCTGGTAAAAGAATGGCAGGAAGATATGGAGGGAAACAGATAACTACGAAAGGTTTGTTAGTTTTAAAAATTGATGACAAAAAGAATTTGCTTGTCGTAAAAGGTTCAGTTCCAGGAAAGCCTGGCTCAATTGTCAATATTAAGCCAAACAATGTCGTGGGTATAAAAGGAGGTGAAAAATCATGACGACACTCGAAACACTGAAGTGGGATGGCAAAAAATCAGGAAAAGTTACACTTGACTTGGCAGTTGCTAAGGAAACTTCTTCGGCAGACTTAATCCATAGAGCAGTTCTTAGACAACTAGCAAACAAAAGGCAAGGGACTGCATCAACTTTGACAAGATCTGAGGTGCGAGGAGGTGGAAGAAAGCCATATAAACAGAAAGGCACAGGAAGAGCTCGACAAGGATCAATAAGAACACCCCTAAGACCTGGTGGGGGAATTATTTTCGGACCTAAGCCACGTTCTTATAATCTTGATATGAATCGCAAGGAACGAAGATTAGCTCTTAGAACAGCTCTAATGTCTAGAATATCTGATATAAAGGCTATTGAAGATTTTGGATCTACCCTAAAGCAGCCTAAGACACGTGATATCATGGATGGCCTTGTTCGATTAGGAATACAAAAAACTGAAAAAGTTTTAGTTATTCTTGATGGTCCATCTGATGTAATAAAAAAATCTATAAATAATATTGAAAAAGTTAAATTAATAGCCGCAGATCAATTAAATGTATTCGATATTCTCAATGCTAATAAGTTGATCATAGGCCAATCAGCAATAAATAAAATTCAGGAGGTTTATGCATCATGAGTAAGTTATTCGAGTCTCGTTTGGCAGATGTAATACGAAAGCCAGTTATTACTGAGAAGGCTACAAATTCACTGGATCTTAACCAATATACTTTTGAAGTTGATCATAGAGCCGCAAAGCCACAAATTAAAGCTGCTATTGAAGCCTTGTTCAGTGTTAAAGTCATAGGTGTTAACACTATGAATCCTCCTAGGAGAACAAGAAGAGTCGGGAAATTTTCCGGTAAACGTTCTCAGGTCAAAAAGGCAATTGTACGTCTTGCTGAAGGAGACAAAATCCAACTATTTCCAGAATCTTAAGGAGTTTTAATCATGGCAATTCGTAAATTTAAACCTTATACACCTGGTACAAGACAGAGAGTAGTTACTGATTTTAGTGAAATAACAGATGCAAAACCTGAGAGATCACTAATAGTTCCAAAACATAGAGTTAAAGGGAGGAATAATCGCGGAGTTATTACTTGTCGACACCGTGGAGGTGGTCACAAAAGGCAATATAGATTAGTTGACTTTAGGAGAGATAAAAGAAATATTAATGCTAAAGTTGCAGCTATTCATTACGATCCTCATAGAAATGCAAGGCTCGCACTTCTATTTTACGAAGATGGAGAGAAAAGATATATTATCGCTCCGGCTGGTGTGAAAGTTGGCCAAAATGTTATATCTGGAGAAAATGTCCCAATCGAAGATGGCAATGCAATGCCACTCGCAGTTATGCCATTAGGATCTAGTGTTCATTGCGTTGAATTATATGCAGGTAGAGGTGCTCAAATCGTTAGATCCGCAGGAGCTAGTGCCCAAGTAATGGCGAAAGAAGGGGATTATGTTGCTTTAAAACTGCCATCTACCGAGGTAAGACTTGTTAGAAAAGAATGCTACGCAACTCTTGGAGAAGTTGGCAACTCAGAAATAAGAAATACTAGTTTAGGTAAAGCAGGAAGAAAAAGATGGCTTGGAAGAAGACCTCAAGTTAGAGGAAGTGTTATGAATCCATGTGATCACCCACATGGAGGAGGAGAGGGAAAAGCACCAATTGGTAGAGCAGGCCCTGTTACTCCATGGGGTAAACCAGCTCTTGGGTTAAAGACACGTAAAAAGAACAAACCAAGCAATAAATTAGTAGTTCGAAGGCGTCGTCGCGTTTCTAAAAGGAGTAGAGGAGGAAGAGACTCTTGATTACTTCATTTATTAACTCATTTTCTATTTTATAATCATGGGACGTTCACTAAAAAAAGGACCTTTCATAGCAGATAGCTTGCTTAAAAAGGTTGAAAAACAAAATACCGATAATGACAAGTCTGTTATTAAAACTTGGTCTAGAGCTTCTACTATTTTACCCGTCATGATTGGCCATACAATCGCTGTTCATAATGGTAAGACTCACATTCCTGTTTTTATAACCGAACAAATGATCGGTCATAAACTGGGTGAATTTGCTCCTACACGTACTTACCGTGGTCACATAAGAGATAAGAAAGGAGCTAAAGCATGACAAAAACACCTGTATCAACAAAAACAGCTATTGCTCATGGAAACTATGTTCGTGGGTCAGCCTCTAAAGTGAGAAGAGTTTTAGATCAAATAAGAGGTCGTTCATATAGAGATGCATTGATTATGTTGGAATTTATGCCTTATAGATCTACTGATCCTATTACTAAAGTTCTTAGATCTGCAGTTGCTAATGCAGAACATAATCTTGGGATGGATCCATCTACCTTAGTCATCTCATCTGCATGGGCTAATAATGGTCCTGTAATGAAGAGGTATAGGCCAAGAGCTCAAGGTAGAGCTTTTTCTATTAAAAAACAGACTTGCCATATAAGTATTTCTGTTGAATCAGTTCCTAATCAAATTAATTCGG
>CACARV010000011.1 GCA_902535025.1 uncultured Prochlorococcus sp.
GAGCAGGCAATAATTTTGATACCTAGAAGGGGGCATAGTGGGTTTTTAAGCTGTAGAAATTGCGGATATTTAATAAATTGCCCCAACTGTGACGTTCCTTTAGCAGTTCATGTGGGTTCACAAGGGAAAAAATGGTTAAGTTGTCATTGGTGTGATCATAAATCGAGATTGATCAATCGTTGCCCAGATTGTCATTCAACTGCGTTTAAACCTTTTGGAATTGGGACGCAAAGGGTAATTGAGTTTTTAAATGCCGAATTTCCTGAATTAAGAGTACTTCGTTTTGATCGAGATACAACCTCTGGTAAGGATGGTCATAGAGATATTCTTTCAAAGTTTTCTAGAGGTGATGCTGATATTCTTGTGGGAACTCAAATGTTGGCAAAAGGGATTGACATCCCCAATATTACTCTTTCAGTAGTTATCGCAGCAGATGGGTTGCTTCATCGCCCAGATATTTCGGCCGAAGAAAAATCATTACAATTATTTTTACAATTGGCTGGTAGGGCTGGCAGAGCCAAAAAAAAAGGAAAAGTAATTTTTCAAACATATAAACCCAATCACCCGGCAATTTCGTATCTTCAGAAAAGAGATTATGAAAGATTCTTAGTTGAAAACTCAAGATTGAGAAAAGAGGCTAATTTATTTCCATTTTGCACGATTTGCCTTCTTAAATTATCAGGTGAAAATTATGAATTAACTGAATCAATTGCAAAAAAATTAGCAAAATATCTACTCAATTTTTGTGAGAAAAAGAACTGGAAATTAATTGGTCCTGCTCCTAGTTTAATTGCTAAAGTTGGCAAAAAATTTAGATGGCAAATATTAATACATGGTCCTGAAGGGACAAAGATACCTTTACCTGATAAATCAATATTATGGAAACTTATTCCAAAAAATGTTTTTTTAACAATAGATGTTAATCCAGCAGAATTGTAATTAATTTGATGGAAGTTGAGGCAAATCTGTACCTAATTTAAATCTATAGAATCTTAATAAATAAGCTAGCATTATAATTATAAAGATAGAAAATATCCCAATCAAAAGTTTGTTGAGGCTCCAAAAAGAAAATTCAAGACTATTTATCTGCCCTTGATTTAGATTCCAAATTATTAGATTTTTTGATATTTCTAAATTTGAATTATTTTTACCAGTAAGGATAGCTTTATTAGGATGAATAATTTTAAAAATAAGTTCTAAATTATCAATATCTTGAATAGATTTTAGATCTAAATCTACCCTGTAAAAGTATTTTTTAAAAAAAATAAAGTTTTTTTGAGTTGTATTAATTTCAATATTTGTTGATCCACCCGCTAACTCTCCAGCTGTATTTTGGCTGATTTTAAGAACTTGCTTTGTATCTTCCAGATTGAGATTTTTATGTTTCAAAGAAAAGGTTGATATGCCTTGTTTAATTTCTGCATCAGGAAAAATATCTTTCATTTTCTCTTCAAATTCTAATTGCCATGGAAATTTCTTTAAGTATTTACTCTCTATCACTAAATTATTGGTTATTGAATCAAGTTCACTAAGATCGAGGGTATTCTCAACTTTAACGCAGCCACTTAAAAGTGGAATTAATAATAATAGTATTAAAAAAATGATCAGTGAAAAGCCTTTCTGAAAAGGTTTTGTTTCTCCCGTTGGAGCCTCAGTAACATTAATAAATTTCTTGTTCTCCAAAACTTCTTTTTTTTTGCGCAGCGAGTTGAGAGATTTTTTATTTTGTGATGGGTCGCTTTCAAATTGTACGTTCCAATTTTCTGGCTTTTTAATGTCAGGAGAATCTATAACTTCCATCAAATATTTTGCATTTTCCCTCGTTTTATTATCGTAAGATTTTAGAAGTTCTTTACAAAATCTTTTGGCCTCGTCCTTTTTATTGATACCACAAAGAGCAGTAATTAAAATTGTTCTTAAATTCACTCCCTCTTTGCTTGATAAAGGGAACGTTTCGATTATGGGCAAAAGAAATTCAATACAATAATGATACTCACCTTTAGCTAAAGCAAGTTCTACTGTTTCTAAAACTTGCTCATAAGTTTTCATAGGTTAGGCGACTATCATTGTGCCTATTCCGGAATTTGTAAAAATTTCAAGAAGTAATGAATGTTTTATTCTTCCATCAATTATGTGAGATGCTTTGACACCTTGCGCTAAAGCCCTTATGCAGCATTCTGCCTTTGGAATCATACCTTCAGTCACAATTTTTTTATCGATAAAATCTCTTGCCTCTTTGAGATTCATTTTTTCAACAAGACTATTTTTGTTATCTTTTTCTTTTAAAATCCCTTGAGTATCAGTAAGAAGAATAAGTTTTTCTGCATTTATTGCAGCAGCAATCTCTCCAGCGACAAAATCGGCATTAATATTATGGGAAATACCTTCACTTGTTGATCCAATACTAGAAATAATAGGGATATATCCATTGGAAATAAGAGGATCTAATATTTCAGGATTGATTTTTGTAACCTCTCCAACTAATCCATGACTCCCGTCGCCTAATTCTCTAGATTGAATTAAGTTTCCATCAAGACCTGATAATCCCACAGCTAAGGATCCAGTTTTATTAATGCCTTTTACAATTTGTTTGTTAACCCTACCCATTAGTACCATCTCCACAATTTCCATGGTTTTTTGATCAGTAATTCTTAATCCATTTTCGAATTTAGGAGATATTTCTAATTTCTTTAACCAATTGTTAATCTCGGGTCCACCTCCATGAATTACTATTGGACAAACCCCCACAGTTGATAAAAGTGCTATGTCTCTAAAAAAAGCATTTTTTAAATCATTATCCTCCATAACAGAACCACCATACTTGATAACAATTTTTCTACCTGAGAAACTTTGTATATATGGAAGTGCTTCGCTTAATATTGATACTCTTTGAGAATCATTCATTATTAAAAATCATTAAAACTTGATTGAATTGAGAAATTAGGTTTTTATAAATATATCCCTATATTCAATAAAAGAGAATAAAATCAAATTCTTTTTTATTATCGTCGATAATAAATTCTGATTCAAGACCTTTAACGAAAAACCTGTTTAATCGTTCTTGTTTCTCAATCCATTTTTCTAGAGGGACAGCGTTTAATTCGAAACGCAGTCTGAGACCATTTTTTTCTTCCTTTGTAATTTCTTCTATTTCTTTTAGTTGAGGTGGATTATCCTCGTCCCACAAATTTAAAGATTCTAATGAAGATTCAAGATGAGCTTTTATACCATACCTCCATCTTGTAACATCTTTAACTAGTGCTGTTAATTCTTCTGGTCTATTAAATTTATTAGTCTTAAAATTTGTCTTGTCAAATAACTCTACAGGAGGTATTTCGGAAGTCTTTAAACCTAATCCAATTAGGAAAATTGGTACTCCATAAAAAAAAGTAGGTACACTTAAGTTTACTGAGTCTGTAAAATAAGCAGTCATTCCAACAAAAGCTAATATACCCCCAGCGGTTACGATTAAGTTTCCAGGCGATAAGTATTTCTTCATTTTGATTTAGTAGAATGAGTTTAATTGTGCTAACAAGTATTATGCAAGATCCTAATACTACAAATCAAGGAGATTTAATTTTTAAACTTGATCAAGATAGAGCATGGTTATTAGAAAATCTTGATAAGGGTAAATGGTCAGAAATCAGAAGCGAACTTGCCGTGCTTGAAAGAAAAATAAACAAACTAATTATAAGTGTTCAAGAAAATAACGTTGATATTTGATTTAAAAAGGTATTTCGTCAACTTCGGGAACCAAAGGTGAACTATCCCAATTGGATTTTTTGGTGCTTTCTTCTTTATCAATTGACCCATTATTTTCTTTCTCATCAGATTTAATAGCGTCAACTGGTCCTATATGATGAATTTTTGAAGCTGTAAGTTCTGGTTGCTTTTCTTTCGTTCCGTCTTTTCTAGTGACAGAATTCATCTTTAGGCGTCCCTCTATAACTATATTTTGCCCCTCCTTTAGTCCATCTACCATTTCTTGGGCAGTATTTCCCCATCCTATGATCTTGAGATCTCTGGTTGGATCTTCACTGCGTAATCCTTTAAAATTAACAATCATCTCTGCAATTGGAGTTTGGTTTTCTTTGGTATACCTCATTTGGGGAGCGCTATTAATTACCGCTTGTATTAAACAATGATTCATTACTTTCTATTTAATTAAAAACATACTGATGCAGAATCAAGGAAATTGCCATAAAAATGTTTGGATCCTATCAGGAACTTCTGATGGACCTGTAATAGCAAATAGGCTTCTTGAACTTAATTATTCAGTGTTTGCAAGTGTTTTAACTTATAAAGCGGGGCAAGCTTACATTAAAAATCCAAAGTTACATATCATTACGGGTAAATTAAATAATAAAAATGAAATAATTAATTTCATAAAAAAATACAAAATCACATGCGTTGTTGATGCTACTCATCCATTTGCCGTGATAATTTCTAAAAATCTTAATAATGCATGTAAAGAGATTAATACACCTCTTTTACTATTTGAGAGAAAATCTCTAATAAATAACACTAATAATTTCCTTTATATTGATGATTTAAAGGATATAAATAACGTTGATTTAGAAAACAAGAATATCCTTCTGGCAATAGGATCAAGATTCCTTAACGATACAGCTAATTATTATATGAATCATAAAGCAAATGTATTTACGAGGGTACTTCCAACTTATGAGAGTATAACTAAAGCTTTTGGATCATGTATTAAAAATTCAAATATAGCGATACTTGAACCAAGTAAAAATAATGAAAGCATTTTAGAAAAAAAACTTTGTGATTTTTGGAAGATAGATTATGTTCTATGCAGAGAATCTGGGAGTTATTCTCAGAAAAACTGGGAGAGTATAGTTTCTGGAAGCAAAATGAAGTTATTTTTAGTTAAAAGGCCGAAAGTTAAAAATGAATACTCTTTCTCCTTCAATCAATACCAGAATTTGATCAATCAAATAATTAGAACAAATATTGATGTTTAATTCTTTATGGAAGTATTAGTTATTATTACAACTGAATCAAGTAAAGCAAATGCTTTGCGAATGGCTAAATTACTCATACAAAAAAAACTTGCAGCTTGTGTTTCAATAAAGCAAATTTTTTCAATTTATGAGTGGGATAATGATGTTGAAGAAACTAAAGAGTTTGAAATTACAATAAAAAGTAAACCAGAATTTAAAGATTGCTTAATTGATTTTTTAAATAAAGTTTCTACATATGATGTTCCACAAATTATTTACAAAAATTACTATTCTGAGATGAAATACTATGATTGGATCAATAAAACTATTTGATTAAATTTCCCTTATGAGCTCTTTAAGATCTATATTTGATCTAGAGCCTAATTGTGTAATTATATGCCCAGCACAAATTGAACCAATATATCCGCATTTTTTTAGGGAATAATTATTTATTAATCCATGAATAAATCCTCCAGCATAGATATCTCCTGCACCTGTGGTATCAATAACTTTCTCTTTTGTGATTGATTTAATTTCTTTAATGTCATTTTTGTTAATTATAAGAGAACCATTGCTACCAAGAGTTACCACGACTAATTCACATAGTGAATAGAGATCTCCTAGGCAGTTTGCTAAGTTATCCTTTTTAAATAAACTTAAAACCTCCGACTCATTACAAAAAAGAATATCTACATATTCATCAATTAATTCCAAGAAACTATTTCGATGTCTATCAACACAAAATGAATCAGACAATGAAAGGATTATTTTTGTTTTAGATTGCTTTGCAATTTGAGCGGCTTGAACAAAAGCATTTTTAGCTAATTCGCTATCCCATAAATACCCTTCTAAATATAAGTACTTACTTTCCCTAATTAAACTAAAATCAATGTTTTTAGGTTCAAACTCTATAGATGCTCCTAGGTAAGTACACATAGTTCTTTGAGCATCAGGTGTAATCAAGATAATTGAATGAGCTGTTGAGGCACCTTCATCAGTGGGTGGAGTATTAAATATAGTTTTACTTTTTTTTATATCAGAAGAAAAGAATTTTCCAAAATGATCATTTTTTACCCTCCCAATAAACTGCACATCATTACCTAATTCTGCTAAACATACAACAGTATTTGCTGAGGACCCCCCTGATATTTGTTTGATCACTGTGCAATTTTCTAATAATCTCTGAGATTCATTAGAATTAATGAGATTCATGGATCCTTTATCCAGATTATTTTTCTCAAGAAACTCATCTTCAACATTTACAATAATATCTACTATTGCATTGCCTAGACCGATGAGATCAACCTTTTTATAATGTTCAAAATGTCTAAAGGATTCCTTCATTAATTAGGACAAAATTACCTTAGAAGTGCTCTTTTAGGCCCATGAATTGGGTCTTCAATTACTATGGTTTGATCTCTATTTGCCCCCAAGGATACAATGGCAATTGGTACCTCCATTAATTCAGCTAAAAATCTGAGATAATTCATAGCATTCTCTGGTAGATCAGATAGTTTTCTGCAATCTGCAGTTGAACATTGCCAACCCTTTAATTTTTTGAAGATTGGCTTACATTTTTTTAAGTCATCTGAATTTGTAGGAAAGTAGTCTATTTCCTCTCCATCAAGATCATATGCAATGCAAACTTGAATCTCATCTAATTCATCTAATACATCTAGTTTTGTAACAGCTAAACAATCAAGACCATTTACAGATACAGCATATTTACCAATAACTCCATCAAACCACCCACATCTTCTTCTTCTCCCAGTAGTGGTTCCAAATTCACTGCCTCTATCACAGAGTTGATCATTAATACTCCCTTGTAATTCCGTTGGGAACGGCCCCTCACCTACTCTCGTTGTATAAGCTTTTGCAACACCTATGACTCTATCAATTAAAGTTGGGCCAACTCCAGCCCCAATACATGCCCCTCCTGATATTGGGTTTGATGAGGTGACGAAAGGATAAGTCCCATGATCTAAGTCAAGCAGAGTACCTTGAGCACCTTCGAATAAAATATTCTTCTTGTTTTTTGAGGCTGCATGGATAGTCCTAGTACAGTCAACAACATGCTTGGATAATCTTTTTCCATAGTCAAGATATTCTTCAACAATTTCTTCTAATTTAAGTGGTTTAATGCCATAGATTTTTTCTAGTAGACCGTTTTTTTCTCTTAATGGAATTTTGATCACATCACTTAGCCTTTCCTTATTAAGTAAATCTCTTATTCTAATGCCATTTCTTTGTGACTTGTCAGCATAAGTTGGGCCGATCCCACGACCTGTCGTCCCTATTTTGTTCGAACCTCTATCAGCCTCCATGGCTTCATCTAATATTCGGTGGTAGGGCATTGTTACATGTGATGTTGATGAAATTTTCAATCCTGAGATATCAATTCCATTATCAATTAACATGTCAATTTCTTTTAGCAAGATTTTTGGATCTACAACAGTTCCCGAGCCAATTAGACAAGAAGTATTTTTATAAAGTATCCCCGAGGGAATTAAATGTAATTTTAAGACTTTATCTTCTACAACTATAGTATGTCCTGCATTTACTCCTCCTTGGTAGCGTACGACAACATCTGCCGAACGACTTAGCAAATCGGTTATTTTACCTTTTCCTTCGTCACCCCATTGGGCTCCGATTACAACAACATTAGCCAATTTTAGAAGAGCATTATTTTTGTGCGAATAATTAATATATTCAAAAATCTTGGTTTACCTTTAAAAAGTAAATGAATTGTATCAACTTTCTCTAAGAACCATTTTTTCAGCAAGAGAAAATTCTTTTGTTAAACGCTCTTTGAGTTTATCTGGTAAAGGCCTACTTGCAAAGTTTTTGTAATGACCTGCCATAGCATTTAAGGCTGTTTGCATGGTGGTAAATGATTGAGTTTTATTCACCATACCTCTATTCCTGTATCTGGAAATATAGTCAGTTATAAGTGTAAGAGCCTCACTTCTTACTTCATCTTTATTAGGAGAATCTTTTGGAGTATCAACAGCTGTTTGTAATGTTTTAACAACTGAAATTGTATCTTTTGTATAGTCACCTGTCATAGAAGTTTTTGCAGCTAGAGAAGGAGAACTAAATAGTGTAAATACAACAATTAAGGATATTGAAAAAGATATAGCTTTCGTAAGATTTTTTAAAAATAATTTTGATGTCCATTTCTGAAACATAACTTAGCTCCCAAAAAATAAGCCTTAAGACTTTTTATTGTACATTATTTCTGATTCGGAAATAAATTTTTCCAACAATTTATCAGTACTAATTTTAAACTTAGTATTATTTCTTCTAGATAGAAGCTCGACTTCTTTGTTAACAGAGTCTCTGCCAACAATTATCTGAAAAGGAATACCAATTAACTCCGCATCTTTAAATTTCACGCCAGCTCTTTCGTTCCTATCATCAAGAAGGACATCAATTTTATTAATTAAAAAGTTGTTATAGATTTGCTCAGTAAGGTCACTTTGAATAGGATCTTTTAGGTTTGTTGGAATAATAATAACTTCAAAAGGAGAAATCTGGATAGGCCAACAAATTCCCTTTTGATCATGATTTTGTTCGATAGCGGCTTGAGCTATTCTTGTCACTCCAATTCCATAACAACCCATCCATAAATTTTTTAACTGACCATCCTTATCAGAGAACTTTGCATTCAATTTTTCACTATATTTTTGACCTAGTTGGAAAATATGTCCAATCTCGATACCTTTTTTTTCTTTAAGTTCCTCATTATCATCAATACTTACCTTATCTCCTTTTTTGGCATTTCTGATATCCCCAATTAGATAATCTTTCGAAGCAAAAGAAAATTCTTGAAAAACTTTATGGAAATTAACCTTATTCCCACCACTTACAAACTTTGAGAGGCTACTTGCAGAATAGTCAATTATTCTGGTCCATTTTTTTTCCCAATTAGAACTAGTTTTAATAGCATTATTATCTAAATCTGGTCCGATAAAACCTAAGGGACAATTAACTAAATTTTTTTCGATAGTTTTTTTATTTTCAATCTTTTTAAGATTAAGGAGATTGAAATTATGAAGTTTATTGATTAAGTTAAAAAGCTTTACTTCATTAATGTGTTGATCGCCTCTTATACACGCAAGAATTGGGACTTCAAATTTACCTTCGAACTGTGCAAGGAATGCTACTACTTTAACAATCTGAGTAGGGTCTAAATTATTATTATCGCAAACTTCGAGGATTGTTTTTTGTTGAGGTGTTTCCAACCAATCTGGAATATTATCTTTTAGTGGAATAGGTTGAGAGGGTAGAGAAACAGCTTTTTCAATATTCGCAGCATAAGAACCACTTTGAGTAAACAAAATGGAATCTTCCCCAGCATCAGCAGTGACCATGAATTCCTTAGAGGAGGCGCCGCCTATTGCTCCACTATCAGCTTCAACCCCTACGGTCTGCAGTCCACAAGATTTGAAAATATTTTCATAAGCATTGCCCACTTTTTCATAAAAAGAAGCAAGATCGTTTTCTGAAGAATGAAAAGAATAACCATCTTTCATTATAAATTCCCTACTTCTCATTAATCCAAATCTTGGCCTTATTTCATCTCTAAATTTTGTCTGAATTTGATAGAAACATTGAGGTAATTGTTTATAGGAGTTGATAGTTTCTGCTGCAATACTAGTGATCACCTCTTCGTGAGTAGGAGCTAAACCAAATTCTTTACCTTGTCTATCTTTGAGATTAAACATTATTCCTTCCCCTGCAGTATACCCTTCCCACCTTTCACTTTTTTTCCATAAATCTGCAGGATGAAGTTGGGGTAATAGTAATTTTGTACAACCAATATTATTAAGTTCTCTCTCTATTATTGCGGATATTTTTTCAATAACTCTAACCATTATTGGCATGTATGCATAAATACCGCTGTTGACTCTGCGAATATAACCAGCCTTTAAAAGTAATTGATGTGAAATAATCTCAGCTTCAGAGGGTGTGTCACGAAGTGTCCCCAGAGGAAATGAGGTTGTCACGCGCATACAAAAAATCCTTAATAATATTTAATTTTATCAACTAAGATGAAAAAATAATTTAAAGTGTCTTGAGTCCCTCAACGCGGCTAGTCTAAAAAAATTCTTTCTGCTAACTTCTTCAGTAATGAAGTTCAAACTCTCTTAAAAGTTCATTAGTATTTAAACATTTTTTTAAATTTATGGAAAATATAGATTCAAATATTTCTAGCGAAGAAGAGTTAGTTGGGATTGATGAAGTTCAAAAATTCCTGAACAGATCGAGAGCTTCTGTCTATAGGTATACAAATACAGATTTAAGAAATCTAAACCCAAGTTTTAATCCAAGAAAATTAAATCCCGAATTTAGAACTGATCAAAAAGATCCTTTAAAATTTCATCCTAATGAAGTTGCAAGATTTGCAAAAGATATTTTAAGAATTAAGGAAGTTACTGTAGAAGTCTTTAATACCCCTTCCTCCGCTGCTCAAAATATACTTGTACAAATATTAGACGAACTAAAATCTATTAGGTCTTTGCTAGAAAAAAAGTAATTAAAAAATTACTAATCAATGTTTTGATTTATTGACATTTTAAATGTAGGATAATGATGTTTAATTATCTCCTTAATCTTTTCTATTTAAGAGTTCTTGAGTTACACGAAATCAAAGCAGTTTATTCAAAGTAAATCAAGCGATGAATCTTCTCTTGATTCTGCTAGAAGCGACTTTGAAAGAGATGATGATGACCCCTTAAGTATGAGGAGTCTATCAATAACCTCTTTAGGTATTATTTTTGCCTTTTTGACAATTTTATTACCTTCAATAAGCATTTTAATTGGGAGACCTCTATCTCAAGGAAACGAGATAATTCATAATCACAATTTTAAAAAAGATGGACCTTAGTTCAATACCTCCATCTCCAATGAAGGGAATAGTAAATATTGTTGTTGAAATACCTGCAGGAAGTAGGAATAAATATGAATACTGCTCTGATGCTGGAATAATGGCTTTAGACAGAGTATTGCATTCTTCAGTAAGGTACCCTTTTGATTATGGTTTTATTCCAAACACCCTTGCTGATGATGGAGCTCCACTTGATGCAATGGTGATAATGGACGAGCCTACTTTTGCTGGTTGTCTAATAAAAGCTAGACCTATTGGAGTTTTGGATATGCATGATTGTGGTGCATATGATGGAAAACTTTTATGTGTGCCTATTGCTAATCCTAGGCAAGCCAACATAGTGAGTATTAATCAAATTGCTCCTAATCAGCTTGAAGATGTTGCCGAATTTTTTAGAACAAGTAAAGGACTTGATGGGAGAACAGTGCAAATTGATGGTTGGAGGGATTTTGATGTGGTTGAAAATTTATTGAGAAGTTGTATACCCCTAAAAAAGAAAAACTTTAAAGTAATTAAGAAATCAAATATTAGTAAATTAAATTGAAAAAAATAATTTTTTATAGTTATTTAAAATGTTCTACTTGCCGTAAAGCTGCAAAGTGGCTAGAAAGCAAAGATTTTGAATTCCAATTAATTGATATTGTAAAAGAACCACCTCGTGTTAATTTTTTAAATTTAGCCTTAGAACAATACTCTGATGATAAGAAAAGAATCTTTAATACAAGAGGTAAAGCCTTTAAAACTCTTAATCTTGATATTTATGGTTTATCAAGCCAAGAAATTATTCAACTTCTTTTAAGCGACGGCAAATTAATAAAAAGACCATTTTTGATTTACGAAGGAAAAAAAGTAATATTAGGTTTTAACGAAATTGAATATGCCAAACAATTTACATAAGTTTAAAAAATCACGACTTTATTAATTTTATGCCTGCTTTTATTAAAAGTTTTTTAAAAGAATGGGGTCTACTGATTCTATTAACTTTTTTTGTTTCTTCTTGTAGATCATTTTTAGCAGAACCCCGTTATATCCCCTCTGGTTCAATGCTGCCAGAATTACAAATAAACGATAGGTTAATTATTGAAAAATTTTCACTAAAAAACTCTTTACCAAAAAGAGGGGATATTGTTGTTTTTAACTCACCTTACTCCTTTGACCAAAAATTAATTTTATCAAGATCTAAGCCTTTACCAAAAAGAAGAAATTGTTTTTTTATGAGTTTTCCTCCAATGTCGTTTATTCCTGGTTTGAGGGATCAAGCTTGCGATGCTTATATTAAAAGAGTGGTGGCACTCCCTGGAGAAATTGTAAGTATAAACACAAAGGGTGAATTATTAATAAATAATAAATTAATTTCTGAACCTTATGTCTCTTATAAGTGCTCATTATCCCTATTTAATAATTGTGGTACATTTGAAAATATAAAAGTTCCAGAAGATCATTTTTTAGTTTTAGGCGATAATAGGTCAAATAGCTGGGATGGAAGATATTGGCCTGGAAGTAAATTTCTTCATAAAAAGGAGATAATTGGTAAAGCATATTTCAGATTTTGGCCTCTTAGCCAAATAGGCTTTTTCAATCCATAAAACCTTTTTCTGACTTTTACTTCATCAAAAAATTTTTAAAAGGTTTTTAATTTAAAGTGCTCCGGAAGCAGTTGAATCAATTATTCCTCCTAGATGTGTCGTAATGTTTAGAGCGCTAATCACAGGTTGCTTATTTGGATCATTAAAAAGGTCGATTATAGTTATTCCACCGTTACCTTGTTTTATCATCCAAATATTTGAATAATTAATCCCAAGGACATTGCAAATTAGAGTTTTATTGACTGCATCATGAGCAACGAGAAGGCTTAGATCATTAACTTTTTGAGATAAGCAGATTTTGTCAAAAGCTTCTACGGACCTTTCTGATACATCTTTTATAGATTCACCTTCAGGCATTATTACTTCTTCAGGTTTATCATGCCAATTTTTTAGTAAATCAGGCCACTCTTCTCTTATTTCTACTTCCAGTTTACCCTCCCATAATCCGTGACTAATTTCGATAAGTGAATCTATTCTTTCTATTTTTAAATCTTTTCTATTTTGAAGGATTATTTGTGCAGTTTCATAAGGCCTATGCATAGAACTTGAAAATGCCTTATTGAAAGAAATATTTCTCAAATATTGGAAAGTCTTTCTAGCTTGATCTTTCCCATTTTCATTTAAAGGAATATCAATTTGGCCTTGGAATCTACCTTCTTTGTTCCAGTTAGTTTCACCATGCCTTACTAGAAATATTCTGGAATCTCCAATTTGATTTGGAATATTTTTATTCAGATGGGATGTTTGATTTAAGCATTCAATCTGGGTCTTAAAAGAGTTATCTTTCCTTGAAATATTGAGTATAGAGAAAGAAGCATTTTCTAATCTTATTTTCCTAAAACCTTGCTTAGGCTTTCCTAATAACAAAAGGATTAAACATCTTAAGATAGCATTATGTCCTACAATTAAAATATTTACATCATCCTTGTCTAGATAAATATTTAAAATGTCCTCTAAAAAAATTGTTGCTTGAAAAAATAACTCTTGAATTGGTTTATAAGTTTTATTTCCATTTCTTTTTAAGATTAGATTTTCTGGATCATTTTTCCATATAGGGTAAGTTTCTGGAAATTTCTTTTTTATATCATCAATATGTAGACCAGACCATTTACCAAGATCTACCTCTAGCAAATTATCATCAAATACAATCTTTTGTTCTTTATTGAAGGCCTTTTTAATTGTTTTTGCAGTTTCTGCGGCTCTCACCAGTGGGGAGGAATAGATTTTATCGAAGTTTATTTTTGATAATACTTTACCTGCTTTTCGGGCTTGTTCATATCCTTCATCTGTTAATAATGAATCATCTGTTCTTCCTTGAATCAAGCCTTTTGCATTGAAACTGCTTAGTCCATGCCTTACTAAAACTAATCGTATAGTCATTATATAAATTTGATGATTAAGATAATTTAATCATCTCATGGCGTGATTAAAATGGATATATGAATATTGGGAAATTCCATGATTACTAATTATAGTTTTCAACAATACAGTAACGATATGGTAGGTTATGATCTTAAAAAATAGTTCTAAGTCAAAACTCTTTTTAGCTTTTATTTCTATAGTCATAACTTTTTTTGTATGGCAGCAAGGCTTAAAAGATAGTTTAAATAGACCATCTGTTGCGTTTGATATAAGTCAAAAAGAGCAAGAAATTGCTGAATTAGCGGTCCAATCAATACCTGAAAATCTTAAAAAATTTCTTATCATAAATGATCCTGTTGATCAAATAAATAAATCACTCTCTGAGGTTTTATTTGATGAACTAACAGAAAGAAATAAATTAATTCGAATAATTTCTTCAGAATCAATTGATCCTATAAACTATAAAAATATAACCAAAGATTTTGAAAATAAAAACTTTAAATTACTGATTGATGAGTTAGAAAAAAAATCTAAAAATAACTCATATAAACCCAATCCTGATAAATTTGATTTATTTAAAGGAGATAGATTTTTATATCACCTTTTAAGCCAGAAATTTGATTTTGACGATAGTTCATTAATAACAAAATCATTTTCAAGCAAAATGTTTCTAAAAATCTTAGCCATCAGACTAATACCACTTTTAACAATACTTCTTGGCTCAATTTTGGCTTTAAAAATATTATGGACAAATATATCTTTGAAAAAGTTTGGTTGGCCAGAAATTAAATCCTTAGATTTAGAATTAATAGATATGGTTTTATTAATTGCAGGTGGGTTTGTTGTTTTAGGAGAATTAATATCACCTTTATTTTCTATCAGTTTAGTTGAACTTTTTTCTAAAAATATCTCCAATGAATTGTCTCAGTCTCTAAAAATATTCTTTGGATATCTTTTTATGGCTATTCCGCCATTAGGGATAGTTTTTTATCAAATTAAATCTTTGAATGGTGAATTTAACTTTAAAAAGGATTATTTGCAGTTCAATTTCTTGCCAATAAAATATGCAATTATTCAGGGAATTAAAGGTTGGTTAACAATAGTCCCTTTTGTTTTGTTGATTTCCCTAATTATGAATAGTCTGATCGATAATCAGAATGGTAGTAACCCTTTATTGGAAATTGTCCTTAATAATAATAATTACTTATCATTTTTTTTATTATTTGTAACAACAACCCTATTAGCACCTTTATTTGAGGAGATTATATTTCGCGGAGTTTTACTGCCAACTCTTTCAAGAGATTTAGGAGTAATTTCGGGCATCATAGTTTCAGCTTTTATCTTTGCATTAGCTCATTTAAGTTTAGGAGAAATGGCTCCATTATTTATTCTAGGGATTGGATTAGGAATTACAAGAATTGCTTCAGGGAGTTTGTTCTCTTCAGTGATTATGCATTCTTTATGGAATGGATTGACTTTCTTAAATTTGTTCTTATTGAGGACATAAAGAATTTATTTTTTTACTTGCTAATAAAGCAAATAGATGTTTATTTAATTAATAACACTTCTTTTATTAAAAAATAAAACATAGATGAAACCTTATGGGAATCAACTTAATTTTGAAAAAAAAGTTTCATATGAAAGTAAAAAAAATTCTGAAAAAATATCCATACTTAATATCAAATTAATACATCAAATTTTCGATACTATTAATATCTCTCTTTTGGTACTTATTTTCACCTTATTTTTCTTATCTTTTGATAGTCAAAGAAAATGGTCAAATACATATAAAATCTTATCTAAAACAAGAGCTTCCAATAATAATCTCATTGATTATATTTCAAAAATTGAGGAAATTTATATTAGCGAGATTGAGTCTCTAAATGTTTATAGAAAAACTAAACCTGAAGATTTAATCTATCTAGATAAAATTGCAGAAAAAAAAGAAAGTTTATTTAAGAAAAATTTAAGTAGTTTCATTAAAGGTTTTAGTGAAAGCAAATATCAAAGGGGATATTGATGAAAAAAAAAATTGTTCCTCTAATACCACTTGATCAAAGAAGATTTAAATTTCTCTATATTTTTAGCTTACTATTAATTTTTTGTTTGTTTGGTAGGTTAGTTAAATTGCAAGTCTTTAACGCGTCTGATTTGCAAAGGAAAGCTAGATTAATACAGTCTTCTAAAATTGACTCCTTAAAAAAAAGGAGATCAATTGTTGATAGAAATAATAGACTAATTGCTTACGATAAACCGCTCTATAAATTATGGGCCCATCCAAAATATTTTAAATTTCCTGGTGATTCAATTAACAAAGTTCGCAGTATTAAAGAAGTTACAAAAAAATTATCGCCTATCTTGGATATTAATCATGAAATACTCTTGAGGAAATTTAATAATAAAATCAGTGGTATAAAGCTTTTGGATAAAATTTCTGAAGAAAAGGCAGAAAAAATTAAGAATCTGCAAATAAGCGGACTTGATTTGTTTAAATATTCTCAAAGATATTATCCACAAGGGAAGCTATACTCTAATCTTGTCGGTTTTGTTAATGATGAGAATATGGCTTCAGCAGGTTTAGAGCTTCATTTAGATAATCAAATTAAAGTTTTTAATAAAAGTAATTTAATAAAAAGAGGAGGAGGTGGAACCCCTCTCCCGGATAATTCGGGGCCAGGTGATTTTATTTCTGATTACAAAAGTTTAAGCTTAACAATAGATTCAAAATTACAGAAAGCATCATTCAATGCATTGTTAAAGCAAGTAAGCAAATGGAAAGCAAAAAAGGGATTTGCCATAGTTATGGATGTTAATAATGGTCAGATTCTCTCTTTGGTTTCAGTCCCTTCATATGATCCAAATAAATTTTGGCAATATGATTCTGAACTCTTTAGGGGTTGGTATTCACAAGATTTATTTGAACCTGGTTCGACTTTTAAACCTATTAATCTTGCCTTAGCTTTAGAAGAAAAAGTAATCCAGAAAGATGGAGTAGTTGAAGATATTGGAAAGATTAATGTTGGGGGATGGACAATTTCTAATTGGAATAAAAAAGGTAATGGAAACATTGACTATCCAAAAGTTTTGCAGGTTTCAAGTAATGTAGGGATGGTAAAAATAATGCAAAATTTAGACCCCACAATTTATTGGGAATGGCTAAAAAATTTAGGTATAAATAAAAATCTAGAAACTGACTTAATTGAATCAACTGCTGGCCAATTAAAGAGAAAAGATTTATTTGTAAATCAGTCAATTGAGCCTGCAGTAACTTCTTTTGGTAAAGGTTTCTCAATCTCTCCGCTGAAGTTGGTTCAACTTCATGCGGCTTTAGCAAATGGTGGTTTTGAAGTAACTCCCCATGTAACCACAACTTTCAAAGATATAGTAAATGAAAATTCTAAAAAACAATTTTTTTCATATGAAGTCTCTAAAACTATTCTTGAATGGATGGAGAGTGTAGTTGAAAAAGGTAGTGGATCTGGGGTGAAAATTGAGGGTTATAGAATAGCTGGGAAAACAGGGACTTCTCAAAAAGCTATTAATGGTTCGTATACAAGTAAAAAAGTTTGTAGTTTTGTCGCGACCTTACCAGTTAATAACCCTAAATATGTTGTCCTTGTGGTAGTTGATGAGCCATCTAAATCATATGCATATGGTTCAACTGTTGCAGTACCAGTTGCTAAAGAAATTATTGAGAGTTTAATAGTAATTGAAAAAATACCTCCTATGTTTAAAGATCATGGAATGATTGTTAAAAAACCCTAAAATTTTCCATTTTTTTAAATATTTAGTTCACTATCTGATGATTTCATCAGGAATAAAAGCTAGTTTATGTATATACATGATTATCTAGATATGAAATCAATTTTAGAACAATTGTCCTCAATGACCGTTGTAGTTGCTGATACTGGAGATTTAGATTCGATAAAAAAATTTCAACCAAGGGACGCTACCACCAATCCATCGCTAATACTTGCTGCTGCTAAGAATCCTGATTATGTAAAATTAATTGATAAAGCTTTAGAAAGTTCAGAAAATGCCTTGCCTCAAGGATCATCTGAAATTGAATTGATTAAAGAAACTATTGATCAAGTTTCAGTATTTTTTGGAAAAGAAATATTGAAACTTATTTCAGGGCGGGTATCTACAGAAGTTGATGCAAGACTGAGCTTTGATACCGAAGCTACGGTAGAAAAAGCAAGAAAATTGATCAATCTTTACAAAAATTTTGGTATTGAAAAGGAAAGAATTTTGATTAAGATTGCAGCAACTTGGGAGGGAATTAAGGCAGCTGAAATTTTGGAAAAAGAGGGTATTAAGTGCAACTTAACTTTACTTTTTAACTTCTGCCAAGCGGTAGCTTGTGCCAATGCAAAGATAACTCTAATTTCTCCGTTCGTTGGCCGTATATTGGATTGGCACAAAGCAAAAACTGGTAAAACTAGTTTTGTTGGTGCTGAAGACCCAGGTGTTATTTCAGTTACCCAAATTTACAAGTACTTTAAAGAAAAGGGATTTAAGACAGAAGTAATGGGAGCGAGTTTTAGGAATCTCGATGAAATAAAAGAATTAGCTGGTTGTGATCTTTTAACAATCGCACCAAAATTTTTAGAGGAACTAAAAAAAGAAAAAGGGGAGTTAATTAGAAAATTAGATGAGAGTGCCCAGATTAATAATTCTAATGACTACGAATTTGAAGAAAAAGATTTCAGATTAAACATGTTAGAAGATCAAATGGCTAGCGAGAAGCTTAGTGAAGGTATTACTGGATTTAGTAAGGCTATAGAAGAATTGGAAGAGTTGTTACTAAAGAGATTCTCAGAAATTAAAAATCATAAATTAATTTCTGCTAACTAAATTTAAGTTTGAATTTACAAAAACTAAATCTCACTCCTAGTTAAAAGTCGTCTGATAACTCTTTTTGCAATGTCTTCATAACTCATTTCCCCTGATAATATTTGAGCAATACGTTGAGGTGCTGTTTTTCTTTTGACACCTAATTGATATCCAGTTTTCGGAAATCTATAAAATACCTGGGCAATTCTCTTCCCCCAAGCCATTGATTTCCCCCAATTATTGATAACCTTTTTCGTATAAAGATTTAAATTATCTACTTTTCCTGAAAGGCATTGATCTATACATTCTGCAGCATAAAAACTGCTAATTAAAGAAGGTCTTATTCCTTCAGCTAAAAATGGATCGCATAAAGAAGCAGCATCTCCAACTGCTAAAATTTTATCACCATTAATTGGATGGTTGCCATTCCATATTCTCAGTCTCTTATTAATTTTAATTGTTTCGTAATGAAAATCATCAAATCCGAAACTTCTAATCACTTTATTATTTATAGTCTGATTTTCTAGATGACCATTATTGATGAAACTACCTATACCAATATTTAAACTCTCTTTTTGGGGGAATGCCCATGCAAATCCATATTTGATAAATCCAAACTCAAATCTAACTGAATCTCTAGGGACTTCACCAAGACCTTTTAATCTTAGTGAGATTGTGTTTGCAAATTTTGGTTTTCTTGGCCCTAATTTGAAATATCCAGCCCATTTGGATTGGGACCCGTCTGCAACGACAAGGAATTCAGAAATATATTTTTTTTGATTATTGCATGAAATTTCCCATAGATCATTATTTTTTGCGATTTTTTCTACCAATACTGGTCTAATTATTTGAACTCCATTTTTTAAAGATTCGTCTATTAATAGTTGATCAAATTTCTCCCTTTTAATAATCCAAAAAGGGGATTCCCCAGTCAGATCGGCGATAACATTATCTGATGCCTTCCATCTAAATTCAACATTCTTAATTTTTGATTCTATAGCCCCCCTTATGTCTAAAGGGAGAAATTTTTGCATTGAAGATGCCATCCCCCCAGCGCATGGTTTATAGTCTTGGGATTTTTCTTTTTCAAGAATTAAGACTGAATATCCTTTTTTTGATAGGTTAAGAGCAGTGGAAGATCCCGATAATCCTCCACCAATTATTGCGACATCAAATCCTTTCAAACTTTTAGAATTTCCTTCTCTTTTTCAGATAATTTAGTTTCTATTAGAGCAATGTATTTATCAGTAATTTTTTGAATTTCAGATTGATTATCTCTAGATTCATCAATAGAAATAAGACCATCTTTTTCGTCTTTTTTTTCTTTATCAACGGCATCTCTTCTGATATTCCTCATAGCTACTTTTCCTTCTTCTGCATATTTAGAGGCTAATTTACAAAATTCCTTTCTTCGTTCCTCTGTTAACGGTGGAACATTTATTCTTATTACTTTGCCGTCATTATTTGGAGTAATACCTAAATCGCTCATTGAAATTGATTTTTCTATCGCTTGCAAACATGAAATATCGAATGGTTGAATTGAAATTGTTTGTGAATCAACAGTACTTATTGAGGCAAGTGATTTGATTGGTGTTTCAGCACCGTAGTACTCGACACTTATTCTGTCTAGCAATGAAGCATTGGCTCTACCGGTTCTAATAGTATTAAAATTTCTTTGAATAGCTTCAATACTTTTATTCATATTTTCTTGAATTTCTTTTTCTTTCATGATGAATAATTTAGATAAGCTTTAACTAATTAGTGAACCTATAGGCTCCCCAGCAACAGCTTTAGAGATGTTACCTTTTTTGAATATATCAAATACCATAATAGGAATATTATTGTCTTTGCAAAGTGCAATTGCAGTGCTGTCCATTACTGCGATCTCATCACTAAGAACTTGTTGATAACTAAGAGTAGAATATTTTTTTGCGTCTTTAAATTTATTCGGATCGCAATTATATACTCCATCAACTTTCGTAGCCTTCATGACAACATCAGCGTTTATCTCTGCTGCCCTAAGAGCTGCCGTTGTGTCAGTTGTAAAAAATGGATTACCGCATCCACCTCCAAAAACTACAACTCTCCCTTTTTCTAAATGCCTCATTGCTCTTCTTCTTATATAGGGCTCAGCAATTTCCTGCATTTCTATTGCGGTTTGAACTCTTGTTGCTACTCCTACTCTTTCCAATCCATCTTGGAGTGAGATAGCGTTCATTACTGTTGCTAGCATCCCCACATAATCAGCCGTCGCTCTATCCATACCATCAGCCGAGCCTTTAAGCCCCCTAAAAATATTCCCACCACCAACAACTATCGCAAGTTGTACATTATTTTCGACTACTTTTGAAACATCTTCTGCAATTGACTGAACTATTGCAGGATCAATCCCATAAGGCTTTTCTCCCATCAGTGCTTCACCGCTAAGTTTTAAGAGAACTCGTTTGTAAGTCATTAAATATTCATACTTTTATGACCTTAGCAACTAAATGTACCGAATTTATCTTTTATTCAGATATTACTTGCGTCTTTAAACATTTCTAAACCTGCCTGGAGAAATTAAATAAGTATTTGTTTTAACTAGAACTCAACGCACTTTTGTGCTTTTATTCCTTGTTCTTTGAAAGGATGCCTTATCAACTTCATTTCTGTAACTAGATCAGCGTGATCGATAATTGAATCAGATGCTCCCCTCCCAGTTAAAACAACATGATTTTCTCTATTATTTACATTTTTTAAAAAGGTGATTATTTCTTCTGAAGCAAGATAGCCAAGTTTTGTAGCTATATTTATTTCATCCAGGATTATAAGTTTATAGGATTTATTTTTAATATATTTTTTTGCTAGTTGCCATGCTTCTTGAACTAATTTTTCATCCCTTATCCTATCCTGAGTTTCCCAAGTAAATCCCTCTCCTAGTGAGTGCCAAGATATGTTTGAAGACAAATTTTTAAGTGCTTTTTGTTCTCCAGTGGTCCAGCCTCCCTTAATGAATTGTATTATTGCTACTTTATGACCATGCCCTATTGTTCTTAAGGCCATTCCTAAAGCTGCAGTCGTTTTACCTTTACCATTACCAGTAAAAACTATTATTAATCCTTTTTTGGTTTTTCTAATTTGCAATCTTTCAGCTTGTATATCTTTTCTTTGTTGCATTCTTTTTTTATATAGGCTCTCATCGTTCTCTGGCGATAGTTTGCCTCCCATTCCAAGTTCTTTAGCTTGACTATCAAGATTAAATATTTTCTCGGAAAAAGATTCTTCTTGCATAAAACTCGAATTTTTTTTAGTAATTATAAATCTTTAAATGCTTTTAGCTTTTTTAACCTTTAAAAGTGCATTATTAACTGCTTGTTGTTGATCTCTTTTAGTAATCCAGTGGTGATAAGTTTGAGTATGTAAACTGACTGAATGTCCCATCATTCTGGCGGCGACAGTATCCGGGAGATCATAAAAAATTGTTCTTACTGCCCAAGCATGACGAAGATCATAAGGTTTTATTTGTAACGAGTAACGCTTAAATTGATCTGTAATTTTTTTTCCAATTTTTTGTAAGGTTGTTATTTTAAGATCTTTACTTATATTCGGAAGTAGTTCGGGGTTTTCACCAAGCTTTGATAATTCGAACTTTTCTACCCATTCAGGGTGGAATGGCCAAACTTGATGTTCCCCTGTTTTAGTTGTAGGTAAAACTCTAATAATTTTATCTCCAGAATGTTTTAGAGAGCTTAAATCACAAAAAAACACTTCATGATTTCTAAGCCCATATGTTGCCATTAGACCAAAAACAAATTTCCAAGATTTGTTTGGGATCTTATCCCATAATCTTTCAATTACCTCGTCTGTGGGCAGATCTCTGAATCCTGCTTTATTTAGACCATACCCTTTAGAATTTAATTTCCAATCTTCTGGAAGTTTTATATCCAAAAAATTTGCTAAAACACTTAGAGAAGTGGCACATTGTTTTCTACTTCTGCTCCCTTCTTTATAACTTTCGAGTGTTTTTTGAAATACGTTCTGTAAATCTTCATTATTGTGAGCATCATAAATATTAAGGATTCTTTTCAGATAGGGTTTGTAAGAACTTCTCCAAGTTGTTTTTCTAGAGCTGCTTAAGTATTCATTTCTGCTTTCTTTAAAAAAAAATTCCTCAAATTGATTTAATCTCTTTGGGAATTCAAAATCATTTTTTATTTCTATTTTATTTGGTCTAGCTTTCCAATTAATCCAGTCAAATTGATTTAATTCCAGTTGTAAATTGATTAATTGTAATTTTTTTTTTGCCTCCTCTAATCCAGAAATATCAGCTTTTATACCAAGGGATATTCTTTGAATTTTAAAGTTGTTTTTATCTTCTTTTGAAGGTAAAGAACCTCTTATATTTAATTTTTCCCCTCTTTTTTCAATTCTAAGCTTGCTGCCTTGGGTAGCAAATTTATCATTGAAATTATTAATTTCCTGAATTACGTTCATTAACTTATATAATTGTTTTTATAATGACGTTTTTGATGTTGATTTTCAATCTTCATAAATTCTAAATGGATAAAATAGGTGTCTTACTAATGAATTTAGGAGGACCTGAACGCATTAATGACGTAGGCCCATTCTTATATAATCTCTTTTCTGATCCAGAGATAATTAGAACCCCTTTCCCAGCTTTTCAAAAACCTTTAGCTTGGTTGATAAGTACACTTAGGAGTACTACTTCGCAACAAGCTTATCTTTCTATTGGTGGTGGATCACCTATAAGGAGAATAACTGAACAACAAGCAAGAGAATTGCAATCGAAATTAAGACATAAAGGGTTAAATGCTACTACTTATATAGCTATGAGGTATTGGCATCCTTTTACGGAATCGGCTATCGCTGATATGAAAGCAGATGGGATAGATCAAATTGTCGTGCTACCTTTGTATCCACATTTTTCAATAAGTACAAGTGGTTCAAGCTTTAGGGAATTAAAAAAATTACGAGACTCTGATAATGATTTCAAGAAAATCCCGATGAGATGTGTAAGAAGTTGGTTCAGTCAATCAGGTTATTTAAAGTCAATGGTTGAATTAATATCTGAACAAATCGCACTTTGTGAATCTCCTTCAAATGCCCATATATTTTTTACTGCGCATGGAGTTCCTAAAAGTTATGTCGAGGAAGCTGGCGATCCTTATAAACAACAAATTGAAGATTGTTCTTTATTGATAATAAATGCGCTGGAAAAATATTTAGGGCACTCTAATCCTCATACACTTTCTTATCAAAGTAGAGTTGGTCCAGTTGAATGGTTAAAGCCTTACACAGAAGAAGTTTTGGCTGATCTTGGGAGGTCAAATGTTAACGATCTTATTGTTGTTCCTATAAGTTTCGTTGGAGAGCATATTGAAACATTGCAAGAAATTGATATTGAATATAAAGAAATTGCTGAAAAAGCAGGTATTAAAAACTTTCGAAGAGTGAAGGCTCTAAATACTCACCCTACTTTTATTGAGGGACTTAGTGATCTTGTAATTTCTTGTTTAGAAGGACGTATTGTTAATATTGAGGAGGCTTCTAAGCTGCCTGAAAAAGTTAAGTTGTATCCCCAAGAGAAATGGCAATGGGGTTGGAATAATAGTTCAGAGGTGTGGAATGGAAGGGTTGCTATGATAGTTTTTCTAATACTTTTTATTGAACTTATTTCAGGCTCTGGACCCTTACATAGGCTAGGAATTTTATAAAGATCTATTTTTATTTACTTAGAAAATTTTGGGATTATTTAAAGATTTTTGTGAACACATTTCTGACAGTACATTTCTAAATGAGGCAAAAGTATTTAATTAAGTCTAATATTTATAGTAAATATTGAATTTCTTGAGTGACTCTTACTTCGAGATCCTTATCAAAGGGTAGTTCAAAAAACGAAAATCCAGTTTGGATAACCGGTGCAGATGCACTAATGGATTCTCTAAAAATTCATGGAGTGACAACTATATTTGGATATCCTGGAGGAGCCATCCTTCCAATATATGATGCTGTTCATAAGGCAGAAAAAGAAGGTTGGTTAAAGCATTTTATGGTAAGACATGAACAAGGAGGTTCTCATGCTGCTGATGGATATGCAAGATCTACTGGTGAAGTAGGAGTATGTTTTGGAACCTCAGGTCCAGGTGCAACAAATTTGGTAACCGGAATTGCAACTGCTCAAATGGATTCAGTTCCTCTAGTGGTGGTTACAGGTCAAGTTCCAAGATCTGCTATAGGTACAGATGCTTTTCAAGAAACTGATATTTTTGGCATAACTCTCCCAATAGTTAAACATTCATGGGTAATAAGAGACCCGTCAGACATAGCGAAAGTAGTTTCAGAAGCTTTTTTCATCGCATCTTCTGGAAGACCTGGCCCTGTTTTAATTGATATACCTAAGGATGTAGGTCAAGAATTCTTTCATTATCAAAGAGTGTTACCTGGTGAGATTATTCCTAAGGGATTTAAAAGAAATGGAGATATTAATGATTGTGATATCAAAAAAGCCATCAAATTAATAGAGGAGTCTGAAAGACCGCTTCTCTACGTTGGCGGCGGGGCGATATCTTCAGGAGCCCATGATGAAATAAGTACATTAGCAGATGATTATCAAATACCAGTTACTACAACCTTAATGGGGAAAGGTGCATTTAATGAAAAAGATGATTTGTCAGTGGGGATGTTAGGAATGCACGGAACTGCTTATGCTAACTTTGCAGTGACAGAATGTGATCTTTTAATAGCAATTGGAGCTAGATTTGATGATAGGGTGACTGGAAAATTAGATACTTTTGCTCCTAAAGCAAAAGTTATTCATATAGATATTGACCCAGCAGAAGTTAATAAAAATAGGCGTGTAGATGTTGCAATTGTCTCTGATGTTGCAAAGGCTGTTCGCAAAATAAATGAAAAATCACTAAGTAATAAATTTACTTGTAAGACTAAGAACTGGTTAGGAAAAATAAATTTTTGGAAAAATAAACATCCATTGTATGTTCCTCCTAAAGAAGGAGAAATTTATCCTCAAGAAGTTCTTTTGAAAGTTAGGGATCTTTCACCAGAAGCTTACATAACTACAGATGTAGGACAACATCAGATGTGGGCTGCTCAATATCTCAGGAATTCTCCAAGAAAATGGATTAGCAGTGCAGGTTTAGGAACTATGGGTTTTGGATTGCCAGCGGCTATTGGAGTGAAGGCAGCCCTACCAAATTCAGACGTAATTTGCATAGCAGGAGATGCAAGCGTTTTAATGAATATACAAGAATTAGGAACCTTATCTCAATATGGTTTGAATGTAAAGTTGATTATCATAAATAATCGCTGGCAAGGGATGGTAAGGCAATGGCAGGAAAGCTTCTACAATGAAAGGTATTCCTCATCAGACATGAGTTGCGGTGAACCTGATTTTGTAAAACTAGCTGAGTCTTTCGGAGTTAAAGGCTACTTAATATCTGATAGAGAACAACTACAGAATGAATTACAAAATGCACTTGATTATAATGGACCTGCCTTGATTAATATTCTTGTAAGAAGAGGTGAAAATTGTTATCCAATGGTACCTCCTGGGAAAAGCAACGCTCAAATGGTTGGATATGTTAACTGTGAAGACTAATTTTTTAAATTACTTTATTAAAGAAAAATAACTTTAAAATTAATTCAAAAGTTAAAATATTTTGCATTGAAAAAATTATCAAAATTATTATTAATAATCTGCTTGATTGTTCTTAATCCTGTAATAGTAAATTCGGCTGAAATTCTTCAAATTAAAAGTTCAAATACTATTTTGGTGGGCGATCAAAATAGGAACTTAACAATTCGACTATTTTGTACAGAAGTAAATGAAAATGATGAGCTTGAAGCAATTAATTTACTCAAGAGTGAATTCCCCAGGGGAAGTAAAGTGAAAATAAAACCTTTTGGTTTTAATGAGAATATTTTGTTAGCTAAAGTTTTTAATATTAAGGGTACTAAGGAGATGACGGAAATATTAAATTCTAAAGACTTAATTGAAAAAAATTGTCCAAATTAAATATCTCTATGAGCAAATAAAACTCCATTGCCTGGAGGTTGTTTTGTTTCTTCTCCAGGAATTAAATTCATTTTTTAGTTCATATGTGCATAGATTTGAGATGTCGATATTTGTATCAGAAATATTCTCATTTAAAAGTTGTCTATATGCAGATCTTTTAAGATCTATTTGATTTAAGTTTTGCTCTTTCAAGTGATTTGAATCATTTAAACAAAGATCTTTTTCAGTTCTGGTCAAATTAACTTTTATTTTCTTGTTTTCGGCTTTTCTATAAAATTCTTTGAGTGTCTTTTTATCAACAAGATAATATTCCTTCGATATTGTTGGACCTATTGCAACAAGTAAGTCACCTGTAGAAGTCCCTAAATTATTAAAAATTTTAACCAGATTTTTTATTATTTTTTTTTCTAAGCCTTTCCTTCCACAATGCAATGCAGCCACATTTTTTTTCCTTTTATCTGCAAAAAATATTGGCATGCAATCAGCTGTGTAAATCCACAAGTTTTGATTGTATTTATCACTAACAAGACCATCTGCATCAGTCTTAATCCTTCCTTGCAAATGTGATCCAAGAGAAACTATATTACTGTGAATTTGATTAGAAACACAATTTACGCAAGTTTTATTAAAGTGATTTCCTAATAATTGAAGAAATTCCTCAGAGCTAGTCTTAGTGAAGTATGCATGTTTGAAATTATATTTACTTAGGATGGGTGATGAATAGTACTCAAATTTTTTGTTTTGAATAAAAATTTCAGTTTTCGAGAAATATATTTCTTTGTAAGGAATAGTTAATCTCCTAGTTTGAATTTATGAAATTAATTCAATATCTCTTAAGATCCAGAATCCTGCAAATTTTTCGATGTAAGGCGTTGACTGTATCGAAATAAATTGATAGCCAAAAGAATTTATTTTATTTTCTAAAAACTTTTTACTTAAAATATTTGCATCTTTTTCTGGTAAATCTGTTACTAACCATTTATCGTCCTCTGAAGCTTCAAGGATGAGTTGGTTTTTATACACAGTTAATTTAATAGGTTCTAAACAACTGAACCATGCAGAAAGAGCTAAAGATCGATCTTTGCTAAAAAGTCTTAATCCTGGAACTAAGTCATTATCTTTTAAATGTTTCTGAATTGGGAAAATATCTCCAAATTCCATAGGCCAGTCTTCTGCAGATTTTAGTTCGCCAATTGGTATTTCAGAGATGGTTAAAGCATCACCTCTAACTGCTTCTGGTAGAGGTTGTGGGGAGGTTTCCATTTTGGAAGTAAAAGAAGGCGCTAGTACACTTCTTACATAGCCTTTTTCTTTTGGATAAATCTCTTTTTCAAGGAATTCGATTCTATCAAACAAATCGTAGGTTCTTCTACTAACAAGAGCCTCAATACTAATAGCTTCGAGAGATTTCTTAATAATGGATTTCATAGACGATCTCCAGAATCTGACTATTGTAGGTTTTGCCCATCCCTCTTTTTTAGCGTCATTTATTGCTTCATTTAGGGCCTTTGTAAGCCAAACCGAATTAACTTCATTGGCAGGGCATTTTTTATTCCAAAGAAAAATATCTTCTGACTTATAACTTCTTTTAGAGCAAATAATTAACTCCCACCTTTTTTTTCCATTTGTTTCAATAATTGGTCTTGAGTAAAAGTCTAGTTCCCAATCTGAAATTTTTAATTCAAGAGTTGGCTCTGTTTTTTTATTAGTGTTCATTTATCTTGTTCTTTCTTATCAAAGAGTGCTTTAGTTTTTAGTGCTCTCTCTGTAGCTTCTTGCATAACTTTTTGTTTATCAATAATTAATTCTCCTGCTGAGTTTTCTAAGAGTGCGGTATTTAGACCAATGCGCCCTTTTTCAAGATCAATTTCTGATATTAAAGCTTTTATAATTTCCCCTTCTCTAAAAATTTCTCGTAAAGAACGAATCGATCCATTTGTTAGTGATGATTGATGAAGCAGTCCACTAGCTCCACCTAAGTCAATAAAGAAGCCATAAGGTTTTACTGCTAAAACTTCTCCCTCAATTAATTGACCCAATTCAAGACTTTTAAATTTAGAAACTAATGATGCTTTTTTTTCAGAGAGAACTAATTTTCTGGATTCTGGATTTACCTCTAGGAAAGCTACTTTTAAATTTTTGCCAACAAAAGATTGATGATCTTGACCATTTTCAAGTTGGGATCTTGGGATGAATCCTCTCAATCCATCTAAATCGCATGTAAGCCCACCTCTGTTAAATCCATTAATTAAAACGTCAACTAATTCTCCATTTTTTGCGGAACTTGATACTTTTTCCCAACTTTGCCTAAGGATTAATGCCCGAGCACTCACTGTTACCATCCCATCAGCATTTTGTTCTTTTATAACCAAAACTTCCATCTCAAGGCCTAATGAAAATTTTTCTTTGAAATTAGTTATAACACCTAACCCACATTCTTTCTTTGGCATGTAACCAGGGGCTTTTCCACCAATATCAACATATAGACCATCACTTTCGATTGCGATAACCTTCCCGGAAATTGTTTCACCTGTAGCCCCAATTGGCTCATTTGCATTTAAAGCCTCCAAAAAGGCACTTTCATCAAAATCGAATTCATCAACTGTTCTTTCTAATTCGAAATCATTGTTTTGCTCAGAAAAATTAAGGGGTCTATTCAAGTCTGGTTTAGGATTATTAAAAACTATGGTTTTTTCATCGCTTTTCTCAATTTCTTTTCCTGATTTACCATTAATTATTTGAGATTTGATTGCGATATTTTCGTTTTCAATTTTTTCTTGGGAATTGGTTTTCTCATTTTGTATTTCATGAGATTTTTTTTGAGTATCTTTTTTGCTGATGTGAAGAACCTGAATAGGTTTCTTTAAATCTTTTTTATTGCCCTTTGGTTGAGTATTATTTTGGGCATTTTTATCACTGACTCCCATCGTAGGTAAAATAAGAATAATTCATTATTAACATACTCTAAATGTTAGTACTCAAAATTAAAATTAATGAACTTTAAACCAATTCCTAATAAATTTGAATATTTAAATTGGCAAGAGGTTGAGAGTGTTGCAAAAGACAAAAGATCTACAGTGATTTGGCCATTTGGAGCTGTCGAGCAACATGGACCGCATTTGCCTCTTGCTACAGATAGTATTTTTGTTGATGAAATCATTAGCGAAGTTTTTAAATTATTCTCTCCCGATATCCCAT
>CACARV010000012.1 GCA_902535025.1 uncultured Prochlorococcus sp.
ACTAAGAGAAGCATGAAAGATGAGAGAAATTATTTATATCTAGAGATGTTGAGAATTCTCAGGGATAAAAAACCAAAGTTTTTTGTTGCGGAAAATGTAAAAGGTCTTCTTTCGTTAGAAAAAGGCGACGTTATCAAAATGATTTTAAGGGATTTTGAAAATATAGGTTACAAGGTTGACTACAGACTTTTGATGGCGAGTGATTATGGTATTCCCCAACACAGAGAAAGGGTATTTATTATTGGTAACAGAATTGGTGCAGAAAACCCCTTTCCTAAATACAGTCATGGTCTGAAAAATGATTTATTTAATCCCATTTTGAAACCTTACGTATCAACAAAGGAAGCGCTTGAACACCTAGCAAATGTTAGAACAAGGGATAAACCTTTCAAATTAGGCAACAAAACTATTTATAATCATGTCGCTAGAACTAATGTAAGCGATAAGTTTTGGGGCAGAAAACATAAAGTAAATCAATTTGATATTTGTGACTATTTAAAAAAATGGAGAAAAGATAGTGGATGGTCAACTAAAAAAATAGATGAATACTTTGGATATGCTCATACAGCTGGTCATTGGTTTAGAAAAGATAACAACTCTGGATGTATTCCTAATCCGGAGGATTGGATGGGTTTAAAAAAATTATTAAAATTCGACGATACATACGATAAACAAGTTACCGAACTAGAAGAAAAAACAATTGTATTTGAGCAATCGCTACGTATTAATAATTGGGAAGAACCGAGTGATACTATTACTGCGACTGGACCTGAAATTCATCCCAATAGAAAAAGAAGAATGAGTGTAAGAGAATGTGCAATCCTCCAAACTTTTCCTGATAATTTCGTTTTTGAAGGTGCAATTGGCAGTATGTATAAACAAATAGGAAACGCAGTTCCTGTAGATTTGGCATGCAAAATTGGGCTTGCTATAAAAAAATATCTATAAAATTACTGAAAAAATTATTACATTTTGATCTTAGAATGGAATATAACCAACAAATAAAATAATAAAAATTCATGGGGGATATAGATAAACTTCATCTAATTGAAAAAATTGAAGCATATTATCTAAGTGTCATAACTAGATATATAGGCGCTGACCCACTTGGACTTGTAAAAAATTTAGAATTTCATAATAAAACTTGGCAACAATGGTATTACAAGTTAACTGGAAAATCAAAAAATAATTTCTTTGATGTTGGCTCGGAAAGAGTAATTTATATGCTATTAAATCGCGGGGATATTTTAGGTGATCCATATTCCAATCCCATAGGTTCAGACAGTTCATTTCTAAAATATGACAGACACTTTGAGAAATATTTAAACATAAACATTGATGTTAAATGTATTAAGGCAAATGCAAATTTAAATGATTTTTTAGGTAACTCACCAATAGGTAAAAATCAAAATTCATATAAATCACTCATACACTATAAAGATAAAAAAACAAAACAAATTATCGAGACAAGATCATATACTCCTGGTTTAGATAAAGACTTTTATATTACTGAAAATAATGGTGAACCAAGAGAATATATCAATTTAACTTACTCAATCGTGATTTTATACTGCGAGAAACCAATATCTTCAACTCCCGAAGAACAAAAAGTTATTGCGATAGTTACCAACTGTATTCCTAATGGTGAATTGCATAGTATTTATAAAGATGATGTTTTTTCCCCAGGAAAAACATCAGGTTTGTTAATGGATGCAGGACAAACCATCTTTTTTGACGCAAATGATAAAACCAAAACTTATCAATCTGAAGGTAAAGAAAAAGTGTGGGAAGGAAAATTTGTTGGTCCTCCAGATCCAAAAAATAAAAAGAAAAGGGATAAGGAAAAGTCTCTTCCTCTAGATCAGTATAGAAAACTCAATGGAAAAAGAAATATTGGGTGGAATGTTGATGCTCGATTTAACTATATGGATATAAAATTTACAAGTTTAAATGAGAATAGAATTCAGAAGATTTACTTAAATGAGAAAACTTTTGAATATTTTTTTTATGAGGTTAATTTTAGTAACAACAAAAAGCGTCAAACAAAATACAACCCCGATGAGGAAACAGTTGAGAAGTACATTTTTTTAAAAGAATTGAAGTATTTTAATCAAAAGGAATTAAATAACTTTGAATAAAAATTTATATAAATAAATAATTTAAAGAATCTATATCCACAGAGTATTGTCCAATCTCTGCTACTCCACTGTTACGCTTTTAGCTAAATTTCTTGGTTGATCTACATCAAGACCTCTATGGGCTGCGATATGGTAACTCAATAATTGCAAAGGTACTATGTTCAGTAAAGGTGAAACCCATTCATTAGAAGGAGGGATTTTCATTAAATAATCAAAAATTTCTGTGCCATTACATTCAGGAGCTATCCCAATCAAATATGAATCTCTAGCTTTTGCTTCTTGTGCATTACTGATAACTTTATCAAAAACTTCACCAGGAGAAGCAATAGAAATTACAGGTACTTTTTTATCTAACAAAGCTATTGGACCATGTTTCATTTCACCAGCTGGATATCCTGCGGCATGAATATAACTAATTTCTTTTAGTTTTAATGCTCCTTCAAGAGCAATGGGATAATTTATCCCTCTTCCTAAAAAAATAACATCTTTGATATTGAAAAAGTCATGTGCTAACTTTTCAGATGATTGATCATGTTTTTCTAGAAGTTCATCTAGTAATGGAGGGAGTTTTATAAGTTCTTTTATTAATTTTTGTATTTCTTCAGGACTTTGACTACCTTTAATATGCGCAAACTGTATGGCTAATCCATAAAAAGAAAGTAATTGTGCAAAAAAAGTTTTTGTTGCTGCAACTCCAACTTCTATCCCTGCACAAATATCGATTATATTTGAAACTTGCCTTCCTATAGAGCTCTCTCTTCTATTTGTTATTGCAATAAGATTAGGTCTAAATTTTTCATCTTTAATTACTGACCTTCGTTTGATTTCCATATCAATAGCTGCAATAGTGTCAGCAGTTTCTCCAGATTGAGACACTCCAATAGTTAATGTATTTGGTAGTAGTGGAGGGGGTGAGTAACGAAACTCGCTAGCATAAAAAACATTTGTAGGGATACCTGAGAATTGCTCCAATAAAAAGCTACCTACCATTGCAGCATGTTTACTTGTTCCACAAGCAATAATTTCAATTCGCTCGATTGACTCAAAAAAGTTTATATCAAAGGGATAGTTGATCTGATATTGACCATTTTCTAAATTTTGAATTAAATAATTTTTCAACCAATTTTTTGCAGTTTCCGGCTGATCATATATTTCTTTTAACATAAAGTGTTTGAAATTCATTTTGTCAATTATTTGCTCTGAAACTTTTAAGGAAACAGGATTTCGATATTGTCTTTCATTGTTTGAGTCATATATTTCTATTCCGAGAGGAGTTAATAAAGCTATTTCTTCATCCTCCATAGGCAGAATAATATTTGTAAAACTAGCAATAGCTGGAGTATCACTTGCACAAATAAATTCTCCTTCACCCAAACCAATAATCAAAGGTGCTTGTCTTCTTGCAACCACCAAAGAGGTTGGAGCGCCAGCCCACAAAACTGCCAAAGCATAAGATCCTTCTAAATCCGATATTACATTTCTTACAGCTACTAATAATGTTGAACCATTATTCTCAAGTTTAAGTTTACTTAACGTATTTAATTCTCTTTGAATTAAATGAGGAATTACTTCTGTATCCGTATCAGAATTAAAAATAATACCCTCTTTTTCTAATTTATTTTTTAACTCCTGGTAATTTTCAATAATACCATTCTGAACAACTGCAATAGCTCCGGAACTATCGGTATGAGGATGGGCATTTTTAACTTCTGGTTTTCCATGAGTGGCCCAACGAGTATGAGCTATTCCTACAGTTCCAGGAATATTTTTTTCATTAAGATTAACTTTTAAATTTTTAAGTTTTCCTTCTGCTTTGTTACAAGAAATATGTTTTGTTTCAGGATCTATTATTGCAATACCAGCAGAATCGTAACCTCGATATTCAAGTTTTTCTAAACCATTTATAAGAAAAGGTAAGGCTTTTTTATATCCAGTAACAGCAACTATTCCACACATACATCATTTTTTTTTCAATTATATTGAAAAAAAAGAGATTTTTATTAAAACATGGACTCTCTTAAAACTGCACTACAAAATCAATAAGCTAAACCCATACTCCTAGTTGTCTCATCTCCTAAATACACTCTAATACTCAAGAAATCTGTAGGGCAAGCTGTTTCACATCTTTTACAGCCTACACAGTCTTCAGTTCTAGGCGATGAGGCAATTTGGCCAGCTTTACAACCGTCCCAAGGGACCATTTCTAAAACATCTAGTGGGCAAGCCCTTACACATTGGGTGCATCCAATGCATGTGTCATAAATTTTAACTGCGTGTGACATGTAAAAATTGTCTTTTGAACCTCGTTATATAATACTATTGTCTTACAAAGAAATTAAAAAAATTAAGATATGCTTCACTCTTGTTAACTCTAGGGCATAAAATCTTATAGATAAATAGTAATTCACATAAACTATGTCACAAGAAATCCTCGAAAAAGTCTGTTCTATTGTTTCAGAGCAACTAAGCGTTGAAGCAGGTGAAGTAAAATCAGATTCAAATTTTCAAAATGATTTGGGTGCAGATTCTCTGGATACCGTCGAATTAGTGATGGCTTTAGAAGAAGCATTTGATATTGAAATTCCTGATGAAGCAGCTGAAAGTATCGCGACAGTTGGCGATGCAGTTAAATTCATCGAAGAAAAAAAAGGTTAATAAAGGATGCCAAATTTCCATCGAGTAGTTATTACTGGGATCGGAGCAGTAACTCCAATTGGTAACAACATTGATGAATATTTACTCAGTCTTCAAAAAGGGGTTAATGGAGTCTCAGCCATTACTCTCTTTGATCCTGAACAACATCCTTGCAAATTTGCAGCAGAAGTGAAAAATCTTCAAGCTGATAATTTTATTGAGGCTAAAGAATCCAAAAGATGGGATCGTTTTTCACAGTTTGGAGTTATTGCTGCAAAGCAAGCCTTTAGAGATTCTGGACTTGAAATTACTGAAGCTAATGCATCAAGAATTGGAGTAATTATTGGCTCGGGTGTTGGAGGCTTACTAACTATGGAAAGTCAAGCTCAAATACTGAGTCAAAAAGGACCAAAAAGAGTAAGTCCATTTACAGTCCCAATGATGATTCCAAACATGGCAACTGGACTAGCTGCAATTGCTTTGGGTGCAAAAGGACCTAGCTCCTCTGTCTCCACTGCTTGCGCTGCTGGTTCTAACGCAATTGGTGATTCATTTAGATTACTTCAACTTGGCAAGGCGGATGCGATGATCTGTGGAGGAGCAGAAGCCAGTATTACTCCTCTTGGAGTAGCTGGGTTTGCCAGTGCAAAAGCTCTTTCATTCAGAAATGAAAGTCCCCAAACAGCAAGTAGACCTTTTGACGCTGAAAGAGATGGATTTGTTATTGGTGAAGGATCTGGAATTCTTATTTTAGAAACTTTAGAAAATGCACAAAAAAGAGATGCAAGGATTTATGCTGAAATAATTGGATATGGAACAACATGTGATGCTCATCACATTACTGCTCCATCACCAGGGGGAGTTGGAGGAGCAGAAGCTATCAAACTAGCAATAGAAGACAGTTCTCTAAGCCTTGAAAAAGTCGATTACATTAATGCTCATGGAACAAGTACATCAGCTAACGACAAAAATGAAACTTCTGCAATTAAATCAATATTTAAAGACAGATCTTACCTTATTCCTGTAAGCTCTACTAAGTCGATGACTGGTCATCTCCTAGGAGGTTCAGGGGGTATAGAAGCAGTAGCTTGTATACTTTCTTTGACACATAATTTTGTCCCTCCTACAATTAACTACGTCAATCCAGATCCTGATTGTGATCTAGATTATGTACCTAATAATGCAAGAGAGGCTCAAATAGGAGTTGCTCTTTCTAATTCCTTCGGCTTTGGTGGTCATAATGTTTGCCTTGCTTTCAGCAAAATGAATTGATGACAACCAATTCCTTTTTCCAACTTATTTTATTTTAAAACAATGGTCGCTGCATCTGTTTCATTAGAATCACTCTGTGTAAATAGTATAAGAATGCTTGCTGTAGATGCAGTAAATAAATCTAATAGTGGACATCCTGGTTTACCAATGGGGTGTGCTCCTATGGGTTATGCACTATGGCAAAACATACTTAATCACAATCCCAATAATCCAAAATGGTTCAATAGAGATCGCTTTGTATTATCAGCTGGTCATGGATGTATGTTGCTATATTCTTTGCTTCATTTAACAGGATACAAATCAGTTTCCATAGAGGATATAAAAGAATTTAGACAATGGGGGTCTAAAACTCCTGGTCATCCAGAAACATTTGAGACCGAGGGAGTTGAAGTTACAGCCGGGCCTCTCGGAGCAGGAATTTCTAATGCAGTTGGTTTAGCAATAGCTGAAACTCACTTAGCGGCAAAATTTAATAAGCCTGACTGCAATATCATTGATCATTTCACTTATGTCATAATGGGTGATGGCTGTAATCAAGAAGGTATAGCTTCTGAAGCTTGCTCTTTAGCTGGCCACCTTAAACTTGGGAAGTTAATTGCACTCTATGACGATAATCAAATTACAATCGATGGACGCACCGATGTCTCTTTTACTGAAGATGTCTTAAAAAGATATGAAGCTTATGGATGGCATATTCAACATGTAGAAGATGGAAATCATGATGTTAAAGGGATAACTGAAGCTATCGAAAAAGCAAAATTAGTTACAGATAAACCCTCAATAATAAAAATTTCTACAACCATAGGGTACGGATCACCTAATAAATCAGATACTGCAGGAATTCATGGGGCAGCAGTTGGAGAAGAAGAGGCTTCATTAACCAGAGAATTTTTAAATTGGGAATATCCCCCATTTGAGATTCCAAATGAAGTATATGAACACTTTAGAAAATCAATTAGTAAAGGTGAAGATTTAGAGAAAAAATGGGATTCTAAATTTGAAGAATATCAGAAAAAATATCCTTCTGAAGGTGCTGAGTTAAAAAGGATGTTAGCAGGCCAATTACCTGAAAATTGGGATGCAGATCTCCCCTCTTATTCTCCTGAAGATAAAGGTTTAGCCACAAGAAAACATTCACAAATATGTTTAGGTGCCCTTGGCCCTAACCTACCAGAATTAATTGGTGGTTCAGCAGATTTAACTCACTCAAATTACACGGATATCAAAGGAGAAACTGGATCATTCCAAGCCTCAAGCCCTGAAAAAAGATATTTACATTTTGGTGTAAGGGAACATGCTATGGCAGCCGTACTTAATGGCATTGCCTATCACAATAGTGGTCTCATACCTTATGGTGGCACCTTCCTTGTTTTCGCTGATTATATGAGAGGTTCAATGAGGCTTTCAGCACTTAGCGAATTAGGAGTAATCTATGTATTGACCCATGATTCAATCGGTGTAGGTGAAGATGGTCCAACACATCAACCTATTGAAACTATCCCTTCTCTTCGCGCCATGCCAAACATGCTAGTTTTCAGGCCAGGAGATGGGAATGAGACGAGTGGTGCTTATAAGCTTGCTATTCAAAATCGAAAAAGACCCTCAGCGCTTTGTTTAAGTAGGCAAGGAATGCCAAATCAAGAAAATACTTCGATAGACAAAGTTGCATTAGGAGGATACATAGTTTCTGATTGCGAAGGAACACCAGACTTAATATTTATTGGTACTGGAAGCGAACTAAATCTTTGCATTGAAGCAAGTAAAGAGATTTCAAAGTTAGGTAAAAAAATTAGAGTTGTCTCTATGCCTTGCGTAGAACTATTCGAAGAACAAGAAGAATCTTATAAAGAAAGTGTTTTACCTAGTAGCGTGAAGAAAAGAGTTGTAGTAGAAGCAGCACATTCATTTGGTTGGCATAAATATACAGGTTTCAATGGAATCTGTATTACTATGGATAGGTTTGGTGCATCAGCACCCGGAGGGGAATGTATGAAAAATTTTGGATTTACCGTCGAAAATGTAGTTAGTAAGACAAAAGAAATTTTATAAGTATTAATTTATCACTATTAAACTGAAGTATTGCATTCTTCAAGTTTATCTTTAAGTTGATCAAGAGATTCATCAGAAATTTTTGAATTCATGGGACAATGTTTTGGGCCACACATTGAACAAAATTCAGCCTTTTTAAAGATTTCTTCGGGTAATGTTTCATCATGATATTGTTTTGCTCTTTCTGGGTCTAATGATAGTTCGAATTGCTTATTCCAATCAAAGTTATACCTTGCATGACTAAGTTCATCATCTCTATCACGAGCTCCAGCTCGATGCCTTGCTATATCTGCAGCATGAGCTGCTATCTTATAAGCAATTAAACCTTCTCGTACATCTTCCGCATTTGGGAGCCCAAGATGTTCTTTTGGAGTTACATAACATAACATAGAAGTTCCATACCAACCTGCCATAGCTGCTCCAATAGCACTTGATATGTGGTCATAACCAGGAGATATATCAGTTACTAATGGACCAAGCACATAAAAAGGAGCTTCCGAACATTCTTCCATTTGCTTTCTAACATTAAACTCAATTTGATCCATGGGTACATGACCGGGACCTTCGACCATAACTTGAACATTATGTTCCCAAGCTCTTCTAGTAAGTTCACCTAAGGTCTTCAATTCAGCTAATTGAGCATCATCAGAAGCATCATGCAAACATCCAGGTCTAAGTGAATCTCCGAGAGAAAAAGTACAATCATATTTCTTAAAAATCTCGCAAATATCATCAAACCTTGTATAGAGGGGATTTTGCTTGAAATGATGTAACATCCATTGGGCTAAAATGCCCCCTCCTCTACTTACAATCCCTGTAATTCTTCCTTTAACTTTTGGCAAATGTTCTATTAATAACCCAGCATGAATAGTTTGATAATCGACGCCCTGCTGACAATGTTTTTCAATAATATGAAGAAAATCATCTTCAGTTAATCTATCTATTGAGCCATGTACACTTTCTAAGGCTTGATAAACAGGTACTGTTCCTATGGGAACAGTTGACTCATTAATTATTGCTTGCCTAACTTCATCTAAATTTACGCCTCCTGTCGAAAGATCCATAACTGTATCAGCTCCATATTTAACGGCTAGCTTAAGTTTCTCTACTTCTTCGTTAATATCACTAGCATTAGGAGAAGCACCAATATTTGCATTCACTTTACATCTAGAAGCAATACCAATGGACATTGGCTCAAGATTTAAATGATTGATATTAGCTGGGATTATTAATCTTCCTCTTGCAACTTCTTCCATTATTAAAGAAGCCGGCAGATTTTCCTTTTTTGCAACAAAATCCATTTCTTCCGTAATGCATCCATTTCTCGCGAAATTCATCTGAGTTACATTATCTTTTCCAAGTCGAGGCTGAATCCAGGAACTTCTCATAATTTATTAATTTTAAAAATTGTTATTACTAAAGTTCGATCAAATCTCCACTTCCCTTCATCAAGATTCATGATTCAGGTTCAAAGGGTATGATCTCAGCTAAGTAAAAATTTCTTAGCACCCCTAGTATTATTTTATTAATAGCTCTTTTCTAAAAAATAGTCATCAAATATTACTTAAAAATAAATAAAGTCTCTTTATTTAACTTTTTGAAAAGACTTTATTTTTTTTAGAATGTTTAATCTATTTAATTTCCTATTGAAACTTTTCTCCAGAATCATAGAAATACCCATAAAACCAATAGGTAAATAAAAAATTTTTCTATTATTTTCCCTTAATATTAATCCAGCAACTGATAGCAATATCATAAGAGGAGCAATAAAAGATAGCATAAAAGCCTTATTAATTTTCATCTATTAACTTTTAAGTAGTTATGTTGTTTAATTTTACTATGGATTCTGTTATCACTTTGACTCCTACGGCAATGGCTCTTTCATCTGGATTAAATTTAGAGCTGTGAAGTGGAGCGCATCCATTTACATTCGAAACTCCAAGCCTAAACATAGATCCTGGAATCTCATTCAAAAACTCAGCGAAATCTTCTGCTCCTAAAGATGGTTTTTGTAATTCGATAACATTTTCTTGACCCAAAACCTTAATTGCAGAATCCCTGAAGACTCTATTAATTTCAGAGTTGTTATTAACTGGTGGAGTAATTTCCCTAAATAAAACTTGTGCATCAGCCCCACAACTACTTGCTAAAGAAGAGATATTATACTTAAGCCAATTTCCGATATTCTTAAACAATTCAATATTAGTACATCTCACAGTGCCAATTAAATTAACCTTTTCAGCAAGAACATTAAATGCATTGCCACCATTAATTTTTCCAAAAGTTATTACTACAGGATCTAGAGGATCTAATTTCCGCGTTATTAATTCTTGTATTCCTGAAATAACTTTAGAGGCAACCCAAATAGCATCAACGCCTTCATGAGGTCTAGCACCATGGCCTGACTTTCCTTTAATCTCTACTTTCAGTTCTCCAGCCGCTGCGGTTAAACTTCCCTCTTTAATCCCAATAGAACCTACTAATAAATCAGGGTAGACATGTACGCCCAAAATATGAGTTAAACCATTTGTTGCACCTTCCTTAATCATCCATCTCGCTCCACTAGCAATTTCTTCAGCAGGCTGAAAAATTATCCTTGTCCCAAAATTAAGTTTTAAATCCTTAACAATTTTTGCTACACCTAACCCAATCGATATGTGCAGATCGTGACCACAAGCATGCATAACACCATCTACTTTTGAAGAAAAACTTAATTTAGTTTCCTCAAATATTGGTAAAGCATCCATATCCACTCTTATGCCTATAATGCCATTATCTATTGGGCCAAAATCTGCAATGACTCCAGTCTTGCCTACAGATTCTGTTACATTCCAACCAATATTTCTTAAATAACCACTTATCAAAATCGCTGTTTGATTTTCAAGTCCACTTAATTCCGGGTGTGCATGAATATGCCTTCTTAAATTTATTAATTCATCATTAAACGAATCAATTTTTTTAAAAAACTGATTACTTTTCATTGCTTATTTTAAATCGATAAATTTCATTAGATCATTTGTTGGTTTTGGCGGCCATCTTCTAACTTTTATTAGCCATTCATTATCACTATACCTAGGATCTAATTCAGTTACTGCTATCCAATTACTCTCTGCTTTACCAAATTCACCTTTTGACCAATTCAAAGCAGTCAAAGCCGCCCTAGCATCTGCAAAGGTTGGATAACGTCTAATTAATTTTTTTAATTCTTTTTCAGATTCATCAATATTTCCCAACTGATAATCTGCTAAAGCTAGACTTGACCTTGCCATAGCAAATCCAGGATTATATAAAGCAGCTTTTGAAAATAAATCTCTCGCTTTGTCCCATTCTGAAGTTGAACCTTCAACATTAGCCAAATTATATAATGCAGAGAAATTTTTACTATCTTTCGAAATAACAAACATATAGTCTTTTTTTGCTTGCAACCATAAACCTAATGATTCCTCTGCAATACCTCTATTAATGTAGGGATCTATTGCACTAGGATTTAGAATTATTGAATTATTTTGGTCGTCTATTGCTCCCTCTACATCACCAATAACAAGCTTTACATTTCCTCTATTACTAAAACCTGCAGCATCATCGGGATAGGCATCAAGATAGCGATTCCATTCTTGAAGAGCAAGATTAAAATTTCCTCCAGAACTTAAATCTAATGCACTCTTAAATAAATCTTCTCTCGTAGATAGTGAATAGCATGGTGCAATATAAAAAATATTAACTAATACAAAAATTAATGAAAAACAAACCTTTACTTTTTTAAAAGTTATCATTTTAATGAATCAATGTACTGTTTTCCCAAATCAGTAAGTAACCTTCCTTTGGGGGTTCTTATTAGAAAACCAATTTGGATTAGATATGGCTCAACTACAAACTCTAACGTTGAAGAATCATCACCCAAGCCAGCTGCAATTGAATCAAGACCAATTGGAATATTAGTTAAATTCAAAAAAGATAAATATTTTCTATCTAAAGAATCCAATCCTTTTTCATCTATTTGGAAAGAATTTAAAGCTTTTTTCACCAAATTTTTAGAAATGTTATTAGTTTTGTTAACAACTTGAGCATAGTCTCGAACTCTTCTTAATAATCTTAATGCAATTCTAGGAGTCCCTCGAGATATCTTTGAAAGATTATGAGATGCTTCATCATCTAAATTCAGATTTATTAATTTCGCAAAATTAACAATTATTTGTTTTAACTCATCAATAGTATAAAATTCAACTTTTTGAGAAATACCAAATCTATCTCTTAAAGGGGGGCTTATTGAAGCTAATTTAGTTGTAGCACCAATTAGAGTAAATCTAGGAAGATTAATTGTTCTACAACGAGCTCCTCTATTAGCTCCCACCGTTAAATCTAACCTAAAATCCTCCATTGCAGAATATAACAATTCTTCAGTTAACTTATTTAAACGATGTATTTCATCAATAAATAAAACTTCACCTTCTTTTAATCCAAGTAGTAACCCTACGATATCTCTAGGTCTTTCAATTGCAGGTGCAGTGGCTATCCTACATTTTGTATTCATTTCATGGGCAATTAAAAAAGCTAAAGTGGTCTTACCCAAACCAGGCTGTCCATATAAAAGTATATGCTCAAGAGGTTCTTTCCTATAAATTGAAGCATCTATAGCTATTCTTATAGAAGACTTGAGTTGTTCTTGGCCAATAAATTCTTGTAAAGTAAGAGGCCGAGCCAAGTTTAAATTATTATTTCTTTTTTCTTCTGGAATGATTTTTGAATCAATTAGCCTAAGCTCTTTTTTCTTAAGAGAAAAGTCATTATCGCCAATATTTGAGGAAATTATTGCCATAATGAAAGGTTAATTGCAATTGTTCTGAGTAGAAAGATTTTTTTACAACAAAAATGGAAAAAAACTCAAACAAAATTAAAAAAAATTCTAAAAAAGAAAATATTTTTAAACGATTAGCAGAAAATAGATATGCAAAATTTCAATATGAAATATCTGAAACAATTGAAGCTGGAATTGAACTTTTAGGGACAGAAGTTAAGTCTATTAGAAACGGAAAAGCAAATTTAAGAGATGGATACTGTTCATTCAGAGACGGGGAAATCTTATTGTTAAATGTTCACATTTCACCACACAAAAATGTAGGATCTTTTTTTAATCATGATCCACTAAGAAATAGAAAGTTGCTACTCCATAAAAAAGAAATAATAAAACTTAAATTTAATACCGAAAAAAAAGGAATGACAATTGTTCCATTATCTCTTTATTTAAAAGGATCATGGATAAAACTAACTATTGGAGTCGGTAAAGGAAAAAAATTACACGACAAACGAAAATCTGAAAAACAAAAGAGTGTGCAAAAAGAGATTAATTCTGCACTAAAAAGGTAAAAATACCATTCAAATTTACTAGAATTATAAATCTAAACTCACAGAATTTGGAGGAGGAGAAGGATCTGGATCTGCAATTAACATATGCTGTAAGACAGTTTCAGGTCTCTCACTATCTCTCCAGCGAATTTTGTAAGCAGGCATCTTTGTACCCCTACTAGTAGTTTGCTCTACTGGTTCCATAACCCATCCTCTTCTTGATCGGCCTTGAGGATTTCTTTTCACTACTGCATCCGCGTGTTTGAAACGGAAACCAACACGTTCACCACTCATTTAAAAAATTCGTATTGGAATGATTCCTTTATTTTACTTCATTCAAGGGTTATTTTTGATTTTTCTTCGAAGTTATTTCTGGTTTTAACAATGGGAAAGGAATTACATCTCTAATTGATGGACTATTTGTGATAAGCATAATAAGTCTATCAATACCTATACCTAATCCTCCAGTAGGAGGCATGCCAATCTCTAAAGCATTCAAAAAATCTTCATCTATACAATGAGCTTCAAAATCTCCTTCATCTCTAAGTGATTGCTGCAATTCCATTCTTTCTCTTTGATCTACAGGATCTATCAACTCACTAAAAGCATTTGCCAACTCGCGACCAACAATAAATAATTCGAATCTCTGAACAATTTCTTTATTATCAAAATGAGGCCTAGCTAAAGGAGAAATTTCGACAGGATAATCGATAACAAATGTGGGTTCTATAAGCTGTGACTCTACTTTTTGCTCAAAGACCTCATTTAAAAGTCTTCCTATAGTATTGACTTTAATTGGAAATTCAACATTTATACTTTTAACGGCTTGTTTTGCTGCTTGAAAGTCGCCGCTGAATGAATCGAAATCAATCCCTGTATATTTCTTTACAATATCGTTCATTGAGACTCTTAACCAAGGTTTAGAAAAATCAATCTCGTTATTTTGATAATTTAAAATTAAGGAGCCACATGAGTCAGTTATTGTATCCTTAATCAAGTCTTCTGTTAAATCCATCATATCGACATAATTAGAAAAAGCTTGATAAATTTCAACAGAAGTAAATTCAGGATTATGCTTTGTGCTAATCCCCTCATTACGGAAGATTCTTCCCAATTCGTAGACTTTCTCGAATCCTCCTACAACCATTCTTTTTAAATGCAATTCTGTAGCTATTCTTAAATACAGCGGTATATCTAATGTATTGTGATGAGTAATAAATGGTCTCGCTTCTGCACCTCCCGCTTCAGATTGAAGAATTGGAGTCTCTATCTCTAAAAAATTTCTTTTATCTAACCATTTTCTTATAAAACTTATACATTGCGCTCTTGTTTTAAATACATTTTTAGAGTGAGGATTCACTATTAAATCTAGATAACGTTGTCGATATCTCTTTTCAATATCAGTCAATCCATGCCACTTATCTGGTAAAGGCTGTAATGATTTAGATAACATTTCCCATTTTTCTACTTTAATTGAAAGCTCACCTTTATTAGTTTTTTTAATAGTGCCGTAAACGCCTATCCAATCACCAATATCTACTATTTCCTTGATATCTTCAAATGTAAGCAATTTTTTGTTTTCTAAATTTAAATTAATAATCCTTTTATCTAAATAAAGCTGAATCTGACCTTCTTGATCGCTTATTGTAAAAAAGGCAATTTTACCCATCACCCTTTTTGCCATCACTCTACCAGCGATAGAGACACTGAATTCTTCTTCCTGACCATTTTCTAGATGACAAAATTTTTGAGCAAGAAATTCTGTTGTATGTGAAATTTGAAAACTTTCTGCGTAAGAAGTAAATCCTCTTTCTACTAATGAATTAGCCTTTTGCAAGCGTGCTTCTCTAATTTCAGACAAAATTTAATTTAATTTACTTATTTTATTTAATAAAATTATCAGACTAAGAGTCAACTTGCCAAAGATGTTGCTGTTTCTCCCACTCTTTGTGATGCATAACCTATACCTCGAACTGTTAGGATTAATTCCGGATTCCGTGGATCTGGTTCTAATTTGCCTCTGAGTCTCGCTACATATACATCTACAACTCTCAAGTCTGCAGCTCTTCTAGGAGGATAACCCCATAACTGTTCGAGAATTTCTGCTCTAGGAACAACTTTGCCAGGCTCATCAAATAATAATTCAAGAAGACTAAATTCAGTATAGGTTAAATTTATTCTTTCACCAGCTCTTGAAACTTGTCTCCTATTCGTATCAACTACTAAACTCCCAAATTTCATGACTCCTTTTCCGGAAGGAACCTCTTTTGTTTCAGCAACTGAGACAGTTGGTCCCATTCTTCTCAAGATAGTAGCTATTCTTGCTTCCAACTCTTTTGGACTAAATGGTTTTGAAAGGTAATCATCAGCCCCTAGATCCAAACCAGCAACTCGTTCTGAAATCGCTTCTAATGCAGTTAAAAATATTATTGGAACTACTGATTCAGCTCTAATTCTTCGACAAACTGCAAATCCATCCATTTTTGGGAGCATAACATCAAGAACTATCAAATCTGGAGAGTCTTTATGAAAAGATTCAAGTGCTTCTTCTCCATTTGTAGCTGAAAAAACTTGATATCCTGCTAGTTGGAGTCTTGTAACTAATACCTTCAAAACTGCTGGCTCATCATCAACAACTAAAATTCTTGCTTTTGACATAGTTAAAAAAGATTTTCAATATATTTCAAAGCAAAAATGTATTGCATTGAATTTTTATTCTAACAATTAAAAATATAACATTATGAACCCACCAAGAGATATTCCTTAGATTTAAAAAATTATTTAAGTATTAAATTTTTTCGTAATTTTAATACTTTGGGAAATTAATTATTGAGCTTTTGTCCTTAGAAAATTTGAAGAGTTTCAAAAGTTTAGAACAAATTAAAGGAGCAAAAAAACCAGTAAGAAAAACTTCAGCCAAGATATTTTTGACACTTGGCAAATACAATAAAAAATTACCATCAGGAAAAGTCTTAACCAAAATTTGAAAAAAATATAAAGTCCCACATAAAAAACTTCCAAAAGAGCATATTAAACCATAACGAAAATGTCCTAACAAATTAGGACCGTTTATTTTAATTCTTCCAAACCAAACTCCACATAAAATTAAACCTGGAATTTGAGTAAAACTGCCTCCCAGGGTTAAAGAATCTAAAATCAGTCCTAAAAATAAACCTAAAATTAATCCATTAATTGACCCAAAAACCATAGACCAAGGCAATAGCCAAAATAGGGGCCAATATGGTTGTGTCCCTATTATTCCAATCCAATTAGGATGCCATAAAAAAATAATTGGTATAAAAATTAAAGAGATTAATGAAAGTTTTTTTAAAAAATATCTTTTCATTAACTTTTGACTTGTAAAATTTGTACCCAATCTATAGCTTGAGGTTTTGCCAAAAGTGATATTTGTGCCGTTTTTTGTCCTTGAATTGGCTCATCTAAAGATATGACTACACCAATAGGAACATTTGGTGGTAATAAAGTACTAGCAGGAGAAGATGATACAAAATCTCCAACTTGAACATCTGAATCTTTTGAATAAATAATTAATCTAGGATTATCATCTCCTAAGCCAACCAAAAGTCCATTTATTTGAACTCTATCTAACCACACTCCTACTTTACTTGTTGGTGATGTTAATAAAATTACTGAGGAAGTCAATAAAGAAGTATTGTCAATTCTCCCTAACAAACCGCCTGGTCCAATAACAGTGCTACCAATTTGTACTCCATCTTTTGAACCCTTATTTAGAATCAATTGCCTCCACCAACTACCAGTTTTTCTGGAAATAACTGCAGCTGAAATAGCTTCATTCTCAGATGATTGTTTAAGGGATAATAATTCTCTTAATCTTTTATTATCCTTCTTTAAAAGATTTAGTTTTATTAAAGATTCTTGATCTACACTATCAACAATAACTTCTTTTTGAAATTGACCAGGCCAAAAAGGTTTAGAAAGAAAATAATATAGATCTTTATAGAAAGTACCTTTTGATATTCTTACAAAAAACAAGAATAAGAAAATTCCAAATAATATCCAATTCTTTTTATTATGCCACCAACGATTGGAAGAAATTCGTCGGATATCTAACATAGGTTTAATCTCTAATAGCGTTCCTTATAAAGTCAGGTGTATCAACGACTCTTTTGAGTTTTTTAAAATCATCCAATACTTCACCACAACCATTAACTACGCATAGCAAAGGATTTTCTGCTATGTGTGTAAAAATTCCTGTTTCATCGCTAAGTAAATCATTAATACCTCTTACTAGAGCTCCACCACCTGCAAGCATAATACCCCTATCAACAATGTCTGCAGCAAGTTCAGGTGGAGTTCTCTCTAAAGTTCTTTTTACAGCTTCAACTATTTTACTGAGTGGATCAGTCATAGCTTCTCTAATTTCACCAGATGTCAAAGTAACTGACCTAGGCAGACCTGATAAAAGATGTAAACCTCTCACCTCCAGGGTGGTTTTATCAAAATCTTCATCAGGAAATGCAGATCCAATTTTGATCTTAATATCTTCTGCAGTTCTTTCTCCTACTACTAAATTATGGACCTTTTTCAGATAAATCGCGATTGACTCATTAATTTCATCACCAGCTATTCTTACAGATTCACTCAATACAGTTCCTCCTAAACTTAATACTGCAACCTCAGTGGTCCCACCTCCTATATCAACAATCATAGTTCCAATTGGTTCTGTTACTGGTAGAGATGCTCCTATTGCCGCTGCAACAGGTTCATCAATTAAGTGAACCTCTCTAGCTCCAGCCAATCCAGCTTCTCTTACTGCTCTTCGCTCGACACTTGTCACTCCACTTGGAATTCCTATAACTATCCTTGGGGCTAATATACCCTTTCCTTCATTACATTTTTGAATAAACGTTTTTATCATTTGCTCCGCCGCATCAAAATCGGCGATCACCCCATCTCGAAGTGGCCTTACGGCTCTTATATTACCAGGCGTTCTCCCAAGCATTAACTTTGCTTCTTTGCCAACAGCCAAAGGAACTCCCTCTTCTAAATCCATAGCAACTACTGAAGGCTCTTGTAAAACAACCCCTTTGCCTGAGACATGTATAAGAGTATTAGCAGTCCCTAGATCTATACCAATATCTCTAGAGAATTTGAATCTGTTAAAAATCACAATAAAAATTCTTTTTAATAAATAATATATCGATTTTTTGTTAACCATTCACAATTCCATCATTTAGTTATGAATAGCACTTAAAACTTTGAGCAAAAACTCAAAATATGAGTAATATTAAAAAAAAAAGTTATGGAAATTAACACCATCAACCTTGTTGGAAGAGCTGGAAAAGAACCAGACGTAAGATATTTTGAATCCGGTAGTGTAGTTGCAAACTTCACATTGGCTGTAAATAGAAGAAGTAGAGATGAAGAACCAGACTGGTTCAATTTAGAGATATGGGGTAAACAAGCCCAAATAGCTGCGGATTATGTAAAAAAAGGCTCTTTGATTGGAATTACTGGCAGCTTTAAGATAGATAGTTGGAAAGATAAAAATACTGGAGAAGATAGATTTAAACCAGTCGTTAGAGTTGACAGATTAAATCTTCTAAGTTCACGCAAAGAATCTGAAAACGGGCAATATTCTAACAATAAGAACTCTAGTGAAATTCCTTTTTAAGGTTCAATTTCTTTTTAAAAATCTATAAAGTAGTTTTATTAAGAAAAATATTGATATCAAAAGTAAAACCGGCTTCACTACATATTTAACTTGTTCTAAATAAGTTTCAATTATCTGGTAATTTTCGCCAAATAAATATCCTGCATAAGTGAGAAGTGCAACCCATATGAAACTGCCTAATGTAGTCCAAATCAAAAATGTTCTTAATGGCATGAGTTCTATGCCTGCAGGAACTGAAATTAATGTTCTTATACCTGGCACTAATCGACCCCAAAAAACCAAGGGGACCCCATATCTCTCAAACCACTTTTTACTTTTAGTTAAATCATTAGAAGAAATTCCTAAATATTTTCCTTTTTTTTCTAAAAAATTTGAAAGTCTTTTTTCATTTACTAATCTTCCTAAATAATACCAAGGCAATGATCCAAAGATAGTTCCAAGTAATCCCCAAAAAACCAAAATATAGAAATTTAATTTTTGTTGATAAACGAAAAACCCTCCCAGAGGCATTATTATTTCCGAAGGAATTGGAGGTATTATGTTTTCCAAAAACATAGCCAAACAAATAGTGAGATATGCAATTGTTGAATTCTTTTCAACAGCCAAACTAATATAGTCGGGGATTGAAGTAAGGAAATTTACAAAAATTAAACTCAAACTTAGTATCTATAAAGCTCTGGTTTATAAGGTCCTTCAACAGAGACATTAATATAATCAGCTTGTTCCTTAGTTAATTTTGTTAATTTTGCACCAATTTTATCAAGATGTAATCTAGCTACCATTTCATCTAAATGTTTTGGCAAAACATAAACCTCTTTAGCATATTTTTCTGACTTATTAAAAAGTTCAATTTGAGCTAGTACTTGATTAGTAAAAGAGTTACTCATAACAAAACTTGGATGTCCAGTGGCACAACCTAAATTGACTAATCTACCTTCAGCTAAAAGGATAATTTTATTACCACTCGGTAAAGTTATGTGATCAACCTGAGGCTTAATATTTTCCCATGGATAATCTTTCAATGAAGCTACATCAATTTCATTATCGAAATGACCGATGTTGCAAACTATGGCCTCGTCTTTCATCTTCACAAGATTTTCATTTGTTATTACCTGATAGTTCCCAGTTGCTGTAACAAATATATCTATATCTTCTACAACATCGTCTAATGTAACAACGCTAAAACCTTCCATTGCCGCTTGAAGAGCACAAATTGGATCAACTTCAGCAACTTTTACAATTGCACCAAGTCCTCTCAGAGACTGAGCTGAACCTTTACCTACATCTCCAAAACCCATTACTAAAGCTACTTTCCCCGCGATCATCACATCAGTGGCACGCTTTATGCTGTCAACTAGAGATTCTCGGCAGCCATATAAATTATCAAATTTACTCTTAGTTACAGAATCATTAACGTTGATAGCAGGAAAAGGTAAAGAATTTTGCTTTTGCAATTGATAAAGTCTTGCAACTCCCGTTGTAGTTTCTTCAGTGACACCAATGATATTATTCTTAATTCTAGAGTAGAAGTTACTATCAGTTTGCAACTTAGACTTAATAGAATTGAATAAAGCAATTTCTTCTTCATTACCCGGATTATCTAAAACGGATAAATCTTTTTCTGCTCTACTACCGAGGATCAATAAGCCAGTTGCATCTCCCCCATCATCAAGAATCATATTTGGAGAGTCTGAACCCCAATCAAGGATATTGTGTGTATATTGCCAATATTCATCAAGAGTCTCACCTTTTTTTGCGTATACAGAAATCCCTTGATCCGCGATAGCTGCAGCCGCATGATCTTGAGTTGAAAAAATATTGCATGAAGCCCATTTCACTTCTGCTCCAAGATTAACAAGAGTTTCTATTAAGACTGCCGTCTGAATAGTCATATGAAGACTTCCGGCTATTTTTGCACCTTTTAGTGGCTTTTCAGATTGATATTTATCTCTAAGTGCCATTAATCCAGGCATTTCCGTTTCTGCAATTTTAATTTCTTTACGACCAAAATCTGATAAGGAGATATCAGCAATTACGTAATTAGGTGTAGAGGTCTTAACTGAATTTGCAATAACCATATCTAGTAAATACTTTTTCTATTAAACTATAAATGATTTTTGTGAAATTTTGTGTTTGTTGAGAATTTAAGAGAGACTTTAAATTTAGGAAATAAACTCTCACACAAATTAAATCCCCAATCAATTGTTTTATTACAAGGTCCAATTGGAGCTGGGAAAACTTCATTCGTTCAAGGGATTGCTAAAGGTTTATCAATCTCTGAGGACATTACAAGCCCTACATTTGCTATATCGCATTACTATAACTCCGGAAAAATTCCACTAATTCACCTCGATTTATACAGGTTAGAAAATGTTTCTTCAGCAAAAGAAGTTTTTTTTTCAGAAGAAGAAGAGGCAATACAAAGGAAAGCTATTTTAGTTATTGAATGGCCAGAATTAATAGAACCAGTTATCGAAAATTTCTGGAAAATAAAAATCAGTTACGCAAAAAATTATGGAAGACACTACGAAATAAGAGATCCCAAAAATTTATCAACCTTCTCATAATATGGCTGTTGCTCGATGGCCCCTTCACCAAGACAAGTTAATAATCCACAAGCACCTGCGAACTTAATACAATCATCTATCTCTAGTTCATTAGAAGGATAGCCAGAAGAAATTAATTTTGAAATTAAGCCAGCTAGAAAAGCATCGCCTGCGCCAGTTGTATCAATAATTTTTTGTATAGAAGGATTTTCGGTAATTCCCTGTAATCCATTGATGTACCATGAAACGGGATTTTTTCCATCAGTTATTATTACATCTGGTCTATTAGACAATTGTTGAGATATTAGCAGGGGATTTTCATCCTCAAAAAACAAAGTTGCTTCTTCCTTAGCAAGTTTTAGAACATTTGCATGATTTAAAAATTCCTTGATTAAATTAACTCTCGCAGTTTTACTAATTTCTGATGAAAACCTTGAATGATCCCAAAAGACCTCTCTCCAATTCAAATCAATAACTATCTTGACTGCAAATTTTTTTGCCTTTTCAAGAAGAAAAAAAATAGTCTCTGATGATATTGGAGATGATAATAAGATTGTTCCCGTAACCAAATATTTTGTGTCTTGAAAAGATTTCTCCAAATTTAAAATTTCTTTTTCGATTAATTTCCTGCTAAGAACTTCGTCTGCAAAGTATGAATGAGAACTTTCCTCAAAGCCTGAAAAAAAACGATCTCCAAATTGATCTCTATCTACATTCACTACGCGAGTAGATGAATCATTAACTAATTGCAAGAAATCTAAATTAACCTCCAATTCATTAAATAGCGTAATAAATTTTTTTCCATAATCGTCACCACCCAAACTGCCTATAAATATTGAATCTATTTTTAATTTTCTTAATGCGCAGGCAACGTTAGCCGGCGCACCACCCAAAAAATCTGTATATCCTTGATTAGATTTATTTCTGATTCTGTCTATTAAAGCCTCTCCAATACATATGACCTTTTTCTTTTTCATAAAATGAAAGCTTTTTCTTAACTAAGAATAATTTATTAAATACGAATAATTTTTTTTTGAATTAAAGTTTAATTAAAAGCTTATTTATAGTGTCTTTAAATAAATCTGAAACTTGGAAATGGAAAAGTTGGGAAATTTCTTGGTCTTTATCAAGAGAATCCTCTTCTCAAAAAAATATACAAATTTTATTAGTTCATGGATTTGGGGCATCAAAAAACCACTGGAGGCATAATCAAGATTTTCTTGGTAAATTTTCTAACTGTTACGCAATTGACTTATTAGGATTTGGAAAAAGCAGTCAGCCTAATGCTTTATTAAATTACGAACCGGATAAAGAAAACTCAATTAAATATTCATTTGACTTATGGGGTAATCAAATATCAACTTTTTGTGCGGAGGTAATAAAATCTCCTGTTTACTTGGTTGGAAATTCAATTGGTGGCGTTATTGCATTAAAAGCTGCCGAAATCCTCAAAACTAAATGCAAAGGTGTCATTTTGATTGATTGTGCACAAAGAACTATGGATGATAAACGTTTGAAAAAAAGTGATATCTTAATGAATCTGCTGAGACCAGTCCTTAAAACGATAGTCAGACAAAGAATAATTAGCAATACACTTTTTACAAGAGCTGCTAATCCAAAAGTCATAAAGAAAATACTAGAACAAGCTTACCCTTCAGGAAAAAATATTAATAAAGAATTGATTGAAATACTATATCAACCCTCTCAAAGGGAAAACTCTAAAGAAGCATTCCGTGGTTTTATTAACTTATTCGATGACTATCTTGCTACTGATCTTTTCGATAAGGTTAATGCTCCAATCCAATTGATTTGGGGAGAAAAAGATCCTTGGGAATCTTTAAGTGAAGCGAAAGAGTGGAAGAAAAAATTTAGAAATATTAAGAGATTAGATATTATTAAAGGTGCAGGACATTGTCCTCATGATGAAGAACCTGAAGAAACAAATAAATTGATATGTGAATTTATTCAGGAAACAAAATAAGCTTCTACATTATCACTAAGTCTTCGCAAACCTCTTAATCCATCACGTTCAAGGTTTCTAACTCGATCTCTGCTTATACCTAGTACCCTCCCTATTCCTGTAAGTGACATTGGCTCATCGCCATCCATCCCATATCTCATTCTTAAAACTCTACATTGCAAATCTGGTAATTGATGCAATAGAGAATGAAGATCGCCTCTCATACAATCCATTTCTATTTGTTCGTCTGGCAAATCCTCACCACCAGCTAATAAATCTAGTAAAACGGTGTCTTCACCATCGCCAACTTTTGTCTCAAGACTAACTGGTTGGCCAGCTTTACACATCAAATCTTTGACATCTTCTTCAGGAAGCTCTACATATTTTGCCAGTTCGCTGACTGTAGGGGTTCTTGACATTTCTTGACTAAGTTCTCTTTGGCCTTTTTTCAACTTATTCAACATTTCAGTTATGTGAATTGGTAGCCTTATTGCTCTACTTTTTTCAGCTATTGCACGTGTAATACCTTGTCTAATCCACCAATATGCATAAGTTGAGAACTTGTAACCTCTTGCAGGATCAAATTTTTCTACTCCTCGTACAAGTCCTATTGTTCCCTCCTGAATCAAATCTAATAATTCCATATTTCTCTTAGTATATTTTTTTGCAACACTTACTACCAACCTTAAATTAGCTGCAACCATTCTTTCTTTTGCGCGTTGTCCAGCTCTTAACCTTTTTTTTATTACAGAAGTCGATAATTTTAATTTGTTCGATAATTCTTCAACACTCGGCTTCTCTCCAGTTAAGTCAATAATTTCCAATTCTGCTCTTTCGACCTGCATGTATTCCTGAACTTGCCTACCAAGAGTAATTTCTTGCTCATGGGATAATAGCGGAACTCTACCTATATCCCTTAAATAAGATCTAACAAGGTCTACATCGTTACTAGCTTTTAAACTTGATATGGATGTTAATTTATTCTCACTCAATGTTTCAGAAGACATAAAAGTTAAAGATGTTTTGTAAACAATACCATTAAGAAATGTAAAGTTAAACAAAAAAATCCACAAATTTAAAAAAATGAGAATAAATACCTAGTCAATCTCATAAAAATGAAGAGTTTAATAACCAGCTTGCAGTATTTAAATAAATAAATACTCCAGCAATATCAGTAACAGTTGTAATAAAAGGAGAAGACATTAAAGCTGGGTCTAATTTCATTCTGTCAAATAACAAAGGAAGAATGGCTCCAGTTGTCGCTGCAAGAGTAGTAATTGAAATTAAACTTATCCCAACTGCTGAGGCTATTAAGGGACCTTGTCCTTGCCACCAAGCGAAAGGAAATATTACTAGCATCATTAAAACTCCTAAAAGAGCGCCTGTTATTGCCTCTTTAAATACTGTCCTGATTGCACCAAGAGACTTTAATTTTTGGGTACTTAACCCTCTAATGACAACTGTTGAACTTTGAGCGCCAACATTTCCACCGGTACCTATCAGCAACGGAATAAATGCCGCTAGTAAAACTATTTCTTTTAATATTTGATCATTCATCGCTATAACTTTAGTCGTCAAACCATTAGCTAAAACCAAAATTAATAACCACAAAATTCTTCTTCGAGCTATTGTAAATAAGCTACTTTGAAAATAATCATCTTCATCTCCAGGTTGAACTGCACCTGCTGCATAAATATCTCTTGTTGCTTCTTGCTCTATGACATCAATTAAATCATCGACAGTTACTATCCCAACAAGTCTTTTCTCTTTATCAACAACTGGAAGAGCAAGGAAATCATATCTTTGAATTGCTCTTGCTACTTCTTCTTGATTAGTATTAGTAGAAATATTAACTACATCTCTTGTCATAACATCCCCAATCGGTTTAGAAGGATCAGCAGTTACAAGGTCTCTCAAAGAGAGGATGCCGGTTAAATGTCTTTCTTTGTCCGTAACATATAAACTATAAATTGTTTCTGTAAATGGAGCTCTTTTTCTTACTAAAGAAAGGGCTTGAGCTGCTGTTTGCATCTCTTTGAGATCAATGAATTCGGTAGTCATCAGTCTTCCAGCTGTTTCAGGTTCATATCCGAGTAATTCAGCTGTTACTTTCCTTTCACCAGGACTAAGAGCAGACAAAAATTTTCTTACAACTTTTGCAGGTAATTCGTCAAAAAGCTGCACCCTATCATCAGGAGACATTTTCTCAACAATTTCTAAAACTTCTCCTGAACGAAGTCTTTCTAGTAAAGTTTGTTGAACTGTTGGATCTAAATATTCATAAACCTCTATTGCCTCATTTTTCTTTAATAATCGAAATGCTAAGGCTTGCAAAATTAGCGGAAGGCTTCCAATAGCATCTGCAATATCAACAGGTTGAGAGGGTTCTAAAAGTAACTTGGCCTCATCATAATTTCCAGCGATTAACAATTCTTCAAGTTGCAAAGTAATATGTTCTCGATTACTCAAATCTGAAGATAAGGATGTAACCGTTTCAAGATTATTTTCATTCATACATATAATCCCTATCAAAGTAACAACACTATTATATGAAATTTAAGTAATTTTTCTACTTATCCAGAACCCGAAATACATTGTAAATAAATTTATGATAATAATTAAATTTAAAAAAATAATAAATTTTATCCAATCTCCTTGGATAAAAATTTTGTACAACAAATAGATAAACCCACTAAAAGATGTAAAGCAAGAAAAAAAACCACTTAATAAAATTTTTTTACTTGAGTAACTTAATTTTTTACTTATAATACAACCAACAAAAAATGATCCAACATTTTAAAATCTTATTTGGATTGTCTAAGATTTTATTAGAACTTAACTCAACTCTAACCCAAATTTCATTTTCGCTTACTTTCCAATTACGTAAAACTGATAATGTTGTACCGATATCAATAACTAATAATTCTTGAGCATGTATTTCAGGAAATGAATAAAGTGAAGTATTAGAATTCACTATAATTTCATTCACATTATTAGGAAAATTATTTTGTTTTACATTTTTTTGGATGCCACCAGCAGGTAATGTAATTGGAGCAATTAATGCAAAAGTAATTAAGCAAAAATTCTTGAGAAGATTATTAATCATATGTCTAAAGTTGCCATATCTAAATTGCTACTATGAGTTTCAATAAATTCTCTTCTAGGCGCAACTTTATCTCCCATTAATATATTAAATATTCTGTCAGCTTCCAGAGCATCTTCAATTTCAACCTTTTTCATCATCCTAGTTTGAGGATTCATAGTTGTATCCCACAACTGTTTTGGCATCATCTCTCCTAATCCCTTAAATCTTTGGATATTATAATTTGCATTTTCTCCAAAACCTGCAATTGTTTCCTTTAATTGACTCTCGTTATAACAGTATTTATGATTCTTACCTCTTTCAACTTTATATAGGGGAGGACAAGCAATGTATATAAAACCTTTCTCAACAAGTTCTCTTTGATATCTATAAAAAAAAGTCAGTAATAAAGTTCTTATATGAGCACCGTCAACATCAGCATCTGTCATAATTACGACTCTGTGATATCTCAAAGAACTCACGTCGAACTCTTCTCCCTTTATTCCTAATCCTAGAGCTGTTATTAATGACTGAATTTCTGTATTTTTATATATTTTAGTATCATCAGTTTTTTCAATATTTAGAATTTTACCCCTTAGAGGTAAAATAGCCTGAAAATTTCTATCTCTTCCTTGTTTAGCCGATCCTCCAGCAGAA
>CACARV010000013.1 GCA_902535025.1 uncultured Prochlorococcus sp.
AGAAAAATACAACGCAAAATAAAAAAATTGCACCAAAAAACGACAAATCAACTAAATCTTTTGATGAAATTTCTGATGAAATTTTTAGAGATCTCGTTTCAAAAAAAGACTCTTTAGTCAAAGAAATAAAAGAGTTGGAAACAAAAAAAGATGAATTAGAAAAAGATATTGATTCAAATTTCAAAGGACAGTCAGATAATATTGCTAAAAGAGTTAAAGGCTTTCAAGAGTACTTAACTGGAGCTTTGCAGAATCTCTCACAAAACGTTGAGAAACTTGAATTAGTTTCTCAACCAATAATCGTAAAGCCATCTCCCCTTGATGAGAAAAAGCAAAACAATAGCACAACTAATGTGGTGAATGTTCCCGCTCTTTCTGAAACATTTAAGCCAGATGAAAAGATTATAAAAAGCTGCTTTTCATCTTTCATAGCACAACCTGATTTTTATGCTGAACCTTGGAAATTAAGACGGAGTCTTGATAAATCAGATATAGAAATTATGAATGATTGGTTCTTTAATATGGGCGGTAGAGGTTCTCTTGAAAGTAGAGGATCGCGACAAAAAAATGCCTTGCTATCAGCGGGCCTTATATCTATTCTTGGCGAATTATATGGAGATCAGTTTCAGACTCTTATTTTGGCTTCACAACCTGAACGATTAGGAGAATGGAGAAGAATTCTCCAAGATTCACTTGGTCTCACAAGAGATGACTTTGGCCCTAGTAGTGGAATTGTTCTTTTTGAAAGGCCTGAAGGTGTTATCGAAAGAGCTGATAGATTAGAAGCCAATGAGGAATTACCATTTATTATTATTGATGCAGCAGAAACATCCGTTGAAATTCCAATACTTCAATTCCCATTATGGCTTGCATTCGCAGGTTCTGATAATGAAATTTACGATGATCTCGAAATAAACTAATCTTTATGAATCCCTTTATAATTTTCATAAGTTATCTTTTAGGATCTCTTCCAACCGGTTTTTTAGTTGGTAAATATCTCAAAAATATAGATCTAAGAACTATAGGTTCTGGATCTACAGGCGCTACAAATGTCTTAAGAAATGTAGGGAAGTGGCCAGCACTTTTTGTTTTTATCATTGATGTTGGAAAAGGTCTTATTGCAGTAAAAATTGCTCAGAATTATACAGGTCAAGGATTAATAGAAGTAATAGCAGGAATATCAGCTATCGCAGGACATATATGGCCTATATGGCTTAAAGGTAAAGGAGGAAAAGCTGTTGCGACTGGTTTAGGAATGTTTTTAGCTCTTTCTTGGAAAGTTGGACTAGCGTCTCTCGGGATTTTTTTAATAGTATTAGCAAAAACTAAATTTGTATCTTTATCAAGTATTTCAGCTGCAATTTTACTTCCTGTTTTTATGTATTTTTACTTAAGTAACTTTATACACTCATATTTTTTTATAAGTTTAATTGTTGCAGTATTAGTTATCTGGAAACATAGAACAAACATAAAAAGATTGCTTAAGGGAGAGGAATTCAAAATTAACCAGAATTGATAGATTTAAATATTTCTTCAAGAGCTTTATTAGGATCTAAAGCTTTTGATATTGATCTACCAATGACCAATTTAGAAGCACCATTATTTATGGCTTCATTGGGAGTCATAATTCTATTTTGATCATTTTTATTGTCAATCTTTAATCTGATACCTGGTGTTATAAGTTCAAAATTATTCTTATAAATAGATCTCAACATTTTTACTTCCCAAGGAGAACAAACGCATCCATCTAATTCGGCATCAGAAGACAACTTTGCAAGTCTCAATACATTATCTTCAATTGAATTTTTCCTATCAAGGTCGGTTTGAAAATCTTTAAGAGAAAAACTTGTTAATACAGTTATACCAACAACTAATGGAGGTTTTACATTAGTCACGTTCGCTCCTTCTAAAGATGCTTTTTTTGTATCCTTTAAAGCTTTAAGACCTGCTGAAGAATGTACAGAAATTATATCAACTCCTAATTTTGAAACTTGGTAACACGCTGCACTCATGGTATTAGGAATATCATGAAATTTTAAGTCTAAAAAAATTTTTTTATTTAAACCTTTCAATATTTCAATAACTCTTGGACCTTCCCTTACAAAAAGCTCTAAACCAACTTTCACCCACTTAATACTAGGGCATTTTCTAAGAAGTAATTTTGCTTGATTTAGATCTAGACCATCAATTGCCAATATTATTTTATCTTCTGAATTAAATCTGTTTTTCATTTATTTTTAGTTTTCAAACCTTTTAATGATTTTTTTCCCAACTTGCAAAATTTTACCTTCTAATTCTTTTTTTGATTCAAAAACTAGATCTGGATTAATTACTTTCTGGCTATCAATCTTTACACCACCTCCTTTGATAGATCTTTTGGACTCACTGCTAGATTTAAACAAATCTAAGGCACTTAATAAGTAAAAGAATTTAACAGGGAAAACTATTTCTTTTAGTGAAATCTCTGGAATTTCTCCAACTTTCTCTTTATTTCCAAGGAATACTCTTTCGCAAGTGGATTGTGCTTTTAATGCTTCTTCGGTGCCGTGGAATAAAGTAGTAACTTCTAAAGCCATTCTTCTCTGCAACTCACGAGGATTCATGCCATTAAGAACATTGAGATCTAATTCAGTAAGTAATTCAAAATAGGTAGGTATTATATTATCGGGTACTTTTTCCAACTTTGAGTACATTGAAAGAGGATCTTCAGTCAAACCAACGGTGTTAAATTCAGATTTACTCATCTTCTTAACTCCATCTAAACCTGTCAAAATTGGCATCAGAACACCAAATTGAGGTTCTTGTTTAAAATGCCTTTGGAGATCTCTTCCTATTGCAATATTAAATTTCTGATCGGTACCTCCAAGCTCAATATCTGATTGAACCACTACCGAATCATAACCTTGTAAAAGTGGATATAAAAATTCATGCAAAGCAATTGGAACTTGTGAAAAATACCTTTTATTAAATTCATCCTTAGCTAGCATTTGACTTACAGTTGCACTTCCCATTAATTCAATTATCGAATTAAGATTTAATCCTTTTAACCATTCACTGTTATATCTAATTTCTATTCTATCTTTTGAATCAAAATCTAAAATAGATTCATTAGCTGGCTTACCCATTCCTAGTTGGTTTAAATATGTTTTTGCATTATCCTTTACTTCTTTTTCCGATAACTGAACTCTTGTTTTATTCTTTCCAGTTGGGTCACCTATCTGAGCAGTAAAATCACCAATAATTAAAACTGCAACATGTCCATTATCTTGGAATGCCCTAAGTTTTTTAAACAATATGCTGTGCCCAAGATGAATATCTGTTCCAGTTGGATCTATTCCAAGTTTAATTCTTAATTTTTTATTTTGTCTTTTCGCATGATCAATTATTTCCGAAAAAGTTTGATCTATTCCCTTAATTGGAAAGTATTCGTCTATTCCTCTTGAGAGCCATGACGGCAATATTAATTTATCGGACATGAAGTTTTAACTGTTAAGTCTAAGAAGTTTTATCAAGTTCATCCTTCATTCTTATTAAGGTTTTATTCATCTGATCAAACATTTGATCGGGAGTAATCCCAAACTGGCTTAACTGAGTCTTTAATTGCTCTACTGTCATTTTCGCTTGAAAATCTTCAGACAATTCAAATCTCTTCATAAAAACCTTATAACGATCCATAAGAGATTCCATTTTTTTTATAAACATTTTTTTTCCCTCTCTATCAAATTTGCCATAATCAGAACCAATCTTCATAAGCTCTTGATAATCAGTAAAGAGCTTTTTAGCTTCTTCTTGTACGATGTCTGACTCAAAAAATCCCATATCTATTTTTTTTTAACTACACAAGATTAAGGCTCAATTACAAGATAACAAGAATCTTTTGAATTGATCAGAACATTAATAAATTTTTGTTTATAAATAATTCACTGATTTATATTTATTCAGAATTAAATTTAATAGACATGATTTATAATTTTTGGAAAACTATAATTTAAATAATATTCCAAACCAAAATAGACAAATTGAATTATTTGGATCAAATACAAATTCATCAATTAATTTTCAAAACACAAATAATTTAGAAATCAAGAGTGAAACCTTAACTGAATGGCGAAATAAAATACATAATCACCAACTCAAAATTTTAAAAGATAGTCAAAATGAAACTTTTCAACAAACAATTCTCCCTGTAAAAAAGTTTTTCAATGAAAAAAAAATTGATCCTTTTTCACTACAACCCTTATCACTAAACTTTTGGAGAACCAATCAACATATACATAATGGTCCAGCAATGTATTTTGTAATTGACAATATGATAAATTCTAAAATAATCCTTTACATAGGAGAAACAAATTCAGCAAATAAAAGATGGAAGGGAGATCATGACTGTAAAAACTACCTCATTAACTATAAAGAAGCCCTAGCTTATAACAACCTATCAAGTCATCAAGATATACGTTTCTTCTTAGATGTACCTAAAGAAGTAAAGTTAAGACGTAAATTAGAACAGCAACTGATATATTTATGGTTACCACCTTTTAATAAAGAAACCCGAGACAGGTGGACAACTACTTTCACAAACAACTAAAAGTTAATTAAATCAATACTAAAAATGCAATTTTCCACATTCAAAAAAAATCTAGATAATTGGCAAGGCTCTTCATTAATACTTGGAGTTTTAGAGGAAGAAATTGTAAGCCAGCTAGAAAATATAAAATTTGTCGTTGACACAAAATTATTACAAAAAAAAATTACCGCAAAAAAATTCAAAGGCGAAAAAGGAAAAACTTTAAGCTTTGAATTTTTAGATCAAAAATTAGAAACTTTAATAATAGTTGGTCTCGGTAAAACAAATGACCTAAATAAAAGTGATATAGAAAACTCCATAGGAAATCTAATTAGGAATATTGTTGATAAAAATGAAAAAATCAGCATTTTGTTGCCTTGGGAATCAATAAATTCATATCTAGAATTAAATCAATTAGCAGAGTCAATAAGATTATCTGGTTATAAGGACAATAGATTCAATAAGAAAAAAGATGAAAAGAAAATTCTTAAAGAAATAGAGTTCTTGAATTTAAAAAAATTTGAAAATATAAGCTTTGAAGAGACAGAAAAAATATGTGAAGGTGTAGAACTTGCCAGAAGACTTGTAGCTGCCCCTCCAAATAGTCTTACTCCCCAGGAAATGGCTAAACAGGCTTCTCAAATAGCTAAAGACCATGGTTTGGAAGTAAAAATTTTAGATGCAAAAGAATGTGAAGATTTAGGTATGGGTGCATATTTAGCTGTAGCAAAAGGTTCTGATCTGGATCCAAAATTTATACATCTTACTTTTAAGTCAGAAGGTCCTATTAAAGAAAAGATTGCTCTTGTTGGGAAGGGTTTAACTTTTGATTCTGGAGGATATAACCTAAAAGTAGGTGCATCTCAAATTGAGATGATGAAATATGATATGGGTGGAAGCGGTGCTGTTTTAGGAGCAGCAAAAGCCCTTGGTGCTATAAAACCAGCAGGATTAGAAATACATTTTATTGTGGCATCCTGCGAAAACATGATAAATGGATCTGCAGTCCATCCAGGAGACGTAGTTCAAGCATCTAATGGTAAAACAATTGAAATAAATAACACTGATGCAGAGGGTAGACTAACATTAGCTGATGCTTTAACTTACGCATCAAATTTAAAACCAGATTCAATAATAGATCTTGCCACTTTGACAGGAGCAATTGTTGTTGCGTTAGGAAATGATGTAGCTGGATTCTGGAGCAATAATAATGAGTTAGCCAATGATCTAAAAACTGCATCAGCCGAGACTGGAGAACAATTATGGCAAATGCCTTTACAAAAATCCTATAAAGAAGGGTTAAAATCTCATATAGCTGATATGAAAAATACAGGTCCTAGAGCAGGTGGGTCAATTACTGCTGCGCTGTTTCTAGAGGAATTCTTTAATGAAAATATTAAATGGGCTCATATTGATATTGCTGGCACTTGTTGGACTGATAAAAATAAGGGGATAAATCCATCAGGTGCAACTGGTTTTGGAGTTAAAACTCTTGTTCAATGGATTAAAAATAAATAATTATATTCAAATCATTCAGACCAAATATTTATTGATCTAGCATTATCGCCCCATAACTTATCTAATTTCTGGTCTCTACCACATGAAAATCTATAAAATTTATATTTTAATTCATTTTTCTCAGCAAAATTCTGGTGATATTCTTCAGCTAGCCAAAATTGACCTTTTGATTTTAATTCAACAGATATTTTCTCAATTGGCACTCCCAATTCATTAGAAGCCGAAACAAGTGCATTTCTTCCCTCACTCTCCTCAATTTTATCCTTGAAAAAGATCACTGGTCTGTAAGAATCTCCACGATCACAAAATTGGCCCTCACCGTCAAGAGGATCAATATTTCTCATATAGAGTCTAAGTATTTCAGATAAAGTTACCAATTTCGAGTCATAATTAACTAAAACTACTTCCTGATGACCATTATGATTTTCGTAGCTAGGATTTTTTAAATTTCCTCCTGAATAACCACTTTGAACAGAATTTATCCCTTTTAAGGACTCTAAGTCATGTTCTAGACACCAAAAGCAACCTCCTGCGAGGATCAAATCTTCTGCAATAGTGTTTATAGGATTTACTAATAGTGAAAAAACAATTATTAGAGGTAAAAAATATTTCATTTATTAATTATAAAGTTCAAATTATAGAATTAATAATTTCTTTAGCTGCTCTTTCTACTACTCCTTTCTCCCCTAATTCTTTTTTTAAAAGAGAATAACCTTTTTTAATTTTTGCTTTTTCTGATGGCATATCGAGAAGTCTACAAGCTTTATAAAAAATTTTCCTTTCATTAAAATTCTTCTGGACAAACTCAGGTATTAATAATTTTTTTACTAAAAGATTCACTGGAGAAATAAATCTTACCTTAAAATTGAGAATTTTTTTTGCGATAAAAGCAGTAACCCTACTCACTCTATATCCAACAATCTGCGGTATTCCATACAAAGCAAGTTCCATATTAACCGTGCCTGATTTACATAAAGCTAGTTTTGTTAAGGAATAAATATAAGGCATCAATTCAGAATCATTTTGTTGAGAAATAACCTTACCTTTAATTTCATATTTTTTTAAACCCTCTCTAAATCTTTTATCAAATACGCTTCTACAGGAGGGGATATAAACAACTAGATTTGGATACTTTAACTGTAATTTTTTTGCAGTTTTCAAGAAGGTAGGTAGTACATATCTCAACTCTTGAGGTCTTGATGCAGGCATTAAAAGTAAGATATTCTGGCTTTGCCGAAGTTCTAAAATTATTCTTGAATCTTTCTTAGATGGTAGTTTTTTCGTTAAATCAATCATTGGATGCCCAACCCAATAAACATTTCCTCCGCGCCTCTTATAAAAGCTTGCTTCCTTCTTAAAAATTGCAAAAATTTTATCTGAAAACTTTATTAAATTTGTAGTGCTATTGTTACCAACTCTCCATGCCCATTCTTGAGGAGCTATGTAATAGTAAATTGGAATATTGTTTCTAGATCTTTTTAATTTTGTACCAATTTTAATATTGGGTCCCATATAGTCGATCAATATCAAGCAATTTGGCCTATATTTCTTTATGAATTTATAAAATTTATTTTCAACTTTCATCATAGGAATAATTAGTGGTAATGCCTCCCATATTCCTATGGCACTTATGGATGTAGTATCTTGGATTATCTGCACTCCTTCATTCTTCATCTTCTCGCCGCCTATTCCAAAGATCTCTAAATTAATTGAACGTTTTCTAGCTTCATCGAATAATGCTCTCGACAAAAAACTCCCATGTAAATCTCCAGAGACCTCTCCAGTACTGATAAATATTTTTTTATTCATTCATTTACAAAGGCATTGGCCCACGTCTTTCTTTTGATATTGAATTTTTTAAAAAATCACATAATTTTCTGGATGAAAGATCTAGATTCCCTTTTATCGCTTTTTCCAATCCTTCAGAAATTACATAATCGGACTTAAAAAGTAGATTCCAGGTACTTTGTAAAAGTTTTAAGTCAAAATCCTTATTTTCCATCAAACCACTTCTTTTAATTCCTATCCTATTTAAGCCTCTCAACCTGCCTGGGTGTCCTTCTGCAAGGCAAAAAGGAGGTACATCTCTATCAACTCTGGTCATTCCACCGATCATCGCTAAATATCCAATATGAACAAATTGATGTATGCCTAAACATCCACCAATGATTGCTTTATCTTCAACTTTTACATGACCAGCAACTTGAACACTATTTGATAGAACTATCCTATTCCCAAGTTCACAATTATGGCCAATATGTGTATACGCCATTAACAAATTATTACTGCCAATAATAGTTTTTTCTCCTTCATTGGTTGCTTTATTGATAGTTACACATTCTCTAAAAGTATTATTATCCCCAATAATTACTTGGGTAGGTGCTCCATTATATTTTAAATCTTGAGGATCCTGACCAATAAAAACATTTGGGGAAATTTTATTATTACTACCAATTTGAGTTCTTCCCGTAATTACAGCATTCGGTCCTATTTCAGTTCCCTTACCAATAGTTACATCAGGACCAACAATTGCTCCTTGAGAGATAATGACCCCATCATGCAATTCTGCACTCGAATCAACAAACGCTCTTGGATGAACTTTTACTCCTTTGAAGGTTGATTGTAATTCAGTATTTTTATTCTCCATATTTCAATCAACCAATGAAAACATTAATTCTCCAGCGCAAACTAGCTTCCCATCAACGTGGGCTTCCCCTTTAACCTTGCCAAATCTTTGTCTTTTAATACTTAATAATTCACAAGAAATTATCAATTGATCTCCAGGTATAACAGGTTTTCTGAATTTAACATTATTGATTCCTGCAAAAACAAAAAGTCCTTTTGGGAGATCAGGCATTTGTGTTACTATTATTCCCCCAACTTGAGCCATAGATTCAACAATAAGTACACCTGGCATTAATGGCCTTTCCGGGAAGTGTCCTTGAAATTGAGGCTCATTTATTGTCACATTTTTTACCGCAACTGCTCTCTCCCCAGGGATATGCTCTATAACCTTATCCACAAGTGCGAAAGGATATCTATGAGGCAACAAACCTAGTATTTTCTCAGAAGAGAGTTGATTATTATCACTGGATAATTTTTTGTCCAAAACAGTAAAAGATAAAATTAATTTTTAAGTGATGAGGCCAATAGAGCATTTAAAGAATGTGATCCTTTATAAACTAAAATTTGTGCCTTAGGTAACCCTACCAAAGCCAAGTCCCCAATTAGGTCTAATATTTTATGTCTTATTGGTTCATTATCAAATCTTAATGGAGGATTGACCCATTTATCGCCATCACAAACAAGAGCATTATCCAAACTTCCACCTTTTATCAAACCTAGCTCACTTAATTCTTGAAATTGATCTTTAAAGCCAAACGTTCTTGCTGGAGCAATCATTTCAACAAAACATTTTGGACTTAAATCAATTACAAAAGTTTGATTACCAATTGCTTTGTAGGGAAAACTTATTGTAGATATGATTGTAGTCTTTTTAGAAGGTGTTAATGCGATTACTGAATCGTCTTTATTTAAGATAATTGATTTATTAATCTCTCTAAAAAAATTATCTGGTTTAGGTGCTTTTTTAATCCCTACTTCTTCAAAAGCTTCAACCCACTGAATTGCCGAACCATCTAAAAGTGGGATCTCTTTCCCATCAACCTCAATATGTATATAACTCAATCCACATCCAGCCAATGAAGATAATAAATGTTCAATAGTATATAAATTTCGTTCACCTAACTTAACTGCAGTACAAAGCATAGTACTTCCAATTAAGTCTTGAGTTAGCTTAAAAATCTCGTTAGGATTATCTTTAAAAGAGACATGGAATCCTTCTTTTTCATAAGGAGAAATTTTTACTTTTGTTTTTTCTCCACTGTGCAGACCGATACCCTCCTTAGTGATAACATCAGCTAAGGTGTAGCAAAAATAATAATTAGTAGGCCAAGAAAACACTTAAAACTTCCATCCAACTCCAAGTGTATATCTCCAATCTCTATCAAAATCCTTACTAGCCGCATCCAATCTTAATGGACCAATTGGTGTTTTAACTCCTAATCCTCCTCCAAATGAAAAACCTGAACCAGGTTTCTGCAATAAAATACCTGGTTTGCCTGGAACATCGTTTTGGGAACCTAAATCACTGCCTGCATCAACAAAAAAAGCTCCTGAAAACATTCTCCAAACTGGGAATCTAAGTTCTGCAGTAGCCTCGACAAAACTTTTGCTTACAGCTAATCCACAAGATCCCCAACCTCTTACAGATGATGTTCCTCCCATACAAAATGATTCATAAGGAGGTAATTCTCCAAGAATTGTTCCTGCCTTAAATTGAAAGCCAACAGCTTGAGGGCATTCTGTACTACTTGAATTACTATCTTTGCATGCTTCGGTGAGATTTATTAATTTTGTTGGGATAAAAAATGAATAAGAAGCTCTCATTCTATTGAAAGTTGGAGAATTTTTACCCATTGAAACAAACTGCTCAGTACCAAATGTTAGTTTATTTCCTTCCGTTGGGTTTACAGAACTATTCAAATTATTTCTAACTGTACTTGCGACAAGGCTAACTAATGTATTTTCATCTGGGCATGAGCCATCATTTGGAGTAAATCCAATACAAATAATATCACTTATATTTCCTGTGGTTGGCGTCATATCACCATAAGGTTTTTTGTTGCCTCCACCATCGATCATATTTACTTGCTGAAAATTCATTCCGGCAAGAACTCTCCATTTTGTAGCCTTAAATGGATTCCCTCCATTAAGAGGTCTTGAAAAAGAAAATCCACCGCCCCTTTTTTCCAAAACTATAGTTGAAAAGGTATCAGCATTAGTTGTAGTGGTATCATCTACTGCCCAGATACGTCCATTTTCTTCACTCCTAAATTCTTGTGGATAATCCCTTCTGAGAAATAATTCTGTTCTAAATGATGTTCTATACTTATCACCTTTAATCCATGGATCAGATAAAGAAAAGTTGTAAGTTGTTGAATATTCTCCGAAATTAAAGTTTAAATTAGTTTTCCATCTTCTTCCCAACGCGTTCGATTCTTGCAAGCCAGCTGAAGCAAAGATGCCTGTACTACTGCTAAATCCAAGACCACCTGTAAGTGATCCAGTCCTTTGCTCGCTCAAGTCTAAAAGGATTATAACTTGGCCAGGATTTGAATTATCGGGTTCTAGGGATACCTTGACATCATCAAAAAGTGATGTGGCATAAAGCCTTTTTATATCTGCTTCTAAAATTATTCTATTAAAAATTGAGCCAGGTTTTGTCTGCAACTCTCTTTTTATAACCCAGTCTTTTGTTTTCCCTTTTCTGGGTTTTCCATCAATAAATGAATCTCCATCAGAGCCGGGGAATCTAAATTTAATATCAGAAATAATACCTTCAGCAACGTCTAAAGTGACAATACCGTCCTCAGAGATTCTATTTGGGCCAATAATTCTAGCTAAAGAAAATCCAGAAGTTTCATAAAAACTCTTTACTGTATCGATTTTATTTTGTAATTCATTCAGGTTGAGAGTAGTTCCATAAGAATTTTTAAAAACATCCTCAACTGTTTCATTTGGGAATACTAGATTTTTTGGATTAATTTCAACTTTCTTAAGAATAGGATTAGGTACTACAGTTACAATAAGTCTGACTCCTAATGGTCCATCTTGAGAATTTATTTTAACTCCAGAAAACCAACCACTCGCGTAAATTGAATTAAGATCTTGGTTTAAGATTTTATTATTAACAATACTTCCTGGCTTTATACTCATTGAATCATATGCAGCTAACTCAAGTTTTCTACCCTCAGGATGTTTTTCCCAACCTTCAATAATTATCTCTGAAACAAGTATGCCTTCTTGTTTAATTGTTTCATCATTTTCCGCTAATAGAAAATTTTCTTTTTTAAGATCAAACCCTGCAAATAATTGATTTTGAATTTCTAGATTCTTTAATGATTGCCCAATTTTAGTAGGTAAATATCTTGCAGCCAATTCTGAATTATTTGATATAAAAATCAAAGGGGTGCAAGCTACACTTGTAAAAACTTTATTAAATTTGAAAAAATTTTTTTTCATAATAACTTTAATTCAATGTCAATAAAGCATTTTTTTTTCTAAAATGAATCAGATGAAATCGTTTATTCTTCTATTAATTTCACTATAGGCTTCAATTAAACCACCCAAATCATTTCTAAATCTATCTTTGTCTAGACTTACAATTATATCATCTTTCTGATTAAGATCCCACAATCTACAATTATCAGGACTTATTTCATCACCAAGCAAAATTTTGCTATTTAAATCATAACCAAACTCCAGTTTAAAATCGACAAGTTGAAGTTGAATATTTTTAAAAAATTTTTTAAGAATTATATTTATTTTTAAAGTTAAATCTATTATAAAATCCAAATCTCTCGATTCTAATATATTCATTAATTCAATCCTATCTCTTGTAATCAGTGGATCATTGAGTTCATCGTTTTTTAGATAAATATCAATTAATGGTTTCGCTAAGAGAGTGCCAGGTTTAATAGTTGTCTGTTTACATAAAGAACCATATGCAGTATTTCTCAGGACTATTTCTAATGGAATTACCTTTATTTTTTTTGCAATTATTGTATTTTCATTTTTAAGTCTAATAAAATGATTCGGGATATTATTTTTCATAAGAAGTTCAAAAATTCTTGTACTTATTAGACAATTAAGTCTGCCCTTGCCTTCAAATTTTGCTTTTTTCAATGCATTAAAAGCAGTAGCATCATCTTTGAATTCAATAATTACTTTGTCTTCATCATCATGAGAAAAAATTTTTTTTGCTTTACCTTCATAAATCAAGTCACATTTATTATTCATTAACTTAAGACCTCATTTGATTACTAAAAGTATGATTTGTAATTAACATATTTATAAGAAATCAACTTTTTCAAAATAGTTTATTTCATTTTAACTGATTATCCATCTAAACCTCATAACCTTCAAAATCAAATTTATGAGTATTAATTCAACGAGGTCTGAAAACTTCAACAGATTAAAAAATATTTTAATAATTGGGAATGGCGGGAGAGAAAATTCTTTGGCTTGGGCTATTCAAAAAAATGAATTGGTTGAAAAAGTTTACTTAATTCCTGGCAATGCTGGATCAGAAAGAATAAATAAATGCGAAAGAATAAATATTGACACAAACAATAAAAATGAACTAATAGAAAAGCTAGATTTTTTAAAAATAGATCTAATAGTAATAGGACCCGAAATACCCTTGGCAAATGGATTAGCCGATTTTCTTCGCGAAAAAGAATTTAAAGTATTTGGCCCAGGTAAAGATGGAGCAAAATTAGAATATAGTAAATCTTGGGCAAAGGAATTTATGCAAGAAGCAAATATTCCAACTGCGAACTTTTGCAAAGTCAATTCTCTAGAAGAAGCCAAAAAGATTATCCATTCATCACCAATTCCATTGGTAGTAAAAGCTGATGGTTTAGCTTCAGGAAAAGGTGTTTTTATTCCTGATTCAAAAGAAGAATGTTTAAAAGCCGCAGAATCAATCTTTAATGGCAAGTTTGGTAACTCTGGGAATGTAGTAGTTTTAGAAGAAAAAATTCAAGGTCCAGAAGTATCAGTTTTTGCTCTATGTGATGGGAAGAGATATGTATTACTTCCAACTGCTCAAGATCATAAACGTCTAAATGAGAAAGATACAGGGCCTAACACCGGAGGGATGGGAGCTTATTCTCCTGCACCACTATTAACTGAAGATTATCTTGATAGAGTCATCAAAGAGATAATTGAACCGACAATAGATGCATTAAATCGTAAAAACATTGATTATAAAGGGGTGATTTATTTTGGATTAATGATCACAAATTCTGGCCCCAAAGTTATAGAATATAACTGTAGATTTGGTGATCCAGAATGCCAGACAATAATGCCTTTGATGGATCAAAATTTTGTATTTCTTTTAGAAAAATGCTCAATGGGTAATCTAACTGGTGAAGAAAAAATTAATAATCATGATAAGGTTAGCGGTTGTGTAATAGCGACCTCAAAGGGTTATCCTCACGAATATAAAACTGGTTTTCCAATAAAAATAGGCGAGATTGACATAAGTGACTGTCAAATTTTTGACTCTGGTACTTCTTTAAGTAAAGATGGGGAATTATTAACTAATGGAGGAAGAGTTTTAAGTATTGTCTGTCAAGAAAAAGACTTCGATATGGTTTTTGAAAAGGCATACAGAAATTTAAAAGAAATAAATTTCGAAGGTATCTATTTCAGGAATGATATAGGTCATCAAGTTCGAAAAAACTTTGTAAAGGAGATTTAAATATCATGTCGGATATAAAAGGAAATGATAACAAAGAATATATTATTTCAGGTAATGGTAACAATTATTGGATTAATGGACTCCTCACTTGGTGGAGTGGTTTCAGCTTAAGAACAAAATTATTAGCAATTGCAACACTTGTTGTAAGTCTGCTTATGACGGGGATAACCTTTTTTGCCCTTAATAGTATTCAAAAGGATGCAGGAATGAACGATACAAGATATGCAAGAGATCTTGGTTTATTGTTATCGGGTAACGTTACAGAATTAGTAGCAAACAACCAAAAAAAAGAAATTTCGAATGTAGCTGAAAAGTTTTGGAGATCCAGTCGAAACTTACGTTATATATTTTTTACTGATGCTGAAGACATAGTTCAACTTGGGATTCCGATTAGTGCCACTCCTACAAGTTCAAATAGTCAGTTTCAACTTACTAGAAAATTAAAACTACCTTCAGAATTAAAGAAAAGACCACAATTCCCTTTGGTTAGACAACATGCGACACCTCAAGGCCAAGTCACAGATGTTTTTGTACCTATGTTATGGAAAGGCAAATATCTAGGAACTTTAGCTTTAGGGGTTACTCCTAACAAAAAAGCATTAGCAAGTGCTGCTCTGACGAGAGAAGTCACGATAGCAGTATTTATTTCTATTTGGGTCTTGGTAATACTTGGAGCTGTATTTAATGCGTTAACAATTACAAGACCCGTTAGAGAATTAGTAAGGGGTGTTAGAGAAATTTCAAAAGGAAACTTTAAATCCAGGATTTCGTTACCTATGACTGGAGATCTAGGAGAACTCTTAAATGGATTCAACAGAATGGCTACTCAGTTAGAAAATTACGACGAAGCAAATATAGAAGAACTGAGAGCTGCCCAAACAAAGCAACAATCACTCATTGCAACCATGGCTGATGGGGCAATATTACTGGATTCGCAAGGCAAAATAGTACTTACTAATCCAACAGCAAAAAGATTGTTTCGTTGGGAAGGAAGGTATCTAGAAGGAAAATATTTTTTAAATGAAATTCCCGAAATTTTATCAAATGACTTACATACAAATATTGAATCTATTTTAAAGCGTGAAAAGGAAAAAGACGATTTAAGATTCAGCTTAGGTGAACCAGCCAGAACTTTAAGAATCGTCTTACAATCAGTTTTAGATACAAATAAAGTTGAATTGAAAGGAATTGCCGTAACCATTCAAGATTTAACAAGAGAAGTAGAACTTAATGCTGCGCAAAATAGATTCATTAGTAATGTTTCACACGAATTGAGAACTCCGCTTTTCAATATCAAAAGTTATGTAGAGACTTTACATGATTTAAAAGATCAGCTTTCTAATGAAGAACAGCTCGAATTTTTGGGTATTGCAAACTCTGAGACTGACAGGCTAACAAGACTTGTAAATGATGTACTAGATTTATCAAGACTGGAATCAGGGAAGATAATTCAACTAGAGCAAATGGATATAAAACCAGCAATTGAGCAAACACTCAGAAATTATAGACTTAATGCGACGGAAAAAAATGTAACATTAGCATACGATGTAGAGGAAACTATCCCTTCAATTCTCGGGAATTTTGATTTACTTTTACAAGTTTTTGATAATTTGCTAGGAAACGGACTGAAATTTAGCCCTAAAAATAGCACTCTTATGATTAGAGCTTATACCTGGCCAGACTCTTGTCCTGCCCTCCCTCCAATTAATATCGATGATAAAGCCCCCCAATGTGAGTTAGTTTCACCATTACCAAAAGTGAGAGTTGAGATTGCCGACACAGGTTCAGGAATATCTCAAGATGATCAAGAGAAGATTTTTGATCGTTTTTATAGGGTTGAAAATGCAGTTCATACTGAACAGGGAACTGGACTTGGTTTGTCCATCGTGAGAGGAATCATTGAAAAACATGGCGGAGAAATTCGTATGGCTAGTGAATTAGGATTAGGAACAACCTTTTGGTTTGATTTATCCTTAGCACAATCAGATAAAGATGAATTATTGACTCAAGCTATTAATAATTCAGATAGTTTTTCAAGCACTGAAATAAATTAAATTACCTAATTTTTATCTAGTCCTTTAAAAATATTTTGAACATTTTGATCAGGTACAACTCTATGAGGGGCTCCACTAAAGATTTGTTCAAAATTAGAGAAAGAATCCTTTATTTCTGGTCCATTGTTCGTAATAATAAATTCCCTTATCCTTTTATCATGCCAAGATCCTCGCATTTTAAAGACATTTAAAGCTCTAGCCATCTCCCCTTTTATTTCAACATATTGCAGCAATAATATAGTATCAGTAATTGTTGAGATATGAGAATCAGTAATAGAATGGCTTCCCATGAATTCTTCTGCGGTATTAGTAAAGAAGCCTGCTATTTCCTCTTGTTTCGTATAACCAGTAACTGCAATAACAAACTGTCTAAATGCGTTTAAACTAACTCCTCTAGCCAATGCGGATAAAGAATCTATTGCCATTCTTTTTGGTTTGAATTGGTTAATTTGCGTTTTTATGATCTGCAAATGATCCTCTAACCCCGTTGACTCTGGATATGCGCAAATAATTTTTAATAACCCATCACTTTCCATCTTTTCAAAGTCTATCCCCCAACTTGTTGCATTCCTAAGTAATTGAGCTCTAGATTCTTCATACGCAAAAAGTATTGCCCTTTCATTATTGTTGTAAGCATCTTCAACAAATTTTGATACGAGCATTGTCTTACCTGTACCAGTAGCACCAGTAGCAAGGATAATTGAATCTTGGAAATAACCTCCTCCACACATATCATCAAGATCCTTAACTCCAGAACTGATTCTGATATTTGAGGATCTTTGAGTTAGTCTCATTGCCCCAAGGGCAAAAACACTTATACCATCACTCCCCATAGTGAATGGATATTCGCCTTTCATATGTGTAGTTCCTCTTAACTTCAAAACTTCTAAAGTTCTTCTTCTCTTCTCTGACTCAAGAACATTTCTAAGTAAGACTACATTATCAGATACAAATTCTTCAACACCATACCTAGCAATTGGACCGTAATCATCAACCCTTTCTGTAGTCATAACTGTTGTTACTCCTATTTCCTTTAATCTTGCTATTAGTCTAAATATTTCTCTTCTGACGACGTAGATGGCATCATACTGTTGAAAAACCGCAGTTATTGAATCTATGGCAACTCTTTTAGCTTTATATTTTCTTATTGCGTAACTAATTCTCTCAATAAGACCCGATAAATCAAAGTTTCCAGCGACGTCTTGACCATCAGGATCAGGAGAGGCGTCTAAAATAAAAAGCTTATTTTGATCTATTAATTCTTGTAAATCCCAACCAAAACTTGCTGCATTTCTAATGATATCTAAAGGCGATTCCTCAAATGTTACCAAGATTCCAGGCTCATCAAAATTGCAAATCCCATGGTGCAAATATTGAAGAGAAAAAACAGTCTTTCCAGTACCTGAAGTCCCACTAACTAGTGTGCTTCGAGATACGGGCAATCCACCTCTACAAACATCGTCAAATCCCTCTATCCCAGTAGGCAATTTTTGTACCTGCATTTTATTTGATTTGCTGAATTTCTTATCATTCATAGTTTTTTGCTTTTAATAATGAAAAAATTAAATGCTGAATTTACCTTTTATTGCAAAAGTTAGTATCTCAATATTACTTACCTCCACTATATTCACTTTCAGATAATTCATCAAAAAGAAGATCTAAACCAATTAAAACTTTCTCTCTATCAGAAAGGTCACCAATAATTCTTCTGACAGGTGGGGGTAATATCTTAGCTAATGTAGGGGTAGCCAAAATCTTATCTTCTTCCGCTAGTTGAGGTTGCTTTAATACATCAATAACTTTTAAGGCATAAACTCCCTTAAATTCATTTTCTAAAATTTCTTTCAAAGTATTTAATGCTCTCATTGAATTAGGAGTGTTTCCTGCAACATAGAGTTTTAAAATATATGTTTTTCTAGCTGCCATTATTTTGGTTCCTCAATTTGATATCAAAAGATTTAAATCACACCTTGACTTATTACACTACAAAATAAGAAAATATACAAATAATTATTGATTGTTTATTTGGCTTAATCAAATTGTAAATTTGAGCCCAATAGCGTCTTCAAAATATGACAAATTCTAAAACCTCCTCAAGCAATTCTCTAAAAAGTAATGAATTGTACGCAATAGCAGAAACCTCAGGCCAACAATTTTGGTTTGAAGTTGATAGATATTACGATATTGATAGATTAAATGCTAAAGAAAAAGACAAAATAATACTTGAAAAAGTTTTACTTTTAAAAGACAAGGACTCTATAACTATTGGAAAACCTTACATTAAAGGTGCCAAAATAGAATTAGAAGTCGTATCACACAAAAGAGATAAGAAAATTATTGTTTATAAGATGCGTCCTAAAAAAAAGACAAGAAGAAAAATGGGACACAGACAGGAATTAACGAGAGTTATGGTAAAATCTATATCAATAGGCAAAGGTCTAACTAAAACTTCCTCTAATAAGGAAACTGTCAAAAAGGTTACTAAACCAAAACCTGAAAAATCTACAAATTAAACAATTCTAATGGCACATAAAAAAGGTACAGGTTCTACAAGAAACGGTCGCGATTCGAATTCCAAAAGACTCGGAGTTAAAGCTTATGGTGGCGAAAAAGTAACTGCTGGATCAATTATAATTCGCCAAAGAGGTTCATCCTTTTTACCAGGGATCAATGTTGGTAAAGGCAAGGACGACACACTTTTTGCATTAAAAGAAGGAACCGTAAGTTTTGAAAGCATAAAAAGAAATTTAAGAAATAGAAAAAGAGTTAATATAGTTATCTAATTTTTTTATAAGCTCTTGTAGTTACAAGAATAGGATGAAAAACTTCTAGAAACTTTGATTGAAGTATCGTAAAAAACTCTTCAATAACTTGTTCATCATCTATATGAAAAGGATATTCATTATTTTCTCCTTTATAGAAATACCAATTAAATAAAGCAATAGAATTATTATTCATAATCTCATTAAAAATCTCGATTTGAGAAGCAGGATCATCAAGATGTTCCAAAACGTCAAGACAAACAATTGTATCAAATTTGGATATTTGTGTATCTTTAATCGTATTACAAAAAGTAAGTTTTTTTTCGACTCCTAATTCCTTAGCCCTATATTCAACAAATTTCCTATTTGTTGCATTAATATCTACAAAAAAAACTTGCTCAACTGTTGAAGACATAGCATTAGCTAGAGCATGCGTTCCAATCCCTCCTCCAAAATCTAAAACCAAATCTCTAGAAAATCTCTGCTGCAGTTTTAAAGTATCAGCTATATAATCCTTGCTTGTGATGTGCCAAGCAGCTAAATCTGCTACATGACGATCTCCAACAATCTCACTATAAAACTCTGAAACATCGCTTAATGCATCTCCCGGATGTGAATTTGCCAAATTCATTTTTGCATTTGCAAGGAATTCATTCAAATCAGATGCACCAATTGAAAAAAATTCCATTAAATGTGATTTCAAATTAAAGGCATTATCAAGAAACTCTTTTATTATAAAATTATCATTTTTCAATTTCTTAGTTTTACTTCAATACAAAAATCATAGGATGGTAATAAATCTTTCTCAAAGTATTCTTAATATTAAAAATGGAAACTAAAGATGGATTCTTAGTTATTAATAAAGAGAAAGGCTGTACCTCACATGATTGTGTTAAACAAATAAGAAGGTTACTAAATACAAAAAAAGTTGGGCACACAGGAACTCTTGATCCAGAGGTAACAGGAACATTACCAATTGCAATTGGCAGTGCAACAAGATTCATTCAGTATCTCCCTCAGGGGAAAACTTACATAGGAAAAATTAAATTAGGTATTAAAACCAACACCGATGATATTCACGGAAAAGTAATTAATCAAAAAAGTTGGCCCAAAATTACTAATAAGCAATTAGATCTCTCTTTAAATCAATTTAGAGGAATAATTAAACAAATTCCACCAAAAGTATCTAGCGTGCATGTAAATGGTGAGAGGGCTTATAAAAAATCCCTTAAAAATGAAAATTTTGAATTATCCCCAAGAAAAGTAATAGTAGATGAGCTTATTTTAATGAAATGGGATCAGATAAACGGAATCATAGAAATAAAAATCAAATGTTCCGCTGGTACATATATACGGTCAATCGCGAGAGACTTGGGTAAAATTCTTAACTCCGAAGGTTGCCTTCTACAGCTTAAAAGAATTTCAGCTTGCGGCTTTCATGAAAAAAATTCCATAAAAATATCGGATATAGAAAAAAATAAAACTACAAACATTATTATTCCTACAATTTCTGCTCTTAATCACATTTCAACATTGGTCTTAAATAGAGAAGAAGAAATCAATTTTTGGCAAACTGGAAGAGCAATAAAAGTTGATATTAATTACTTAAGTAAAATAAAAACTTTTGATTATATAAAACCTATAAAGGTAATAGATATAAGAAAAAACCTTCTTGGCATTGGCTTTTTTAATAAAGAACACACTAATATAAATCCAAAATTGGTTCTTAATGCAAAATAATTTTTATAAAAAATATTTTTTAAACGATTTAATTTCAACACCCTTATAAAAATGTTTTAAGATGGTTTTCGCCTTTGCCCCCTTTTTCGCCATATATTTAGCACCCCATTGACTCATGCCCACTCCATGACCAGATCCATATCCCGAAACTACTAAAATTTTTTCTGAAGATGATGATGAACTCATAGAATTTCTTGGGAGGAATAAACTTTGACCTATATTTATTAATGATGAATTTTGGATATTATTTAAGTTAACTATTTCATCAACACTTACGTTATATTGATCAGCTATAGAAATCAACGTGTCTCCAACGCGAACAATATATGTAAGTGGTTTATTTTCCAATAAATTTGTCGCTAATAATTTACGGTTCTCGTTAGTAGATTTAGTCTTATTAATTTCAACAAATTTAAATCTTACTAAAGTACTTTTAAGATTCATTCTTTTTCGTAAATCAACTCCTGAAATTTCATCAATCCCAAAATCACCATGGATTCTTACATTTTTTACTCGACCAGTACTTGTGATATTTACAATTTCGATTAGATTGATTCCTCCAATCCTTGGGAATAATTTCTGCAATTGAGATTTTGAGAACTTTGTATTCCATCGAAGTTTTGGATTATTTTTATCAAAGTCTTTAACACTTGACAAATATGGATATTTATTTTTCCATACATCTTGGCTATTCTCAGTCATACCAGCAGAACTACTATGAAATAAAGAATTAATTAATTTATCTTTGTATGTCAAAACTAATGATCTTGTACTTTTTACTGCCCTTTTAGTTTTGTAGGTCCCAGCCTCTAGTCCAATATAAACTTGATTCATATTTGTAGAGTCAATATCATAAAGAGAATTTCCTTTTTGCTTCAATGCATAAGTTCTTGATGCAATCGCTTGAGCTTTTAATGCTTCCAAAGGCCATTTAGCAGGCATTTCTGAACCAACAACGCTACTAAGATAATTCTCAATACCAAGAACATTTACTACTAGGATGTCATTATCACGTATGAAAATTTTCAATTTACCTGCGTATCTTTTCTGATCGACCCAAATACCTCTGCTATCTGAAGAGCTTACTACCAATTTTTCTTTATTTTTCAATTCATAAATTTTCTGTTTGTTCTTATCAAAAGATAAAGTTGTCTTATTATTTTGTTTTTTTAAAATAAAACCTTTAATTTTTTTATTCGAAAATCTTTGCCCTTTGATTCTTAATGGAATTGATCTATCTGACCTAATTCTAACTTTATTATCTTTTAAAATAAGAACATTTATTATAGGTTCTGTTGAAGCTGAAACTGTTCGGGTCTGCGATAAACAAAAAATTATTATGCTTATCAAACAAAAATTATTAGTTGTTTTTATAATTTTTGATATCACTTTGTTTAAAAACGAACTCTTAATTTGCCTAAGTCTGACTAAAAGTCTAGATTTAATCCAGTTATCAAAATAAAATTATCATTATAAGTGAATATAACTTTCTTAGGTACTAGTTCAGGAGTTCCATCTTTAACAAGAAATGTTTCTTCCTTAGCTCTTAAATTATCGCAATCTTCAGAGATTTGGCTTTTTGACTGTGGAGAGGGAACACAGCATCAAATAATGAAAAGTAATATTAAATCTTCACAAATCAAAAAAATATTTATTACTCATATGCATGGGGATCATGTTTATGGTTTACCTGGCCTTTTGGCTACCCTAGGTTTATCTGGTAATAGTGAGGGTATAGAAATTTATGGTCCTTCAGAATTACGAAGTTTTATTTATTCTGCTCTGAGCAGTAGTTTTTGCAAATTGTCATTTCCATTGAATTTTGTAGGAGTTGAAAATTTTGCATTAGAAAATAAAATTTTGTTTGAAAACAACAAAATAAAAGTAAATTGTGCCTGTCTTAAACATAAAATACCTGCTTATGGTTATCGAGTGAGCGAAAAAGACAAGCCGGGGGTATTTGATATCAAAAAAGCACAGTCTTTAAAGATAGCACCTGGACCAATTTATTCAGAACTGCAACAAGGTAAAAAAGTCGTATTAGCTGATGGTAGGACATTTGATGGGAAAGAATTCTGTGGACCTCCTAGAAAGGGTAAAAGTTTTGTTTATTGCACAGATACGGTCTTTTGCGAATCAGCTGTTTCTCTATCAAAAAATGCAGATTTACTCGTACATGAATCGACTTTTTCAGAAGAGGATAAGAACATGGCTTATGAAAAATTACATTCCACAACAATCATGGCGGCGAAAACAGCATTATTATCTAACACAAAAAAATTAATTATTACTCATTTCAGTCCAAGATACACCAATAAAAATGCAATTACGCCAAGCGATTTGCTTAAAGAGGCTCAAAAAGTTTTTCCAAATACTCAGCTTGCAAAAGATTTTCTAAAGGCCGAAATAAAATAAACTGCAACAGTTCGTGAGAAGAAGGGTCGCAAATGACCAACCCATGGAATAATAGTCATAGGTTTTCTATATTGATGTTGATCGAAATGGTTTCTATTTTTTCATCACTACACAAGTCTTGTAAAAGGCTATTTATTTTTCTTCCATTAATTATTGGTTTACTTATTAATCCAATCTCTGCAAACGCACTCTATCCTAGTGATCCTTCATCAGTTGACGTACTAAAAGATGATCTTCACGGAGCCGACCTTCATAATACTGAATATGTTAAATATGATTTATCTAATCAAGATTTAGGAGAAGCTAATCTTCAAGGTGCATATATGAGCGTAACAACTGCAAAAAACTCTAGTTTTAAAGGAGCTAATATGACGGACCTCATTGCATATGCAACACGCTTTGATAATGCTGATTTTACAGATGCAAATCTTACCAATGGTGAGCTAATGAAAAGTGTTTTTGATGGAGCAATTATTGACGGAGCAGACTTTACTGATGCAAATCTTGATCTTTCTCAGAGAAAATCATTATGTGAAAGAGCTAATGGAACTAACTCAAAAACTGGAGTTAATACTATTGATAGTCTTGAATGCACTGGCTTAAAAGGTTACACGCCACCAAAACCAAAAGCTTAATATTTAAAGCTAACTAACTTCAGAAGGGAAGATATTGCCAGGCTCCTTTGAGCCTGGTTTTTTGCTGTACCACCATTCTTGTATATCAGAAGAAAATTTCTTTGAAAAAAGAGTTATAACTGTCTCAACAGGTTTTGATCCAGGCTCCAAAATCTGTACTGAGTAAGACGGGCATTTTCTTGAAGCCATATCAGCAACGAACCTAGAGCCTATTCTTCTCCAACTAGGCTCCTTACTTCTCCAAGCAATCCTTGAACAGGGCCATGGCAACTCCTCTCTATCGTAAAGTCTGCAGCATGGTCCTATTACCTTATAACTGTACTGACCTCCATAACTTGATTGAACACTGCCAGTCTTGAAAAATTCAAATTTATTCATTTACAAAAAAAGCCACCTTAACAGAGGGTGGCAAAGATTTTATGAATAATCAACTTAGAAAAGTTAATTTTTTATAATTAGTACAAATCTTCCTCAGCATGAGTTGTAATTGTTACGTCAGATGTTGGATAAGCAACACATGTAAGAACAAAACCAGCTTCTAATTGGTCATCATCCAGGAAACTTTGATCGGATTGATCAACACTACCTGAAGTGACTTTTCCAGCGCATGTAGAACATGCTCCAGCTCTGCATGAATAAGGGAGATCTATACCCTGCTCTTCTGCTGCGTCTAAAATGTATTGGTCATCGGGTACTTCAATAGTAGAATTGAGACCTTCACCTTCACTGATGAGCGTAACTTTGTAAGATGCCATTTAATTAAAAAATTGTTGGTAATTAATACCTATTAAATACATTTTTAACACTGATTGAGTCGATATGGGAGATTTTGAAGTAAAAAATGAAACAATAAAATGTAT
>CACARV010000014.1 GCA_902535025.1 uncultured Prochlorococcus sp.
TTGCAAATTTCGAATAACACATATCCATGGCCGATTGGTTGGGGTAAGAAAACGTCAATTATGGGGGTTATTAATTTAACTCCCGATTCATTTAGTGATGGGGGAGATTTAGACTCAGATAAAAAAGTTTTAAATCAAGTAAGCCATTTTTTGGATAATGGTGTAGATATTATTGATCTTGGTGCTCAAAGTACGAGACCTGGAGCTGAGGAAGTTGGATCTAAAATAGAAATAAAAAGGTTAATACCATATTTGCAATTAATAAGATCTGAATATCCAGAGATTTTAATTTCGATTGATACATTCAATTCAGAGGTTGCAAACGAAGCTCTTTTAAATGGCGCTAATTGGATTAATGATGTTACAGGAGGAAGAAGAGATAATGAAATTATGGATGTTGTCTCAAAATCTAATTGCCCATTTGTAATAACTCATAGTCGTGGAAAAAGTCAAAATATGAACGAACTATCTACATATGATGATTTATTGAAAGATGTTAAATACTCTCTTAAGAGTTTGATAAATAATGCCTTAGATAAAAATATTCCAAAGAAAAATATAATTGTTGATCCTGGTATTGGTTTCTCAAAAGATATGAATCAAAATTTAGAGATATTAAGAAACTTATATGTATTTAAAGAATTAGAATACCCAATATTGATTGGTGCATCACGGAAAAGATTTATAGGTGAGATATTAAATGAATCTAATCCCAAAGAAAGGGATATCGGTACATTAGCTGTAAGTTGTCTATGTTCCCAATTAAAAATTCATATTGTGAGAGTTCACAATGTGGAATTAAATTATCAAATTCTAAAAGTTGCCGATAGGATTTACAGGAAATAAAAAAAATTATTATTCTTTTACACCTTCTATTTTGTCTTCAACCTCTTGATAAAGTTCTTTCAATTGCTCAATATTTTCATCTGAGGTTTCCCAATATCCTCTTCCATTAACTTCTAGTAGAGTCCCTACTATCCTTCTGAAACTATTAGGATTCAAATCCATCAATCTTTTTCTCATCTCTTCGTCATTTATGAATGTTTCATTAGTTTCTTCATATACAAAATTGTCTACTTGACCACTAGTAGCGCTCCAACCAAGTGTATAGTTAAGTCTATTTGAAAGTTCTCTTACTCCTTCATATCCTGATTTGAGCATCCCTTCATACCATTTCGGATTTAAAAGTTTTGTTCTTGAATCTAATCTAATGGTTTCTCCAAGTGTCCTTACTTGAGCATTTGAAGTGGTTGTGTCCGCTATGTAGCTATTTGGTTCTTTACCATCATCTCTAAGATTCTTTATCAACTTAGTTGGATCTGAATCAAAATAATGACTTACGTCTGTAAGGGAAATTTCTGAGGAATCAAGGTTTTGGAATGTTACATCTGCTGTTTTCATGACAGATTCAAATACATCTCTCTTTTGATTCATTTCACCTGGATTATCTGCATTAAAGGCATATGTTTTGCGTGATAAATACATTTCTTGTAATTCATTTTCTTCCTCCCAAGTCGAATTTTCTACAGCTAAATTAACATTTGAACTATAGCTTCCACTTGCATTAGAGAATACTCTCGCAGAAGCTTCTCTGATAGAAGTTCCTTCTTTTTGTGCCTGTTCTAATGAGTGTTTTCTTACAAAATTTGATTCTGAAGGTTCATCAGCTTCCGCAGCTAATTTGACTGCTTGATCTATTAGAGCCATTTGATTTATAAATAAATCTCTAAATACACCAGAGCAGTTAACAACTACATCTATTCTTGGCCTACCTAATTCTTCTAGGGGGATTAGTTCTAATTTGTTGATTCTACCAACAGAGTCTGGTTTAGGCTTTACCCCTATAAACCATAATATTTGTGCAAGTGATTCTCCATAGGTTTTGATATTGTCAGTACCCCACAAAACACAAGCAATAGTTTCGGGCCAGCTACCTTGCTCCTCTTTTTGTCTCTCAATTAATTTGTCAACGACTGACTTTGCAGCCGCCACCGCCGCTGTTGTTGGAATTGATTGAGGGTCAAGAGCGTGTATATTTTTACCGCTAGGCAAAACAGCAGGGTTTCTTATTGGATCTCCTCCTGGTCCTGGTAAAACATAATTACCATCTAATGCTTTAATGAGGCTATCCATTTCTTTGTCTGCACAGACTTGTTCCAAGCAGAAAAGTAAATAATCAAATAGTTTGTTTAACTCTTTTTGATTAACATGATTAAATCCGTTTAGATTACATACTCTTAGCCACGGAGTAGGTAAATTTATACCAAATACTTTAAGAAAATCAAAAAGTTTTGAAAGAAGTGATTTTTCTAAATAAACTCTACCATCAACTATTTTTAAAGAATTAACCATTGCAAATATTGATTCTCTTGCTGTTTTAATTATTTTTTCATTAAGCTCTACAAATTTAAGTTCTCCTTTATTATTACCATCATAAATTTGATCGATAGTGAAATCTAAAGATTCTGCCAGTAATCCAGGTAGAGATCTTAATCCCTCTTGTTCTCTTTCTAAAGATGCAATATTTACAAGAGTTGCTACTGCTTCTTCAGCAGTTGGAGCTTCCCCGATAGTATGAAGACCACAAGGCAATAATCTACTTTCTATTTCCATGAGCTGTTTGTAGATATTCCCAACAAATAGATCTCTTTCATCAAGGGAAAGTTCTTCTACGTTTTTTGATGGAAGATCAACATCTTTATCTAAATTACATTGCTTAGAAGTCTCAACTATTGCGTTAACAATTTGAATTCCTCTACTATTATCTCTAAGTTGTTGGTAAGAACCTACAAGCTCACTTAGTTCTTTAAGACCTTTGTATAGTCCGGCATTTTCTGCAGGAGGAGTTAAATAGCTTATAGTTGAGGCATAACCTCTTCTTTTTGCGATTGTTGCTTCAGAGGGATTATTAGCTGCATAATAATATAAGTTAGGCAATGATCCAATAAGGGAGTCCGGATAGCATGTTTCACTCATACCCATCTGTTTACCAGGCATAAATTCAAGTGAACCGTGCGTTCCAAAATGAAGTACAGCATCGGCACCCCAGATTTTTTCTACATAAGTGTAATAAGCGGCGAAACCATGATGAGGACTAGCACTTCTTGAATAAAGTAATCTCATTGGATCACCTTCATAACCAAATGTTGGTTGAACACCTATAAATACATTTCCAAAATGTTTTCCATAGATAAGAAGATTCTGTCCATCACTATTTAGATTACCAGGCGGTTTTCCCCAATTCTCTTCAAGTCTTTGTGAATAAGGTGTGAATTCTTCGTATTCTTTTACTGACATCTTATGAGCAATATTTAATTCAGGAGAACCTTCCATTGCCTCAGGGTTATTAATTACTTTTTCCATTAATTCTTTTGAATTACTTGGAAGTTCATTTATTAGATATCCTTTAGATTTCATTTCAAGAAGTACTCTGTAAATCGAACCAAAAACATTCAAGTATGCAGCTGTACCAACATTTCCTTTGTCTGGTGGAAAGCTAAATACTGTGATAGCTAATTTTTTATCTTTTCTTTGCTTAACTCTTAAAGTTGACCACTTTATAGCCCTTTCTGCGATTACATCTACTCTATCTTGGAGTGTATGTGCCTTACCTGTAGCATCGTCACGACCAGAAAGAATAATAGGTTCAATTGCGCCATCAAGCTCAGGAATTGCAATTTGAAGTGCCACTTGAACAGGGTGTAGTCCTAGGTCGCTATCTTCCCATTCTTGAGTGGTCTGAAAAACCAATGGAAGTGCAACCATATAAGGTCTATTAAGTCTTTTTAATGCATCAATAGCTTTAGGATGATCTTGTCTCGCTGGACCACCTACTAATGCAAATCCTGTTAATGATACAATTCCATCTACAATAGGTGTATCTCTATCAATTGGATCATAGTAAAATTCATTTACTGGCTTAGAAAAATCTAATCCTCCACAGAAGATAGGAAGAACTCTTGCTCCTCTATATTCCAATTCTTGAATAACAGCAACGTAATGAGCATCATCCCCAGTAACTATATGGCTCCTTTGAAGCACTAAACCAATTGTTGGAGTTTTGTCATCTTTAGGATTTATATCTTTTCTATTATTTTCCCAATTTTGATATTCTTTAAGACTTTCAAACATACAGGGAGCAAGTGGATGCCAAATTCCTAGGTCAGGAAATGTTTCAGGGTCCTGAATTTTAAATTCTTCTATTTGATCTTTAATGTTTTCTGAAACTGCATACTTTTCAGAAATCATTAACAAGAAGTTTTTTAAGTTTTCAGTAGTACCACCTAACCAGTACTGAAAACTCAGAATGAATGTTCTAGCATCTTGAGCTTTTTCTACTGGTAAATATTTAAGTATTGACGGTAGTGTGTTTAATAATTTCAACATTGAATCTTGGAAGCTTGCTCCATCAGATTCTTTTTTCTTTTTTATTAAATCTCCAATAATACTTTTAGATTGACCAAGTTGAGCCATACTAAATGACCCTAACTTATTTAATCTCATTACCTCTGGCATAGAGGGAAAGACTATTGAAGCTTTTAGTGTGTCTTTATATGGTGAAACTGCTTCTACTACTTTTTGAGCAAGATCTTCGATAAATATTAGGGAAGCAACAAAAATATCTGCATTAGCTATATCTTTTTTAAAATCATTAAAATTACTATCGTTCCTAAGTTCTTCGATAAGATAGCCACTGAGGTCTACACCAATTGGCCCATTCATCTCATTTATTGACTTTGCAGCTTCCGTTAGGGAATTTTGGTATTGTGGCTCAAGGACAACATAAACTGCTTTTATTACAACTTTGTGTTTGTTATCCTCAACAGGAGATACTCTGCGGTTTGCTGAGCGGACCTGCGTAAACATTGATTTTCTTTAAGTATTTCTACCAGACTACGAATGAAAAGACGTTATTGTGTGCAATATAAATAGCGTGTAACAACCTTTAAAAAAAAAATTTTTACAAAAATGACTGAAAATTCTAAAAAAACCATACCAGTACTAGTATCCGGAGCTTTAGGCAGGATGGGTAGCGAAGTTGTGAATAGTGTATTAAATTCTACAGATTGTGAACTTGTCGCAGCAATTGACATAAACGAAAAGAACAACGGATCCAAAATTTCAGATTTATTGAAGGTAAAAAATTGCAATATTTTTGTTTCAAATGATTTTGAAGGAACTTTATGTTCTGTTAGTCAAAATTATAGAAATGAAAATATCAAACCTGTCCTTGTTGATTTTACTCATCCTGATTCTGTATATGAAAACACTAGATCATCTATCGCCTATGGTATTTCACCTGTCGTAGGAACTACAGGTCTTAGCACTTCTCAAATAAACGACCTGTCAGTTTTTGCCAAGAAGGCATCTGTTGGTTGTGCAATAATTCCTAATTTTTCCGTAGGCATGGTTCTTCTTCAGCAGGCAGTATCTGTCGCCGCAAAGTTTTATGACAATGTTGAATTAATAGAAATGCATCATAATCAAAAAGCTGATTCGCCTAGTGGAACGTGTATAAAAACTGCAGAAATGATTGAAGAATATCCAAAGAAATTTAATCAGAATTTAGTTAAAGAGTCTGAGTCTTTGAAGGGTGCTCGAGGAGGAGTGAGAGATTCAGGAATTAATGTACATTCTGTACGATTACCAGGATTATTAGCCCATCAATTAGTAATTATGGGATCGCCAGGAGAAACTTACACAATTAAGCATGACACTATTGATAGAAAGGCATATATGCCTGGTGTTTTAAAGGTTATTAAAAAAATAGGTAATTATGACTCTTTAGTTTACGGACTTGAAAAATTGATTTTTTAAAATGCTAATTCCTATTAATCCTATCCAAATTTCAAAACTCATTCCTGCCGTTGGTACTGGAAGTCAATTTAAGTACACTTTAGGTAATCCAAGAAAAATTCTTCAAAGAATAATCATTTCTTCAATTGGTGGATTTATCTCATTAATTATCAGTTCAACTGGAGATCAAACAAATAATTTCTGGTTATTGTTATGTGTAGCTTTCTTTTTGTACATAATCTGGGGTCCAATTCTTGAATCAAGTAGAAAAAATTTGCAATTGAGAAAATATAAATTTTTTTCTATATTTGATGGTTATGTATCAGATATCTATAAAACAGAAAAGATTGAAAGTTCAAGAGAACAATCTAATAACCAAGGTCGATTAGAAGTTATAGAAAATAAGAGGACTTGGTTAGTACTTGAATTAGAAGATGAAGATGGTTATTTGCAAAAGTTAAGTTTCCCAATGGAAAATAAGCACAGCCAAATAAGAGTGGGTTCAAATATTAGATGTTTATTATCATCAAATAACCGTAATTTTGACAGAGATTTTTATTTAACCGATGCTTGGTTGCCAGAAATTAATTTATGGGTTGGTGATTATCCTTATTTATTAAGACCAGCATTTGAGGAAATTTGCTATATTTACTTGAATAGATAGGTGTTATTAATATTATTTGATGAAAAATAGATTCAATTTTAAAATTGTTGGCTCGGGACCGACTGGTTTACTACTTTCAATTGCACTTTCAAGATTTGAATGCAATATTTTTTTAACAGATTTATTAACAAAAGATAGTTTAATAAATAAGGATAAAACATATGCAATTACTCACTCAACGAGAAAAATCTTATCTAAATTCAGGCTTTGGGAAAAATTAGAACCTTACCTATATGGCTTTGATACCCTTTCAATATCAGACAGCGCAACTTCTTCTATTGCCAACTTATCAATTTATGATTTAGATGATGATATAAGTTCTGTTGGAAATATTGGCTGGGTAATTAGACATTCAGATATTATGAATGTTTTTTTTCAAGAAATCGATAATAAAAGAAATATTTTTTTTATGACGCCACAAAAATTGTTAACTAAAAAAATATTTTTTGATTATCAATTCTTTTCAACGGGAGCAAATTCACTTGATAAAAGATTGTTAGATTTTGTAGATATAAAAAAATCTTATAATCAGTCCTGTTTGACGTTTAAGGTTTCTCTTAGAGGTAATTGCGAAAAGCGTGCTTACGAAATTTTTAGAAAAGAAGGACCTCTTGCATTATTACCTTTAGAAAAAAACATATATCAAGTGATTTGGACTTCTAGTACCTTGAAATCTATTGAAAGGTTAAATTCTGATAAGAATTTTTTGTTGGATAATTTATCGACTATCTTGCCTAAAGAATTTAAGTTAGATCAAATAATTGGCGAATTTAATATATTTCCCGTTTCATTATCCTTGAATTTGCCAGTTTTAAATTTTAAAAAATTAGTTTTTGTTGGTGATGCATTACATACATTCCATCCTGTAGGTGGTCAGGGTCTAAATTGTTGCTGGAGGGATGTTAATACTATTTTTGATCTTTTTAATAAAAATTATCCTAAATCCAAAAAGCATTTATTTCTTTTTAAATTTAAGTATTTTTTGAGCAGGATTTTAGATATTATTTTTACTATTTTTATAACTGATTTATTAATATCAATTTTTGCAAATAATAATATTTTGTTATTCCCTATAAGAAAACTTTCTTTTATTCTTTTAAATAATGCTAATTTTGTTAGAAAATTGGTCCTTAATCAAATGACTAAATCTCTCATTTACTCAAGAATTAAATAAATTTTATGGATAATTATTTATACAAGCAGATGTTAATTTATTTATTTAATGAAGTAGGTTTAAAAGAGTCTTCTATTGAACTTGCTCTAAAATTATCCATAAAAAACAAGGCCCCATTACCAATATTATTATGGAGTTATGGAATGCTAACTATTGAAGAACTTGATAAGTTGTATTCATTTTTATTTCAAAAAATGGAATAATAATGCTGTTATAATTAGATTATATTTTTCTAAAGAACAATTACAGTTTTAACTAAAGGAAATCTGGTATCAAGGCAATCTATAGAGAAACTTGACTTATTATTATTGATATTAGAGACTATTGATTTAAATGGTATACAATCCCTCTATGAGATATCAAATAGACTTAATTTAAATGATGTTTTGCCAAATAAAGTAACTATTTGGAAATTAAGGAATAATAATCCATTGAGAAAATCTTATGTTAATAACAATATTAAATTTGATGAATTTGATGCTCTGATTAAAATCACAGTTGAAATGTCTAGATATTTATATCCTTACATAAGAGATATCCTTCAATCTAAAGAGAATCCTGAAAAGAATTCAATTATTTGGAATGATTTTAATAAGAGATTTATAGAGTTGATTAAAGAGAGATTTAACTTGGATAGTATGAGAGTGAAAAAGCTTTTGAATCAAACTAAAAATGATGAAGTAATTATAAAATCACTTCTTACCTTATCTCTATGTGTTTCAAACCAGGGTTATCAAAAGTTAAAGAATTTCTTACTCGATTATTAATATGATGCAAAATAAAATATCATTTCATCAATCTTCGGTGACTCTTGAAATAATGGGATTGCCAGATTATTCAAATAATGAAAATAAAGATCAGATATCAATAATTTCACAATGGAAATTAACGATAATTGATAAACCTCTTATTGAAGGCAAAGTTGAACACTTAGGACCTATTATGAATGCTTTTTTTATTTATTCAAATCTTTTAATCAAAGACGAAATACCAATATATGAATCTAAATTAATTGATATAAAAGCTGAAAATCTTGACATGCATAATATTCTTCTCAAGAGCTCCAAACCAAATGTAAAACCACTTACCTTAAAGTTTGGTAATTCATTGTTGTTAGATACTATAAATTGTTTTGATCAGTTAAATGAATCATCAAAAGTTAGAGTAAATAAAACTGGTGCATATAACACTATTCCAAAAAAAGTAAGAATCGGATTAAATAACAAAGTTAAATTTTTGAATTTTATTATGCCGCCTTTAATTTCAATCTGTTCTTTAATTCTATTGTCCTATTCATTTATTTATTTTTATAATCCTGTTGAAGATAAAGAAAAAAATGAATTAATAAATCTAAAATAAAGACCTATTAGCATCCAAAATACAAACACGATAGTATAGGAAAAAATTGTTTTTAGATTAATTAATTTATTCTTTTAGAAGTGACGTATGACAGAATTAAACATCTCAAATTTAAAGATGAAGTCTGATAAATATATTTTTAAAAAAAAATTAAGTTTAAGAAGAAAATCTAAAAGGAGATTAATTACTGAGTCTGCCTTTTTGTTTATTTTGAGTCTTTTATTAGTTTATATAAATTATTTAATTCCTAATAAAAATTTGTTGTTACAAAATCTGCCAAATTCTTTTAATAAATCTTTTGCTTTAATAATTGAACTTTTTTCAAATCTTTACGAAATATCATTGGTCATATTTATTTTTGTCACTTATTCTACAGCTTTTCTTTTAATCTTAGGATCTTTCTATAGATTGTTTAGGGTAACTAAAAAAAAGTCAAGACCAATGGTTTATAAATAATTTCAAATTGGTTGCATTAAGCCACCACTTCCAGAATCAGAGTCATCGTCATCATTTTCTGTTTCGACTCCAAAGAGAGCGTAGATACCTAATAATAATGACGATAAAACTATCGTTAAGGGTAAAATAGAATTTTGAATTCCTACATCTATATATTCACCCATACAAATAAAAAAATTTTAATAAATCTAACTAAAATAAAACCCTTTTGAGGATTTTAAATAATTTTTTAATAATTTATTCTTTTTTAATTAGTAGGTCCTTATCAAAATTATTTATTTCTTTAACAAATGAACCAAACCAATACATCAATTGATCAATTTGATTTTGAACTTCAGTAACTCCTAGACCTCTTATAGTTATAAAGGACCATTGTTCACCTTCATCAAAAGAAAATTTATTTTGAACACTATTAGGTAATGAATTTTTAAGTATTTTAAAGGTAGATCCCTTCAATTTAGTTTCTATAACAATGTTAGGTTTTTTAAGCTTAATTTTGTTAAATCCACATCTTTTGGCAAGTAATTTAAGTCTCATCAAAATAATTAATGACTCAACTGGTTTGGGCAAAGTTCCATATCTATTAATCCAGTCTGTAGCTAATTCAGTTAATTCATTGTTATGTGAACATTCACTAGCAGATTTATATGCGTCAAGCTTTTCTTCCCGGTTTAATATCCATGTTGCAGGTATAAATGCATTTATTGGGAGATCAATTTGTGTGTCACTAACTTCTGGTATTTCTTGTCCATTAATTTCTGAAATAGCCTCGTGGAGCATTTCAATGTACAAATCATATCCAATTGCATTAACCTTTCCACTTTGTTCTTCTCCTAGTAAACTTCCAACACCTCTTATTTCCATATCTTTCATTGCAAGTTGGTATCCACTTCCTAGTTCCGAGAAGTCTTTTATCGCCTTCAATCGTTGTTTTGCAGCGTCATTAATTTTATTTATGTTTGGATAGAATAACCAAGCATGTGCTTGTACCCCGCTTCTACCAACTCGACCTCTAAGTTGATATAGTTGTGAAAGTCCAAATTTGTGAGAATCTTCAATAATAATTGTATTTACTTTGGGGATGTCTAATCCACTTTCAATTATTGTTGTACATATCATGAGATCAACTTCTCCGTTATTAAAAGCAATCATTGAGTTTTCAAGCTCTGTTTCGTTCATTTGTCCATGAGCAACAATAAATTTTAAGCTGGGAAACATATTTTTTAATTTGTTAACAGCCTGATCAATATCAGAAATTCTTGGAAGAACATAAAATATTTGACCTCCCCTATCGACTTCTTGATTAATTGCAGTTCTTATTACATCCATATCTATTTCAGATAAGTATGTTTTTATTGATCTTCTTGATGGAGGAGGAGTATTCAGTAAGCTCATTTGTCTTAGTCCAGACAGGCTCATATAAAGAGTTCTTGGAATTGGTGTTGCTGAGAGAGTTAAAACATCTATATTATTTTTAAATTTTTTTATTTTCTCCTTTTGTCTTACACCAAATCTTTGTTCTTCATCAATAACAAGTAGTCCTAAGTTTTTTATTTCTATTTCTTTACCTAAAATTTGGTGCGTTGCTACTACTAAATCAATTTTGTTATTTTTTAAACCTTCAAAGATTTCTTTTCTCTCATTTAGGGTTTTGAATCTATTTAGTAATGAAACTTTTATTGGGTAAGGTGAGAATCTATTATTTATTGTTCTCCAATGTTGCTGAGCTAGGATTGTTGTAGGCGCTAGTAATATTACCTGCTTGCCTGATGTAATAGCTTTAAAAATTGCCCGAACGGCGACCTCTGTTTTGCCAAAACCTACATCTCCACAAACTAATCTGTCCATTGGTTTATCGCTTTCCATATCAGTTTTTATTTCTTTTACAGCAGTGATTTGATCTGGTGTTGGTTGATAAGGGAATGACTCCTCTAATTCATCTTGCCAAGGACCATCTTCTGGGTATATGTGCCCCTTTAAATTTTCTCTCTTTGCATAAAGTTTTAAAATATCGAAAGCAACTTTTTTGATTTGTTTCTTATTTTTATCTTTTATTCTTTCCCATTCTGTACCTCCTAATTTATTAATTTTTGGCTTTATTTTTCCACTTGATCTATATCTGTTAACACTACCGAGTTGATCAGCGGCAACACTTATTTTCCCATCTTGATACTGAATGACTAAATAATCTCTTGAATCTCCAGTTATATTGATTTTTTCTATTTTTAAAAATTTTCCTATTCCATGATTTTTATGAACTATAAAATCACCTGGACTAATTTTATTCACATTTATATTTGAATTGACGCTTCTTTTTTTTCTTCTTATGAATAGATTATTAAAAAGAGATTGTTGTGAAAATAATTCTTTATCTGTTATGAGGACAACTTTCCATATCGGAAGATAAAAACCCTCGATTTCATAATTGTTCTTATTTTTTATAATTAATGGAGTTGAATTATTAATTGACTTAAATGCTTCATCAATATCGTTAGGTTTGCTCAATAAGTTTGCATTACATTCGTGCTCAAAAAGTAAAGTCCTAGTTCTTGATGGTTGTGCCGATAATATCCATACTTTTTCCTTGTTTTTTATATTTTTATTAATATCGTAGGATAATTTTCCTATATTTTTAGAGTATGAATTTAATCTTTTATCGTTTAATAAAAACCTATTATCTATATTATCTTTAGATTCAAATTCATACAATTTTATTAAATTGAAATTACCCAGTGAATTTAATATTTTGTCGAACTTTAAATGCAAATTCGAAGTAGGCTTTAAATTAATATCATTATTTTTAAGGATTTCATTTAATTCATTTTTACAATTATCAAAATTATTTTCTGAATCTAGATACCAATTATGCGCAAATTTTTTACAATCACCTAATTCATCAATTACGATGATTGTCTCTTTATTTAAAAAATTTATTATATTTGATGGCTTTTTTTCTATTATTCCTAGATAACGATCAAGATTATTTCTTTTAATGTCTTCTGAATTAAAAATGCTGTTCTTAGATAAATTATTTAACTTATCTTTTATTAGAAAATCAAATCCAGCCTGTATTATTTCAATATTATTGATACTCTCAAGTGTTTTTTGGGTATGTGGATCATATTCCCTAATTTTATCAATTACATTATCAAAAAATTCAAGTCTTATAGGAAACTCATTATTAACAGGATAAATATCTATTATTTCGCCTCTCCTACTCCAAAACCCTTCTGTAGAAGTTACATTTTCCCTAATATAACCTAGTAAAGTAAGTTTATTTGCTAATTCTTGAATCTCAATTTTAACCCCTTTTTGCAAATCTAACTTGTTTTCAATTAATAAGTTTTTATCTATTAGATGAGGTTGCAGTGATCTTTCTGTTGTTATAACAATATTGAGCTCTTTTTTCTCTTTTTTTATTAATTTGGATAAAACAGTTATCTGAGCAAATTCAATCTCTTTAGATTTATTAATTGATGAGTATGGTAAATGTTCAGTTGGTGGATAATATAAAACTTCTTTTTCATTTATACTTTCAAAATAACCAATCCATTTATAGGCAATTTCTATATTAGGACAGATTAATAATATATTTTTATCTTCTTTTTTGGTGATGCTATCTAAGATTATTGATTTTGCATATCTACTTGAACCAACAATATTTAATTCTTTGTTTTTTACAATTTTTTTAATTAATTCAGAAGTAATTTGCGAGTTTGAAATATAATTTACTAAAGTATTTAAACTCATTTATAGTTACCAATCTTGATTACTAATAACCGACATATTATATTAGATTTTATACTGATTGTGAATAATATTTGATGGATTCAGCGGCAATAAATTCCTTTATACCCACACTAGATCAGGTAGACAGTTGGTACGAAATCTTCACACTCTTACCAATACTAATTGCACTAGAATTGTTGTTATCGGCTGATAATGCTGTTGCATTAGCTTCTCTTACTAAATCCCTGGACAGTTCGCAATTAAGGTCAAGAGCCTTAAATATTGGTATCACAATATCTTTATTATTTAGAATTATCCTCATCATATTGTCAAATGCTCTCCTTAAGTTTATTTATATTAGGGTTTTTGCTGGTATTTATTTAATTTATTTATTTCTATCAAATGTATTTTTTAATTCTGAATCAAAAAATTCTGAAAATAGCAAAGAAAATAATAAAAATAATTTTAGATTCTTGAGGGTTGTAGCACTTCTATCAATTACTGATTTTGCATTTTCCATAGACAGTATCACTACCGCAGTAGCTATCAGTGATCAATACATATTAATAATATTTGGAGCAGTAATTGGGGTATTAGCCTTAAGGTTTACATCGGGGATTTTTCTAAAACTTCTGGATATTTTTTCCAGATTAGAAAAAGCAGGTTACGTAGCAATTTTAATTGTTGGCATTAAGCTTTTACTGAATACGTTAATTAAAGAATCTATTCTTCCAGACTATTATTTTTATATTTTGATTCTTTTTGCTTTCTTTTGGGGATTCTCTAAAAAAGATTCTAAAACTTAATCTGAAAGAAATTCACCTACTGATGGCTTTAACTGTTGTATCAATTGCTTTTTGCTAGATATGTTTTTACCTTCAAGTTTTGCTTCTAACAAAATAATCGGATCAGTTTTAGTTGAAATTACTATTCCTTCATTTTCTATGACAGCAAGAATAATTCCTGGATCTGAACAATTTACCATTAAACGGTATTTTTCATAATTAATTCCATCACAATTTAAAACTTTAATTTTAATTATTTTTAGGTTCTTATCTCTAAAAGTTGTATTGGCTCTAGGGTATAGTGCTTTTATTTTTCTAGAAATTTCAATAGCTTCATCATCCCAATCAACTTTATAATCTGATTTTTCAATCATTCTTGCGTAAGTAATTTCTCTTTCAAGATTATTTTGTTTTGTTAATTTAGAATTAGTATTTTTTTTAATATTTTCTTCGAGTAAAGATGTAGCATTTAATAATAATTTTGCAGATAAAATACTAAGTTTTTCCGTTAGTGTATTTAAATTATCGTTTTCATCGATTTTAATAATTTCTTCCAATAATATATCGCCAGTATCTAGTCCCTCATTCATTTTCATAATTCCTACTCCAGTAAATTCATCACCTTTCATGAGGGACCATTGTACAGGAGCAGCACCACGCCATCTTGGAAGTAATGAAGCATGTGCATTCCAACTACCAAATTTTGGGATTTCTAATATCTCTTTGGGTAAAATTTTCCCATATGCTATAACAATAAATAAATCACAAGATAGTGATTTAAGTTCATTTATAAAGGGTATATTACCTCTTATGGTTTCTGGAGTATAAATTTTAATAGATTCTTGCTCGGCAATGCTTTTAACAGGTGAAGATATTAATTTATTTCCCCTAGATCTTTTCCTATCCGGTTGGCTAACTACTGCTATTACCTCGTGCTTAGATTTAATTAAAATATTAAGGCTGGCAAGTGAATATTCAGGTGTTCCCCAAAATATAATTCTCACGCGTCACCAGTTATTGATAAATTATCTACCCATATATGGGGAGAAATACCACTTGTTGTTACTTCCTGGTTTGATTCAATATTTACTATATTTTTCAAAAGATATTTGATATCTCCTGCCACAGTTGCTGATTCTATTGAGATTTTTGCACCGTTTTTATAAAGCCATCCATCAAATGGAAGAGAGAATGAACCTTGACTTGATCTAACACCTGCATGAATTGCATTCAATTCTTGAATATAAACAAATTCTCCCTTATAAGTAGAGTGATCTAGTGAAGTTTTGAGATCAAAAATTTCCTCTGATTTTTCAACTACTATCCAATCTGGAGATACTGAAACTTTTGATCCTAGTCCAGCGTGGCCAGTAGGAATTGTTTTAAATATTCTTGCAGTTGATTCAGAATGTATAAAATTTTCAATTCTTCCTTTGTTTATTAAACATAGTCTTTTTGTAGGAGTTCCTTCTCCATCAAATGGTGATGAAGAAATATTCTTTTCGTGAAGACCATCATCATAAATGTTAAGTGCTTGTGTAGATAGCTTCTCTCCAATAGAATCTTTTTTAGATAAGCTCACGCCATCTAAGATGCTTCTAGCATTAAACATTGAGCTAAAGGCATTAATCATCGTTAAAAAAGACTCTGGGGAAAAACATATTAAATATTTATCAGTTTTAATAGATGAATAATTTAAATGGGAAATTGTTTGATTCGAAGCGTCTTTGATACAGGACTCTATATCTAAATCATCAACTCCATATCCAAGTTTTATGGAACCTGAGCTACGAGGTTTCTTATTTTTCTCTTCTGCTCTTGCGTATAAATATAGTGCAGCTTGACTATTGGTATAACTTCGATATGCACCTTCACTATTTGCATAAACTCTCTCAAAAAAACTCTCAGATAAACCATTATATGGAACAGATTTGATGGATTCATGACTTTCTAGGAGCTTTACTTCCGCTTCTCTTAATAGCGTTAGTAATTTTTTAATTCCAACAGGATTTCTTTTTTTTACCTCCTTAACTTTAATAGGATCCTTTGCTAGTGGTGAAAATTCTGTACTTTCATTCTTGTTACCAAAATCAGAAGCAATATTTGCTTGATTAAGAGCCTTTTTAATACCAGTTTCACTGATATCGCTAGTTGTTGTAATGCCAACTAGATTAGATTCGTTCCAAACTCTTATAGTTAAAATTTGCTTTTGTGATGCCTTAAGTTGTTTCGCCTCACCTTTATCTACTTGCACAGAATAATCATTAGAAAAACTTGCTCCATAATCCCATTTTTTAAGATTTAGGTAATTTGCAGCTTTGGAGATTTGATTTGTTATTTCTTTTGAATTCATATATTATCGTCCACCAACAGTGATTGAATCAACCTTAATATGAGGCTGGCCAACAGTTACGTTGACACTTCCACTAATGGATCCACAGAATCCAGGAGCTAATTCAAGGTCATTTCCGCACATTGATATTTTTGGCATAACATCTTTAGCCTCACCAATCAAAGTAGCTCCCTTTACTGGTTTAGTTAATTTTCCATTTTTAATTAGATATCCTTCTTCTACCGCAAAATTAAATTGTCCTGTAGCACCTACACTGCCTCCACCCATTGATTTGCAGTAAAGACCACTATTAATACTATTTATTAAATCTTCTTTGGAGTGCTCACCTTTCGCTATAAATGTATTTCTCATTCTTGAGGCTGCTGCAAATGAATAATTTTGCCTTCTTCCACTACCTGTTCTTTTATGGCCAGTTCTTAATTCACCTGCCCTATCAGATATGAATTTTTTTAATATCCCATCTTTTATAAGGACCGATTTCTCCGGTTCCATACCTTCATCATCCACTGATAATGAACCAAAGGATCCTTCCGATATGCCTTCATCGATTGCTGTGACAGATTCATGAGCAATTTTTTCATTTAATTTATTCTCAAAGGGTGTTGTTCCTCTCTCTATTTGTGTGGTTTCAAGCAAATGTCCACAAGCTTCATGGAATATAACTCCACCAAATTTATTGGCTAATACAACAGGCATTTGTCCAGCTTCAACATAATCTGCATATAACATGTTCATTGAACTTTCAAACACATCATTAGCTGCTTTTTCATGATCCCAAAATCTAAATTCATTAGGCATTCCTGATGATCCAAATCTTCTGCTCCCATTAGATCTATATTGGGCATCACTAGCAATTACGTTAAGACCAACTGTTTGATGCAATCTAATATCAGAAGCATAGGTTCCATCACTGGAGGCTATGATTACTTCTTGAAGATTTCTAGAGTAACTTCCTTTTCTAGTTATTATTTTGTTGTTTTTTTTTAGAGACTTTGTGCTGACTAATAGTTTTTCACTTATTTCATGAATCGTGGGAATTTCATCAATCCATGATTTTTTGGATAATCTATAATCTCTATGTTTATTTAGACCGTTAAATTCTTTTTTATTTTTTTTGTTAGTTATATCTAGCATTTCAATGGCCTGAGATACTGATCTCATCAAGCCTTGTTTTGATAAATTATTGGTACTAACAAATCCATCCCTTTTGTCTTTGAAGATTCTAATTCCAGCACCTCTTCCAAATGATGGACTTACATTTGTAATGAAATCCTCTTCAGCAAGTACACTTGCGTTGTCGGTATTTTCTACAAATATTTCTACAAAATCAGCTCCAAGTACAAGCCCATAAGAAATAATTTCTTCTAATAAATCTTTATTGCAACTACCAAATTCGATTTCATTTGATTTGATCTGTGATGAAAGCATATGAGTTTAAAAATTTGCTCTTTGTAAAAGATTATCTAATAGCAGGTTGGAAATCTTTACTATCTAGAGGTTTTAATAAGTATAGTCTTAATAACTGGTAACCGTTTGATAAATAGTTAGGTAATTTCTTTAAAGTTTTAGAAACTTTATTTTCATCGCTATTCGCAATATCAGTCAGGATTTTGTTGTTTTCAACTATCTTATCTAATCTTCCGTAAAAAGATTTATTGTAAACATCAAGTACTACAGGGAAAACTCTAGCAGAAGTTTCATTTGTTTTATTTATAACGTACTGATCGTAATCTCTAGCATCTAGACCTAATGAACTGTAGAAATCTTTTTTGATTCCAAGATCCCTGGCATACATAGTTGCAAATACAGCTAATAGAAAAAACCTTGACCATAACTTTGATGCTAATGGAAGATTGTTCAAAAAATATCTGAATCTATGGAAATAATCAAAAAGTGGATGTGTAAAGGTAGAACCTCCAATGGTAATTTTTTGGCTTAATGATTTGACAGTACGTGGTTGTGCTTTCATTAGTGCATCAAAGAAATCTCCATGTCTATTTTCATCTTGACACCAATTTTCAAAATAATTAAAAAGTGGAAAAATCTTGCTTTCTGGATTCTTTTCAAGATGCCTATAAATTGCTATATATCTCCAATAACCAATTTTTTCAGATAAATAAGTAGCGTAAAAAATACTTCTTGGAGGGAAATAAGTGTAATCTTTATTTGCTGTTAAAAAACCTAAATCTAACTGCAGTCCAAAGTCACTCATTGATTTATTCAAGAAACCTGCATGTCTTGCTTCGTCCCTGGCCATATGAGCAAAACATTCAGCAAGAAGAGGGTTTTTATCTTTAATTCTTTTACTAAGTTCTTTATAAAGTAAAAAACCTGAGAATTCCGAAGTACAACTTCCTTCAAGAAAATCAACAAATAGCTCTCTTGTCTCAGGATCTAATTTTTCTGCAGCTCCTTCAAATTCATTATTTCTTACAAAATGATGTCTATTGTAATCTTTTCTAAATTCTTCACAAATGGCTTCCAATTCTTCTTCATTTATCGATAAATCCATATTTTCCATTGCCTCAAAGTCTGTTGTATAGAATCTTGGAGACAAAATTGTTTCCTTTGCTGGTACTTTCCCATTATTGAGTTCTTTTTTATTTTTTGATTCAATAGTTGATTGAGTCATCTTTGATTTGATTTGTTAATACTATTATTTACCATTAATTGTATTTTCGAGGGAAAAGTTAACTTGGTGTTATTGTTTCTTTAATTTACTCCTATTAATTTTTGTCCATTTAATCTCTGCAGGACTCTTGATATTATTAATTTAAGGGTTATCCTTTTTTCATCAATTAGAAATGATTCAATAATGCTAGGTTTTTGATTAGGTTTGGATAAAGAGATGCTTTTTAATGAACTTATATCTTCCTTCTCAAATGATAGCCAAAAGCTGCAAATGTCTTTAATTTCACAATTTATTATCCAACATTTATCACCAGCAATTGGTCTCTCTGCGTTTTTGAGATTAATATAATTAATTTCTAGTCCTCTTTGATTAATTTCTTCAATTAAAGAAGGAATCAAATGATTATTGATAAATTCTTGGAATGGTTTTTTCTCAATAGGGAGATCTTTTTTTGGCTTCGTAATATTTTTATTTAGTGGAACTTTATCATTTTTTATTTCATCTTTAGAAACAGGTATGTTTTTTGAATCATTGCTATTTGTATTTATAAAGATTTCTTTTTTTTGATTTTCTATAGACTCTGTTTTTGAATCTATTAAATTTTTCTTTTCAGATTTATCATTATTATCTCTTGCCTCACTATTAAAATCCTTTTTAGTCTCTAAATTCTCTTCCATAAATCAAAACAATCTCTTCTACATTATAAATAAGAATTAAGCTTTTATAGTTTAATTGTTTTCATTTCTACCAATCTTTATCGTCATTAATCCAATCATCTTGAGAATCAGCATTATTTGATGTATTTTGCTCATATTTTTCATTTTTTAGTTCGTTATTTTTGATTACTCTGTAATTAACAGATATTGTTGGTTGAGCCTCTCTTACATCTCTTTGCGGGGGTATTTCAAAATTTGAATCATTAACTTCATTATCAATTTGATTATCAAAAATTTCTTCATTTTGATCAGAAATATTTTTCTTATTCTTATAGCCAATGTTTTTTGTATTGTTCAAAATAATGCTTATTATTAGTCCTGAAAAAAATGAAATGCTTATTAATTTTCCCATATGTACTTGTTGTAGGTTCCATATAAAGTACCTAAAAGAAGTCTTCTGATTGTTATTTGTATAGATCAGAATTTGTATTATGATTATTAAAATAAAAGTTAATAATAAATTTCTTTTTTTAAGATACATTTTTTAAAATACTTTTTATAAGATACCTCTATGTAAAGGTTGTGAACTTGTCATGCAATTTTTTATTAATTAACTTAAGTTAATTCTAAATCAATTTGATATTTAAGAATATCGACCTTAATTATTTTAATTTCTATTTTATCTCCCACTTTATAGGATCTCTTTGACTTTCTTCCCATCAATAAATTTTGCCTTGATCTATATTCATACCAATCATTATTAAGAGTACTTACATGGACTAAACCTTCAACATTTAGATCTGAAATTTCAACAAAAAACCCATAACTTTGAACTGAAGTAATAAAACCATTATAAATATTGCCTATTGATTTTTCTGCTTTCCTAACTTGTTTTATGCTTATCATATTTGACTTGTATTGTCTTATTTTGAATTTGTATTCATTAAGTTTTTCTACTACAAAGTTATTAAATAATAAATCTATATTTTTGGAGGTTGTTGAGTTGAATACATCCCAATTTACTAATTTCCAAGAATCTTTTTCCATTATTTGTATTTTAGTTGTGTTAGTTTTGTTCGAATTTTTACCTTTTGTTATCAAATTAAAAATACAATACTGGTTCATTAAGTTTGTTAAGTCATACGATGGGACTGTCCATGGGCATATACATTTTTTTTCTGATTGATTTTCATCAAAGCTTCTTGAAGTCAGGATTACTTCATTTTCTTTGAATTCATTTATTAAAAGTTTATGTAAAATTCTTTTTTTATTTTCATCCTCGCATAGTTGATTTATTTGACTTAATTTTAAATTGCCATCGGCATCTAACTCAATATCATTTTTCAACAGTTCTGTATATTTGATGATTTCATTTACATTTATATCATCCAATCTTTTTGTAATATGTCCTGCACTTTTTATTTTATATTCATGGGAATGTCTAAACCAAATTAAATTGCTTTCATAAAGGATTGGAGATAGATAAGTCTGGCAATCTTCCTTGTTTAATGGTTCAAAATAATCCTTTGAATATTCAGCTGGATTATGAATAAAAAATTCATCTAACGAATTAATTTTATTTGGCGGTGCAGGGATTTCAATACTACTTTCTGATAGTTGTTTTTCTCTAAATGATGCTGATATTTCCAATATTTTATCTATATCTTCGATAAATTCTTTTATGGGTTTTAATAAACGTGATGTAATTCTAGTTTTACTTTTTCTAGATAGAAGCGCATTGGTATGATCACTATCAACAATTAGGGAGCATTTCACTAAGGTCAGATGAAATGACCAATTAATTATTTCATGGTCGCTATTTAAATGCATGCAAAGACTCAATGCTTCTTTTTTTTCATTCAATTTAAATTCAGAAGCATGTCTTAATTCATCACTAATAAAGTTTTGCCAATTATTTAGTGACGGGAACGATTCCAAGCTATTAAATAATATTTTTATTGATTTTTTACTATTAAGGTCAATTCTTTCTGCGAGATTATTAGTGTGTACCCATAATTTAGAAATTTTATCCTTACTCTTTTCTATTTGAATTAATGGGAGAATTGGAGAATTATCAGTATTCCAACTTTTAAACAAATATGATTTTTTCTCTGATAAATCTATTCTCTTATAATTTTCTATCCCTTTAGATTGAACAAGATCATTTTTACTTACTTCGATAATGTTACTTTTTGATAAAACGAAATCTGTATCAAGTTCCTCATTCATATTAAGTTCTAATTCTTCAACTACATGACCTAATCCTTCGTATTGCCCTATAGGAAATCTATCAATTTCAACTTTAACTATATTTTTCTTATCAGGGTTATATAAGTATTTTTTATCTTCATTGGGTAGTTTAATTTTAGCTAAGATCCTGTCATCAATAGGTATTGCATATGCATCATTATCAGTAAAATCAACTTTAGCTAAAAGGATCTGATTCGATCTCTCTAGAATACAATCTACTATCCCTTCTGGTGATCTTCGTCTATAGCCATCCTTAATTATCCTTACTAAAACTTTGTCTCCGTTCCAAGCATAGTTAAGTAGATTTTCTTTTATATAAATATCTTCCTTGCAATTATCTCTTACAGCAAAGCAATAACCTTTACTACTGCATCTAATTTTAGCGACAATATGATCGCGCTCTCTTTTGTATGAGTATTCATCATCTTCATTTTTATTTATTATTT
>CACARV010000015.1 GCA_902535025.1 uncultured Prochlorococcus sp.
ATGCAAGGGAGCTCGTTTTAATAGGGAAACTCTTCAAGTTAAATATAAAGGTTTTAATATATCTGATGTTTTAGAGATGACTGTTGAACAAGCCGCAAAAACTTTTTCTGCTATACCTCAAGCTGCTGATAGATTATCTACATTAGTAGATGTTGGATTGGGATATGTCAAATTAGGCCAACCTGCTCCTACATTGTCTGGGGGAGAGGCTCAAAGAGTTAAATTAGCTACAGAATTATCAAAAAGGGCTACTGGAAAAACTCTATATTTGATTGACGAACCAACTACAGGTTTAAGTTTTTATGACGTTCATAAATTAATGGATGTGATACAACGTTTGGTAGATAAAGGGAATTCTGTAATTGTTATCGAACATAACTTAGACGTAATAAGATGTTCTGATTGGATTATTGATTTAGGACCTGATGGAGGAGATAAAGGTGGGGAAATTATTGCAGAAGGTATTCCTGAAGATGTAGCTAAACATCCCACAAGCTACACAGCAAAATATCTTAAAAAAGTTCTTAAGTAAAAAATTTTGTTGTATTTCTTTGTATTTATAATTGTCTACATAAAACTAAAGTCTTATTTTGAGGGGGCTTATTTCAGTCTATATTTGCTTTTTTAAGAATTTTTGTAATAAAAAGATTAAAAATCATAATTCTTTCTTAATATTTCCTTTTGAAATTCAGTTTATTTGTATTAAAGGCCGTTGATCGGAGGATTTGCTGAATGAGGTTTAAATTTTTACATTTACATTTACATGGTCTTATACGCTCTAACAATCTTGAATTAGGAAGGGATGCAGATACAGGAGGTCAAACACAATATGTTCTAGAGCTAGTTAAAAGTTTGGCTAATACTTCAGAAGTTGATCAAGTAGATTTAGTTACTCGTTTAATTAACGACCCTAAAGTAGATCATGAATATTCTCAAGAAGAAGAATTTGTAGAACCTGGAGTTAGAATTTTAAGATTCAATTTTGGACCTAATAAATATTTAAGAAAGGAATTGCTTTGGCCTTATCTAGATCATTTAACTGAAAGACTTATCATTTATTATCAAAAAAATAAAAAGCCTAATTTTATTCATGCACATTATGCAGATGCTGGATATGTAGGAGTTAAACTTAGTAAATCCTTAAATGTTCCACTTATTTTTACTGGCCATTCTTTAGGACGAGAGAAAAAAAGGAAATTGCTTGATACTGGTTTAAAAACTAGTCAAATAGAAAAGCTTTATGCAATTAGTAAAAGAATTGATGCAGAAGAAAAAGTGTTAAAGTCCGCAGATATTGTTGTTACAAGTACTAAACAAGAGTCAGTTTATCAATATTCCCAATATTCTTCTTTTTCACCTCACAAAGCTAAAGTAATTCCTCCTGGTGTCGATCATAATAAGTTTCACCATATTCACTCGACAACAGAGACAGCTGAAATTGACAATATGATGAAACCTTTTCTCAAGGATTCTACTAAACCTCCATTATTAAATATTTCTAGAGCTGTACGAAGAAAAAATATTCCTTCATTGATTGAGGCATATGGAAGATCTGAAAAATTAAAAAGAAAAACTAATTTAATTTTGATTTTGGGTTGTCGAGATAGTACTTCAAAACTTGATCCTCAACAAAAAGATGTTTTCTATAATATTTTTGAAACAATTGATAAATACAATTTGTATGGAAAAGTAGCTTATCCAAAAAAGCATCTTCCAAGTCAGATACCTGCTTTATATAGGTGGGCTGCTAGCAGAGGGGGTGTATTTGTAAATCCAGCTTTAACAGAGCCTTTTGGTTTAACCCTTCTTGAAGCTTCTTCATGTGGATTACCAATAATATCAACAAATGATGGAGGACCAAAAGAAATTCGCTCAAAGTGTGAAAATGGACTTCTAGTAGATGTTACTGATATAAATGAATTGAAAGTTATGCTTGAAAAAGGAATTTCTAATAATACTCAGTGGAAATTATGGAGTAGAAATGGAATTGAGGGTGTTAATAGGCACTTTAGCTGGAATACACATGTAAGTAATTATCTATCCATGCTTACAGAAGAGTTTTCAAGTTCCAATAGTTATTCTTCATCTGATATTAAACAAAGTTGTTTAAAAGGAAGTTCCTCACTAATAAAACCCCATTGATCAAAGACTTTAGGATCAGGGTGAAGAATTAGCTGATTATTATGAGTTTTCTTTAGTTTGAAACCTTTCTTAGATAGTTTTTTCATTAAGTTAGCAGTCTCTTCAAATCTTGATGCCATTGCATCAAGACTTGAGCAGTCACTTGTTAATCCATTATCTTTCCATGTAAAAAAATTCATAATAAATTTTTAAAGATTGATTTTTAAAACTATACCTAAAATTACAAGTAAAATGTTGATTTTCCAAAAATTTTCAACTATTTTTTGTTCCTTAATTCCTTTAAGTTCAAAATGGTGGTGTAGTGGTGCCATTAAAAATACTCGTCTACCATTATGAAATAATTTTTTTGTAATTTTAAAAAAACTTACTTGAATGATTACTGATAATGATTCAATAATAAATATTCCTGAGAAAATACATAAAGTAAAAACGCTATCGGTTAATAACGCTATAGAGCCTAGAATTGCACCAATACTTAGAGATCCAGTGTCACCCATAAATATTTTTGCAGGAAAAATATTGTACTTGAGAAATCCCAAGCATATGCCGGACATTGAATAACATAGGATACTAAAAACAACAAGTTCTTGCTGTTCTTTCATTAATATTTCTGTTCCTAATCCAAAAAAGACAATACTACTGCAACCAGCGGCTAATCCATCTAGTCCATCAGTCAAATTTACTGAATTACTAATACCAACTAACATTAGGAAAGAAATAGGTAATATGAAAATATTCATATTTAATAGCCATGAGTCAGATACTGTTATTAATGGATTTATTAAATTTTTTTCATAGGCTAACAATAAAAAAATTACTGCGATGATACTTTGCAGGAAAAATTTTTCTTTTGTTTTTAACCCTGTATTTTCTTTATTTTTAATACTTAAATAATCATCCAAAAACCCTATAATAAAAAACCCAAAAATAGTCAGCAATAAAAGAAACAACTTAAGAGAAACCAAATTTATAGTTATTATTAAAAGAAAAATTAAAAAAGGGACCATCATAAAAATGCCACCCATTGTTGGGGTATTACTTTTTTTATAGTGATTAGCAGGACCTTCGGTTCTAATATTTTGAAGTAAATTTAATTTTTTGATTATTTCTAAACCAATCTTTGTTGTGTATAAAGAAACTAAAAAGAATAATGTGTATACTCCAATAAAAATAAAATTATTGAAAATATAGGATGTAACTATTAAAGCAAAAGTATTAATTATTAATAATGATTTAAAGTTAAACTTTTTAATCTTCCCAATCATCGTCTGAAGAGTCTTCTTCAGTTTTATAGTCTTCTTTTTCTCCCATGAGCGCTGAAAGTTCTTCTTCTTCTATTGTGCTGATTTCTTGTGAGTCGCCAACGTTTTCAGTTACTAACCTTCCAGTATTTTCAAGCCAAGATAAAAGATCTGGTTCTTCTCTTAATGGTAAAACAGGTGCTGGTTCATCTCTATTGTAACAAGTAAGAGCAGGGTTGATATCAGCAATCTCATCAAGTCTAATCTTAAGTTTGTTTTGATTCATTATTAAAGTGATGTCCTTTATATAAAATAATACATAACAACACGCTTGAAAAACTTTGTTTAATAAAGAAATTTTAAAATATTCTTTAATATTGTCAATTTCACTGCTTTTGACAGCAATATTGAAATTTATTGGCTATCTAAATCCTAATGTTTTATTAATTAATAAATTTCTTGTCTTATTACTAGTTTTTGGTCCAGCTCTTTTAGTTACAATAATATTAGCTTTTAAAAAGATTTTAAATCCTTAATTAAGTCAAAATGTCAAATTTAAAGGAGCAATTTTAAATGCAGGAGATAAAAAAAGTTGTACTCGCTTATTCAGGTGGTGTTGATACTAGTGTTTGCATTCCATATCTAAAGAATGAATATGGAATTTCAGAAGTTGTTACTTTTGTTGCTGATCTTGGTCAAGGCGAAGATTTGGAATTTATTAGGCAAAAAGCTTTAAATTCTGGAGCATCTCAATCTCTAATTGGTAATCTAGTAAATAATTTTGTTGAAAACTACGCTTTTCCGGCTATTAGATCGAATGCATTATATTCTGAGAAATATCCTTTATCAACAGCTCTTGCCAGGCCTTTAATTGCTGAGAATTTAGTAAATATTGCTAGAAAAATGAATGCTGATGCGGTAGCTCACGGATGTACTGGTAAGGGAAATGATCAAGTGCGATTCGATTTAGCAATTAATGCTTTAGGGCCTGATTTGAAAATAATTACACCCGCTAGGGAATGGAATATGAGTAGGGAAGAAGCAATACTTTACGGAGAGAACTTCGGGATACCAGCTCCAGTATCAAAAAAATCACCATATTCGATTGATGTGAATCTACTTGGTAGAAGTATTGAAGCCGGCATATTAGAAAATCCAATGGAAGAACCACCTGAAGAAATTTTTACAATGACATCATCAATAGAAAATACGCCTGATTCTCCTGATGATGTAGAAATTATTTTCAAAAATGGATTTCCTATTGCAATAGGAAATGAATTTTTAAATCCAATAGATCTTATTAAAAAAGTCAATCATCTTGCAGGAGCCCATGGTTTTGGGAGAATAGATATGATTGAAGATAGAGTTGTAGGAATAAAAAGTAGAGAAATTTATGAATCACCTGGTCTTTTGCTTTTAATCAAAGCGCATAAAGAATTAGAAAGTATAACTTTAAATCCAGATGTAATTGACTTTAAAGGGGTTGTGGAAAAGAAATGGGCTCAGCTTGTTTATCAAGGTTTTTGGTTCAGTCCTCTTAAAAAAGGTTTAGATGCATTTATTTCGTCGACTCAAACTTCAGTAAACGGAAAGGTGAAGATAAGATTACATAAAGGTAATGCAATAGTTATAGGAAGATCATCAGAAAAAAATTCTCTATATAGGGAAGATTTAGCAACTTACAGTAAAGATGATTTATTTAATCATGAAAAAGCTGAGGGTTTTATTTATATGTGGGGTATGTCTAATAAAATTTGGGCAGAGCTAAATTCAAAAAATAAATAATTTTATGATTCAATAGTTTCTTGAATTTCAGAAGCATTATTTTCTGAATTTGAAGGCTCAGAAATTGTTTCTGATACTTTTTCTTTTTTTTCAACTTTGGCTTCAATATTTTCTTTTTTTTCGGATTTACTGGTGCCTTTATTTGAAGATCTTGGGGTAGGTAAAGGACCTTCTTGCTTAACAGTCATGTATCTTATAACATCTTCGCCAAGTCTCATGGCCTTTTCGATTTTAAAGATATGTTGCCCATCACCTTGATGACTTAATTGGACATAAATACCTTCTCTATGTTTGGCGATTTGATAAGCTAATCTTCTTTTGCCTCTCATTTGACTGTCAAGGATTGTACCCCCAAATTCTTCTAGAAGTTTATTATATTTATCGATATGATTAGTTACTTCATCCTCCGCAATATCTGGGCGTAGGATGTACATGGTTTCATAATAGGTTTGTTGATCAGTCATAGTTTCAGACAAGGTCTTTGGCTCAAAAATAGAAGTCATGAGCGTCTGTTCATTATTTAAGATACATTATGATGGGTAATTTCTAAAAAAAATAGCATAATAATTTTTAAACATATTTTTTTAGTGCGTCACTCATAATATGAAAAGGGACTTCTAATCCATTTGTCCAAAATGATAATGATTTCATTCCTTGGGCAACAAGCATTTGTAAACCATCGATAGTCATACATCCTTTCTTAGCGCAAAATTTTAATAAAGTAGTTGGAGCAGGGTTATAGATTAAATCGTAAATAATTGTTTCTGAGTTAAGAGATCTCCAAAAACTTTCCCCATATGGCAATGTGTAATCTTCCAAAAGCGCATCTGTTTTCATTCCTACTGGTGTTGTATTTACAATTAAATCTGCTTCTTCAATTAAATTTTCAGCTCGATTATCATTATTTAATAAACCCTTAATTTCAATTTGATTTTCAAAGTTTTCTATTAATTTATCTATTGATGATTTCTTGCGTGATACTATTGAAATTGATGAAAAATTTAAATTTATTAATCCCTGTATAACAGATCTCGCTGCACCACCTGATCCTAGTATTAAAGATTTTTTATTCATTAAATTTAGGTTTTTTAAAGGGTAAATAAACCCCTCCACATCTGTATTAGTTGCGCTCCATTCTTTTTCAGAATTTAATTTGAGGGTATTAATTGCTTTCAGTTTGTTAGCAATAGGAGAAATTTCACTGCAAAGTTCAAAAACTTTCTCTTTATAGGGAATAGTAATATTTAATCCTTGGCAATTTATTTTTTTTAAAGAATTGAGAACTAATTCTAGATCTCTTTCTCTACAAGGTATTGCAATATAAATCAAATCTAAGCCTAAATGTTGAAAGGCTGCATTTTGCATTATGGGAGATAAAGAATGGCTTACTGGATTGCCAATTAATGCAATAAAAGATGTTTTACTTGTAATCATTTTAAGAAAAATTTTTTTTCAAATTACGATCTGTTCGGGAACCACCCCCCGTCTTTGAGTAACAATAATGACGTCGATGACCGATTATGGAGAATATCAAATATGAGAATTTACCCATGGGTAAGGTTGTAGGCATTGACTTAGGAACAACTAATAGTTGCGTCGCTGTTATGGAGGGTGGTAAACCTACTGTAATAGCAAATGCAGAGGGTTTCAGAACTACTCCATCAGTTGTTGCATATACAAAAAATCAAGATCAGCTTGTTGGACAAATTGCAAAGAGACAAGCTGTCATGAATCCTGAAAATACTTTTTATTCCGCAAAACGTTTTGTTGGAAGAAGAGTTGACGAAGTTAATGAAGAATCTAAGGAAGTTAGTTACTCTGTAGAAAAATCTGGCTCTAGTGTCAAATTAAAGTGTCCTATTCTAGATAAGCAGTTCTCTCCTGAAGAGGTAAGCTCACAAGTTTTAAGAAAATTAGCCGATGATGCTGGTAAATATCTTGGTGAAAAAGTTACGCAAGCTGTAATTACAGTTCCTGCATATTTTAACGATTCTCAAAGACAAGCTACAAAAGATGCAGGAAAGATTGCGGGCTTAGAAGTTCTCAGAATTGTCAACGAACCAACTGCTGCGGCTTTAGCGTATGGCTTGGATAAAGAAAACGAAAAAATACTTGTTTTTGATTTAGGCGGAGGAACATTTGATGTTTCAGTAATTGAAGCTGGTGATGGAGTAACGGAAGTTCTTTCTACCTCTGGAGATACGCACCTTGGTGGCGATGATTTTGACAGGTGTATTGTTGATCATTTGGCTAGTACATTTAAATCAAATGAGGGAATTGACCTCAGACAAGATAAGCAAGCTCTACAAAGATTGACTGAAGCAGCAGAAAAGGCAAAAATTGAGCTTTCTAATGCTACGCAAAGTGAAATAAATCTACCCTTTATTACAGCCACTCCTGAAGGCCCAAAACATTTGGATTTAAATTTGACTAGAGCAAAGTTTGAAGAATTAGCAGCATCTTTAATTGACAGGTGCAAAACTCCAGTTGAGAGAGCTATAAGTGATGCAAAAATTTCTACCAGTGAAATTGATGAGGTTGTAATGGTGGGAGGCTCATCAAGGATACCTGCTGTTCTAGATTTAGTAAAAAAAATAATAGGGAAAGAACCAAATCAAACTGTTAATCCTGATGAAGTAGTTGCTGTAGGAGCTGCAATTCAGGGAGGAGTATTAGCAGGTGAAGTTAAAGATATATTATTGCTTGATGTTACTCCACTTTCTCTAGGTGTAGAGACTTTAGGGGGAGTTATGACAAAAATGATAAATCGAAATACTACAGTACCTACTAAGAAATCTGAGACATATTCAACTGCTGTAGATGGTCAAACAAATGTAGAAATTCATGTATTACAAGGCGAAAGAGAAATGGCGTCAGATAACAAAAGCTTAGGAACTTTTAGACTAGATGGTATTCCTTCAGCACCAAGAGGTGTTCCTCAAATTGAAGTTACATTTGATATTGATGCAAATGGAATTCTAAGCGTTACCGCTAAAGATAAGGGCAGTGGTAAAGAGCAAAGTATTTCTATTACTGGAGCTTCTACCTTATCCGATAATGAGGTTGAAAAAATGGTAAAGGATGCCGAATCAAATGCATCTGCAGATAAAGAAAAAAGAGAAAAAATTGATTTAAAAAATCAAGCTGAGACACTTGTATATCAGACAGAAAAGCAACTTGGTGAACTTGGAGATAAAATTGATGCTGCAGCAAAGTCTAAGGTTGAAGAAAAAAGTAATGCTTTAAAAGAGGCAACTTCAAAAGAAGATTATGAATCAATGAAAAAACTTCTTGAAGAACTTCAGCAAGAACTCTATGCAGTTGGTTCGTCTGTTTATCAGCAGCCCGGTAATCAGCCTCCATCAGCTGGCTCACCTGATGGTTCTGATCAGAATGATTCAAATGATAAAGGTGGAGATGATGTAATTGATGCAGACTTTACTGAAACTAAAGATTAAGAGAAGTAATTCTTAATTTCATTAGCGACCCATTTAGAACAAGCGGGCGCTAGTAAAATCCCATTTTTATAAAAGCCTGTACATATAATTAATCCATCTTCTAAATTCTTCATTATTGGTGAAGGCTCTCCCTCTGGCTTTGACCTTATTCCATACCATTTTTTTGTTATAAATCCATCCATAAGCCAACTTGGCTGTTTATCAAGAAAATTTGTAAGCTCGTCAAAAATATTTTTTTTAGGTTTTGTACTAGTATATTCGTCAGTTGAACCAAGAATAAGTTTATCTTTTGATACTGGAATTATATTTTTTCCATTTATATTGAACTGTTTTGGAAGTGATAATAGATCAACTTTTGCATTATTTATGCCAACTTCTATAGCTTGTCCTAATACAGGTTTTAATTTGATGTTGTGAGATATGTGACCTATTAAATTAATTGTATTTAGAGAATTACATAAAATAATTATGTCAGATTTTATTTCTTTTTTAGATTTACACTTAGCAATCCATTGTTTTTTTACCTTTTTAATAGCTATTATTTCGTCTTCTAAAAACTCTATTTTTTTATTTTCTAGATAAGTATCCAATGCCTCCAGTAAGGAGATAGCATTTATTTTCCCATCTTTGAATGAAATCATTCCTTTTATATCTTTTGTGGCAAAGGCTTGATTTATTTTTTTAATAATTATTGAGTCTCTGTCTAAAATCTTTAAGTCAGGGTCATTATTTTCATTAATGAATTTCTCTAATTTTTTAAAAGTTTTTTCGTAAGTGGTTAACTGTATTAATGGTTTTGTAATATGTAATTCACTATTGAAACACTTTAGAAATTCTAACCATTTTGGCCATAATTCCATGCTTTGTTTTCTTAGATCCCAACTTCTACCTTTCCTTCTTTGATACATATTTCCCATTAGTAAGCCCAAAGCTGCATTGCTACTATTTTTATGTTGAGCTGGATCTATGATGGTTATACTAAAACCTAATTCTGATAATTCTAAAGCGTTAAATTTCCCAATAATTCCTGATCCTATAATAAGTATGTGTATTTTTGAAAAATTTTCTTTTAAGCTTTTCATTGATATATTAGATATACTTGCCTAGTTGAATAAAAATTTTAAAATTTTTTGGAACACCCTTCAATTATACTTAGAATTGTTTGCCCCGATCGTCCCGGTCTAGTAAGTTTACTTACAAGTTGGATTTCAAATTATGGTGGAAATATAAAGCATTCTGATCATCATACAGATCAAGATGCGGGTTTGTTTCTTAGTCGAATTGAGTGGGATAGTAAAAATACATTTTTGGATAGAGATGAAATTTATAATCAATTAAAAAAAATTGCAGCTGAAGTAAATGGAAAATTTAAAGTAAATTATTCAGACGAGATTCCAAATGTTGCAATTTTTGTGAGCAAGCAAAATCATTGCTTGATTGACTTACTTTGGCGAGTAAGAAATGGTGAACTTAAAATGAAGGTTCCTTTAATAATTTCAAATCATACTGATCTTGAAAGTATTGCACATGACTTTAATGCAAAATTTGTCCATATTGATACTTTTAATTTTAAAAAATCTGATGTCGAAGATCAATTTTTAAATTTATTAAAAGAATATGAAATCGATCTTGTTGTATTGGCTAAGTATATGCAAATTTTGAGTGACTCTTTTTTAAAAAAGTTTTCTTCAATAATAAATATTCACCATTCTTTCTTACCTGCATTTAAAGGGGCGCAACCATACCATCGAGCGTGGAAGAGAGGTGTTAAATTAATCGGAGCTACAGCCCACTATGTTACTGAAGATCTTGATGAAGGCCCTATAATAGAGCAATGCACAGTTAATGTAAGTCATAGGGATGAAGTTGATGATTTGATTAGAAAAGGAAGAGATATTGAAAGAATTGCTCTTGCAAGAGCGGTGAGATTACATCTAAATCATCAAGTATTTGTTTACAACAGCAAAACTGCTGTTTTTGATTGAAAATAATTTTTTTAGTTGTCTAATTCTATTTGTATTTGTCTTTCATAAATTGATTCTTCATTAAAAGCTCTTGCTATCAAGAAACTCGCAATGCAGCTGATTAAGACAGGTTTCATTATTAATAGATTTTTTGTTAAAGCAAAAGCTAAAAACATTGCTGTAATTGGTGTTCTCGAACATCCTGCTACGAAAGCCCCCATTCCGGCAAAAATGTATGTACTAGGTGCGTGTCCTGTTATTATTTCTACCCAATTTCCCATTATCAGTCCGATTGCACCTCCTAAAGTAAGCATTGGATAGAACAATCCTCCTGGAGCCCCAGATGACGCAGCTAAACCTGTCGTGATAAATAATACTAAAACTGCTAGCAACGCAATTCCAATGCTTGTATTTTGCTCAGCTATTATTTTTTGTAATTCATCTAAATTATGAAATGTACTAGGTAAAAAAGAATAGATACTTCCTAAAATAAGGCCACAAATACTCATTTTTAAAACAAATTTATTTTTATACCATTTCTTACCAAGATTTTGCATTAATAACACATATCTGCTGTAGACTTCTGCAAAGATCCCAATAATTATTCCCAGCAAGACTAGATAAATAAAATCTATCGGTAAGAAAAAAACTGATGGGTCATATTCTTTTTGAATTAAAAATCCTAGGTTAAAGTCAAACCCTCCTGCCTTAGGATCTAAACCTAAGGCTTGGATAATATCAGCAGATGAATCAGCGATGAAAGTTGTAATTACTACCAGGAGTAAAACTACTGGTCTAGCCGAATTTAATAGCTCTTCTATTGCGTAAACAAATCCTCCTAGTGGAGCGCTAAAAACTGCAGCTATCCCCGCCCCGCCCCCTGCTGCTACTATTACTCTTCTGAATGATGTAGGGGCTTTTAGCCATTTAGCCATTTGCCATGCAACTGAACCTCCCATTTGAACCGATGGACCCTCTGGCCCTAATGGGAATCCACTACCAATAGCTATAATTCCTGATATAAGCTTAACTAAACCTACTTTTATATTCATTGGTACTTTTTTATGCCTTAAAAAACCCATGATTTGACTTACACCAGAACCTTTTGCAGCAGGTGCAATATTTTTGATCAAATATCCCGCTATGGCTCCTCCTACAGCTCCAAAAATCGGTAATACTGCAATAGAAGGAAATTGGTCCAATAGTGTTAATCTCCAATTATTAATAAAGTAGATTCCAGTTTTAAAAAATATGCTCGTAATTGAAGCTCCTAAACCAGTTAATAAGAGTGAAAAAGCGACGACAAAAGATTTTTGTTTTAATAATTTTTTGATGCTACGAGAAGAATTATTACTTGTTTTTTGAATATTTTCTTTTAAAAGGTTTGGCATAATCCATGATCATTTTGATAAGCTGAAATCGTGCATTTCATCAAACTGAAGATAACGATAAAGTTCATCTGAATATGGATTAATTTTATTTTTAGTAATATCCTGATATTCTTCTACTTCAGGGATTCTTCCAAGCAGTGCGCAAACTGCTGCTAACTCAGCACTCCCCAAAAATACTTGAGCATTTTTTCCAAGTCTATTATCAAAATTTCTTGTACTAGTTGAAAAAACAACTGATCCTTCATCTACTCTTGCTTGATTTCCCATGCATAATGAACAGCCTGGTAACTCTAATCTTGCTCCACAATTTTCAAATATTTTATAATAGCCTTCAGTTTTTAAAGTATCTTCATCCATTTTTGTTGGTGGACAAATCCATAATTTAGCTTTTAATTTTTGTATACCTCCAAGTACTTTCGCAGCTGCTCTGTAATGACCAATATTTGTCATGCAAGAACCTATAAAAACTTCGTCAATATTTGTATTTGCAACATCAGAGATTTCTTTTACATTATCTGGATCGTTAGGGCAAGCAACTATAGGCTCTGTTACTTTCGCTAAATCAATTTCAATAACTTTTTCATACTTGGCATTCTTATCCGGCTGAATAAGTTCTGGTTTTTTTAACCAATTTTTCATATCATTTATTCTTCTTGAAATTGATTTTGTATCTTCATACTTGCTTTCAATCATTTTTTCTAGGAGGCAAATATTACTTTTCAGGTATTCTTGAACAGTATCCTGCGATAAAAGTATTGTGCTACCGGCGCATGACCGTTCTGCAGTAGCATCAGTGAGTTCAAAAGCTTGTTCAAGTTTTAGGTTAGGTAATCCCTCAATCTCCATAATTTTTCCGTTAAATATATTTTTCTTATTTGCTTTTTCAACAGTTAAGAGTCCTTGTTTAATTGCAAACAGAGGAATAGCATTTACTAAATCTCTTAGAGTAATTCCTGGTAACAATTTTCCTTTGAATTTTATAAGCACAGATTCGGGCATATTTAATGGCATTGATCCTATTGCAGCGGCGAAAGCAACAATACCTGAGCCTCCAGGAAATGAAATACCCAGAGGAAATCTTGTATGACTGTCTCCACCTGTGCCAACAGTATCAGGAAGAAGCATTCTGTTAAGCCAGCTATGAATTATGCCGTCCCCAGGCTTGAGAGCGACTCCACCTCTTTGAGATATAAAATCAGGTAATTCTTTATGGGTAACCAAATCCACGGGTTTAGGATACGCCGCTGTATGACAAAAACTTTGCATAACTAAATCTGCAGTGAATCCTAGACACGCTAATTCTTTTAGTTCATCCCTAGTCATTGGTCCAGTGGTATCTTGACTGCCAACTGTGGTCATAATTGGTTCACAGGTCATGCCTGGCTTAACTCCTTTTAAACCGCATGCTCTTCCTACTATTTTTTGAGCTTGAGTAAAGCCAGAATCACTTTCTGTTGGATTTTGTGGTCGGATAAATATTTCAGTCGGTTGATAATTTAATTTGTTTCTAATTTTGTCTGTAAGAGATCTTCCAATCATGAGATTAATTCTGCCTCCAGCTTGAATTTCATCAGTAAGAGTTGATGGACGCAAGTCGAATCTGCTTATAAATTTTGCTGTATTTGAATTTTTTTCAATTTTTTTAATAATGCCTTCATAGGGATATATTTTAATAACATCTCCTGTTTCCATATGAGATACGTCAGCCTCTATAGGTAAAGCTCCTGAATCTTGTGCGGTATTAAAGAAAATAGGGGCTATTTTACCACCAATAACTATTCCACCTGTTTTTTTGTTTGGAACAAAAGGGATATTTTCGCCTATATGCCAAATCAGTGAATTGATAGCAGATTTTCTAGAACTCCCTGTTCCAACAACATCCCCAACGTAAGCTATTGGTAAATCTTGTGTTTTTAAATTATCAAGAATCTTTAGTCCATCTGGTTTTTTAGATTCCAACATAGCTAATGCGTGCATTGGTATATCGGGGCGTGTTGTTGCATGCACAGCCGGAGATAAGTCATCTGTATTTGTCTCCCCTTCAACTTTAAACACCAAACAAGTAATTTCTTTTTCAAGAACTTTTTTATTTTTGAACCATTCTGCATCTGCCCAACTTTGAACCACCTCTCTTGCATAAATATTATCTACGGATAATTCATAAATTTCATTAGCTGAGTCGTAAACAAGAATAATATTTTTTAAAACATCTGCTGCTTTTTTTGCTAGTAAACTATTCTCTCCTTTCAATATTTCAACCAGAGAATTTACATTATATCCGCCTATCATCGTCCCAAGTATTTCAATTGCTTTTTGAGGATTGATTGATTTGCAATATTTTTCGGAATTAACGATCGCTGTGAGCCAGCTTGCTTTTACATAAGCAGCCTCATCAACTCCTGGTGGTACTCTGTTTATAAGTAAATCAAGTAAATATGATGAATCGTAATTTCCATCTTTTTCCAATAATTTTGTAACACAATTTGTTTGCTCAGCATTTAAAGGCAGAGGAGGTATTCCTTTGGCAGATCTTTCAGCTACGTGATCTGCATAATCTTTGAGCAATGTTTCCAAATTCTTCATTAGTAAGGTTTAATGCCTAATCTATTGTTATTTTTAATATTGAAAAGGAGAGTATTCATAAATGCTTTTTTAAATATTCAAACTTCTTAATTAATCAATGACGACATCATCAAATAATTCGGCGTTAGAAAAGACATCAGACTTGCATGTCGTTGACACACGTCCATTAATACCTCCAAGCAGATTACATAATGATATACCCTTAGATCACGCTTCTGCTAATACAGTAGCTAAAACAAGAAGATCCATACAAAATATTTTGCATAATAATGACCAAAAGCTTTTAGTCATTGTTGGTCCATGTTCAATTCATGATGTAGATGCCGCAAAGGAATATTCAAATTATATTCAAAATTTTCGAGATCTTTACAAAGATAAATTAGAAATAATTATGAGAGTATATTTTGAGAAACCGAGAACAACTATTGGTTGGAAAGGTCTTATAAATGATCCTCATTTAGATGATTCTTATGATATTAATACTGGTTTAAGGAAGGCAAGAAGTTTACTTTCGCATCTAGCAACTCGTGGAATTCCTTCTGCTACAGAATTACTAGATCCAATTGTTCCTCAATATATTGCTGATTTGATTAGTTGGACAGCAATAGGTGCTAGGACTACTGAAAGCCAAACTCATAGGGAAATGGCGTCAGGATTATCAATGCCTATAGGTTTTAAAAATGGAACTGATGGTTCTTTTACTACTGCGATAAATGCAATGCAGTCAGCTTCAAAATCACATCATTTTTTGGGTGTAAATGATAATGGGATGGCTTCTATTGTAAATACTACTGGTAATCCAGACGGTCATATAGTTTTAAGAGGTGGCTCAAAAGGTCCAAATTTTGAAAGTCAACATGTTCAAAGAATTTCAGCAGAATTAAAGCAATTTAATCTTCCTCATAAAGTGATGATTGATTGTAGTCATGGAAATTCAAATAAAGACTTTCGAAAACAGTCTGAAGTGCTTAAAAATGTAGCTTCTCAAATTAGTAATGGTGAAAAAAATATTTTAGGGGTTATGCTTGAAAGTCATTTAAAGGAAGGGAATCAAAAACTTTTAAAAAAAGAAGATCTTGAGTTTGGCAGAAGCATTACAGATGCATGTATAGATATAGAAACAACTAAAGAACTACTAGCTATTTTGTATAGCGCAGTTAGTTAGTTATAAAAAAATTAAAAAATAATGCTGATGATATTGGAACAATAAAATTATCTATTCCAAAAACACTAAATTGTTCAAGTAAAGTAGCAAAAAAAGCTATTGCCAGATAATTTAAATTAAAAATATTTTGTTGGCTGTATCCTATTGAATAAACTACTATCAAGGTCGTCAAAAACATTGTCATAGTTCCGAATAAAGATTTTTTTTGTTTAAAGAAAATCCAACTTTTTGAATGAAAGCTTTTTCCTATTAAACCTGCTAATCCATCACCAAAGGACATTATAAAAAATCCAGCAATTAGTGAATATGGATCCTTATCCCAGAAAAGAAAAATTAAAAAAAATAAACTTAAACAATAAAACAATGTTCCATAACTCTTTCTCTCAACATCTTCAATTGATGGAAATAATCTATAGGTATAATTGATGAGAACCATTAATGAAACAATTCCCGTAAAAATAAGTGCTGAATTTTGATCAATTTTTAAAAATAGTGCAAGGGGTATTAAAGGTCCTATTCCAATATGTATAATTTTTCTGACAATTTCTTTGCTATTTTTATTGAATTTTTTAAAAACGATTGATATTAAAAAAATTGACAATAAATATAATAAAATTATGGTAAATTTTATCAATCTGATTAAGCTGCTTTTTGATGAGTTGTCATTACTCTAAGTTTTAATATTGCTTTAGCTTCTAACTGCCTTACTCTTTCTCGTGAAACATTAATTTGTCTTCCTATTTCTGCGAGTGTTAATGGCTCTTCACCATCTAAACCAAATCTTAGCTTCATGATTTTTTGTTCTCTCTCATTCAATTGAGAAAGCCAAGAACCTAAATGTTCTTTTTGAATCGTTCTATCCATTCCCTCCATAGGTTCTTCACAGTTTGGATCAGGTATAAGTTCTCCTAGAGTGCTACGGTCTTCTTCGCCTCTTGCATGAGCATCGAGTGAGGCGCAAGGAGCACTTTGAGAGATTAAATCTTCTAAATCTTTTTGATCAATCCCCATCTCAGTTGCCATTTCTAATCTAGTAGGTTGTCTACCAAATTTATGTGACAATTCTCTCGATACTCTTCGCATTTTGGATAGTTTTTCACTTATGTGAATAGGTAAACGGATTGTCCTTGCGCTGTTATCAATTGCTCTTGTCATTCCTTGCCTAATCCACCAGTAAGCATAAGTTGAGAATTTATATCCCATAGCCGGATCAAATTTGTCTACAGCTCTTTCTAGGCCAATTGCCCCTTCTTGTACAAGGTCTAACAATTCCAGTCCTTGGTTTTGGTATTTTTTTGCTACTGAAACAACTAGTCTTAGATTAGCTGCCATCATTCTATCTCTCGCTCTTTTACCGATCTTAATCTGGTAAAGATTGCGTTGTGTTCTATCAGATTCAGGAATTTGCAGCAACTTTTTCATGTTTTGAACATGATGAGCTAACTCTATTTCCTCAGCTGGAGTCAAAAGAGGAACTCTACCGATGCTACTTAAGTAATAACCAATAGAATCTGAAGCGAGTCTTCCAGATTTTTTTTGGCTTTGCTTTGAAGTTAGACTGGATTTTGTTTTGCGAGGTTTTCTCGCAGTGTTTGGTAATCTTGGCTCATCAAAATTACTATCTGAAGAGCTCTTTGTAGATTCCAGAGGGATCCCCATCACCCTGGCCTCCTAAATAATGGATTTTTTAAAAAGCTAGCACTGAAATTGAAATAAAAACTATATTTACGTTGAAACTTTAAAGACAAAAAAAGACTTTTTTATCCTAATTTCTTGAGATCGTTTGTAATGAAAGGGTTTTTAAAAAATAAAAAAAATTTTAAAATATTAAGAATTTAATTAAATGTTATAAAAATCAATATTGTTCTTATTTTTTTATGAGATCAATTTGTGACCGATTGACCGCTGAATCTAATGCGTGTTTTGTGTAAGAACCATCCCCTTTCATTATCCAAGAAAAGTAATCATCTTTAATATATGTATCCAAAAGTAATTTTATTTGAGATTTTAATTCAGAATCTTCTATCGGAGTAACAGCCTCTATTCTTCTATCAAGGTTTCTTCTCATCCAATCTGCACTACCAATAAAAACTTCAGGATTATTATTATTACAAAACCAAAAAATTCTTGAGTGTTCAAGGAAATGTCCAATAATACTTATGACTTTAATATTCTCACTTAAATTTTTTCTTTGTGGATATAAGCAGCAAATACCTCTTATGATAAGACTTATTTTTACTCCTGCCTCAGAAGCTAAATAAAGAAGTTTTATTATTTCTGGGTCAACTAGAGAATTCATTTTTGCAATGATCTCAGCTTTTTTACCTTCATTTGCATTATTAATTTCTCTTTTGATGAGCAATATAAATTTATCTCTCATCGATGAAGGAGAAACTAACAATTTTTGAAAATGTTTTTGCTTAGAAAAACCTGACAAATAATTAAATAACTCGAGTAAATCTGATGCAATATCAGGATCTGTTGATAATAATCCTAAATCTGTATAAAACCTTGAAGTATTGGAATTATAATTTCCTGTTCCAATATGAAAATAATTTCTTAATCTTCCTTTTTCTTTTCTAACTATTAAAGCTATTTTTGTATGTGTTTTAAATCCTATGATTCCATACACAACATGAATTCCAGCTTGTTCAAGTTGTTTTGCCCATTGAATATTATTGTCTTCATCAAATCTTGCTTTTAGTTCAACGAGAGTCATTACTTCTTTCCCGTTTTCTGCAGCTCTCATTAAAGCAGTAATGATAGGAGAATCCTTGGAAACTCGATATAAAGTAATCTTAATCGCCATTACAAGTGGATCATCAGCTGCTCTGTTTATAAATTCTTCCACTGAAGTTTTGAATAAGTCGTAGGGATGATGAAGCAGAATATTTTTTTTCCTGAGTATTTTGAAAATAGAATTGAGGTTATTATTTGACGGTAAATCTAAATGTTTTAGATGTGGATGAGTTTTCCCAATTAGTAGATTTTCTTTTAAATCATCTCTGTTAATTTTTGTCAGCTGATTTAAATCATCGAGTCCTAATAAACTTTGGCAATAGTATATGTATTCTTCTTGTATTGAGATACTTTCTTTAAGTAATTTTAGAATATTTTCTGGCATATCTGAATCAACTTCTAATCTAACCACGTCCCCACCTAATCTTCTCTTTTGCAAACTTTGTTCAACTGCTAAAAGAAGATCATCAGCTTCGAGTTCTTTTAGCTCTAAATCTGCATCTCTTGTCACTCTAAAAAAAGAGTAATTTATACACTCCATTCCGTTAAAAAGAGTATTTATATTATTCCCAATTACATCTTCAACACTTACAAAAAAGTGACAACTTACGTCACTATTTTGAATAATTTCATTGGGAATTTGTATAAATCGATTGATATTTTTTGTTGGTATTTTTACTCTGACAAACTGATCTTTAGAATCTTCCCCATCCTTTATCAAAGCTGCTAAGTTTAGACTTAAATTACTTATAAAAGGGAATGGATGAGCTGGATCAACAACTAATGGAGTTAATAAAGGGAAAATAGATGAATTAAAGAAATTATTACACCAATTTCTTTCATTTTCACTTAGATTCTTATATTTTTTTAAAACAATACCTTGTTTGTTTAATTCATTATTTAATTCATTATTTACATAGCTTTCTTGAAGAATAGTTAATTTTTTTACTTCTTTGTTGATATTTGTTAATTGCTCTTTAGGGGTAAGTCCGTCAATACTTTTTTTAGTAATTCCTGCTTCAACTTGAGCCTTTAATGAAGCTACCCTTACCATAAAAAATTCATCAAGATTATTACTAAAAATTGAACAAAATTTTACTTTATCTAGGATTTTGTACTCTTTTTCCATACCAGTTAGGAGTACTCTTTTATTGAATTCAATCCAACTTAATTCTCTATTAATAAAAAAATCAGTTTGTCTTTTCATTAAATTAAATTTGGTTTTTGATTGCTAAAAGAATTATTATTTTTACCCTCTGCAATAAGGTATATCATGAAAAGTAAGATAACGGAACCAGCTATAAAAGGTGCTTTTGGACCAAAACTATCATAAACCCTCCCGGCCATTGCAATTCCTAAAACTCCTCCAAGACTTTGTAGACCTTGAAGATTACTAAGAATTGATCCTTGTTTATTAATGTCTAATTTCTTTGATATTAATGCTCTTAAGGTAGGCGTAATCAACCCTGCTCCAACGGCCAAAAATGAAACAGCTGAATAAATATTTATTGTCGCATTGTCTTTTGGCGCAGTTATTAAAAGTGCACATGCCACAAGAATGAAGGCTGATCCGATAAGTGTTAATCGCATTTCTCCAAACTGTTTTACCAGAGGCCCAATGAGTCCTCCCTGAACGACAATTGCAATTACTCCTACTACAACAAGAGTTCCACTTGATGCTTTGGTCGTCCAGTTTAAAGATTCTTGAAGGAAAAATATTAAGATATTGGTCAATCCAGTAAAAGCTATAAAGTAAATAAAAAAAGCTAATGATAATTTTTTAATCTTTTCTTCTTTGAAAACTTTAAATAGCTCTTTTAAAGGGTTTTTTAAAATAGTTTTTGATTTATTTGAGTAACTATTAGGTTTCGTTTCTGGTAAGTAAAAAAATACCAGTAGGAAATTTATTATTGGAATTATTGAGGCTATCAAAACTGGAATAATAAAATTATTATTTGTATTTTTTGCAAAAATTACAACAAAAATATTACCTAAGAAAAAACTTAAACCAAAGGCTACGCCAATTAGTCCAAAGGTTTTTGCTCTTTTTTCAGGGCTTGAAATATCTGCAAGAATAGTTGTTGCAGTGGCTGCAGTTCCTCCACTTAAGCCGTCAATTAGTCTCGCTAAGAATAATAAAAATAATGGGATAGTAGCTATTGAATTTGACCAATTAAAAAGAACAGTAAAAGATAATATTGATATTCCAATTATTGAGCCTGCTATACAAAAAAGAGTGACAGGTCTTCTGCCGTATCTATCACTCATAAGTCCAATAAAAGGGGAGGCTGTAAATTGAGCTAGTTGGTAAGTACATGATAATAAACCATATGTACTAGCTTTTGAGTCAAAAAGTAAAACAAAAGAGGGTAAAATGGGCAAAAGTATACTCTCACTTAATCGATCATTTAGAAGAGTGATAAAAGCACTAAGGAGAGTAAATCTTTTGTTTGGTTTCAATAAATTTTCTTTCACAATATTTACCTTCATTGCAATTAACTTTTACTACCATACTTGTTAATGGAGATTAATGTGCCTGGTATTGTTTATTTAGTTGGAGCAGGTCCTGGTGACCCTGAGCTTTTAACTCTTAAAGCTTTACGTCTAATAAAAAATTGTGATGCATTAGTTCATGATGCTTTAATTCCAGATGAAATAACTAAAGAGGCAGGAAAAAATACAGAAATTTACCATGTAGGTAAAAGAGCTGGAAAGTGTTCTGTACCGCAGGCTGAAACTAATGATCTTATTTTGAAATTAGCAAAAGAAGGCAAAAATGTTGTAAGGCTTAAAGGTGGAGATCCATTTGTTTTTTCTAGAGGTGGTGAAGAAGTGTCGATTTTAGAAAAAAATGGAATTTCAGTTGAAATCGTTCCTGGCATTACTTCTGGGATAGCTGCTCCCGCATATTTTGGTATTCCACTAACCCATAGAGATGCTGCGAGTTCCGTAACTTTCGTCACTGGACATGAGCGTGTAGATAAGGAAAAAAA
>CACARV010000016.1 GCA_902535025.1 uncultured Prochlorococcus sp.
TATTAACGCAGGAAGAAGACAAGAACAAACAAATAGTAGTTGGGAAGTTTTATTAACTTTTAGTAATTCAGGAGGAGATAAATTTGCCGAAATTACAAAGTCAATCGCTGGCACTGATCAACTATTAGCGATTATTCTTGATGGAGAATCTATAAGTGAAGCTAGTGTAGGTAGTCAATTTGCTAATACTGGTATAACAGGTGGATCAGCAACAATAAGTGGTAATTTTAGTGCTGAAAACGCAAGAGAATTAGAAGTTCAACTTAAAGGCGGTTCCTTGCCCTTGCCTATCGAAATAGTAGAAAGTAACAGTGTAGGAGCTCTTCTAGGTTCTAAAAATATTTTAAAAAGTCTTTATGCAGCCATTAGTGGATTAATTTTTGTTGGAATATTTATGATTTTTAATTATAGAATCTTAGGTTTTGTTTCAGTTCTATCTCTTGTACTCTATGGTTTCTTTAACTTGGCCCTATATTCCTTAATACCTGTAACTTTAACTTTACCTGGAATATCTGGACTAATACTTAGTATTGGCATGGCTGTTGATGCTAATATTCTAATATTTGAGAGAATTAGGGAAGAATTAATTGATGGCAATACACTTACAAGATCTATTGATAGCGGTTTTCAAAGAGCTAATTCATCAATAGTTGATGGCCACATTACAACCCTTTTAAGTTGTTTTGTATTGTTTTTATTAGGAACAAATTTTGTTAAAGGTTTTTCTGCAACATTAGGTATTGGTGTCTTAATTAGCTTGTTTACATCATTAAATTGTTCTAAAACTATTTTGCGTTTTTTTACAACATATCAATCATTAAGACAAAGAAATCTCTACTTTCCCAGAAACAATATTTCTAATTAATTTTTTAATTTCTAATTTTCCCATGAAATTCAACTTTGAACTAATAAAAAATAAAAGAAAGATAATTGGTTTTTCAACTTTTCTTATTTTGTTGAGTCTTTTAGGAATTTTTTATTCTACTTTTAATACCCCTTATAAGAAACCTATAAATCTAGGGATGGATTTTGTTGGTGGAAATGAATTAAGAATAGAGAGATTTTGTAAAGAGGAATGTTCTAATATTTCTCCTGATTCAGTTTTAGAAGATTTAAGAGCGATCTCTAAAAATAAAAACGTTTTAAATAATATTAAATTGCAGTTCCAAAATGATAATAAATTAATTTCAATAAGAACATCTTATTTAAGTATTGAAGAATCAAATGATCTTGTTACTGATCTTGAGAAAATTATTGGACCTCTAAATTATGAGAGTAAAGACTCAAGATTAATAGGTCCAAAGCTTGGTAAAAGATTACTTACTAATTGTGTTATTTCTTTGTTAGTTTCTTTATCTGCAATATCTTTATACATAACTATTAGATTTGATAAAAAATATGCGTTATTTGCCTTATTAGCTTTATTCCATGACTTATTAATTGTTTTCGGTATCTTCTCTTGGCTAGGAATTATATTATCTGTCGAGGTAAATAGTTTATTTGCTGTGTCCTTGTTAACTATTGCTGGTTATTCTGTTAATGATACTGTTGTTATATTTGATAGAATTCGTGAAAATTTAAACTCAAGGAAAGAAGACCATAACGAAACTATTCAATTATCAGTTAATGAATCATTTAGGAGAACAACCTTTACTAGTATTACAACCCTTATCCCTTTATTAAGCATAATTTTGTTTGGATCGTACTCACTATTTTGGTTTTCTATGGCATTATCATTGGGAATTATAGTTGGTAGTTATTCAAGTATTTTATTGGCTCCATCTTTTTTGCTTAAAGATTAAACTCATATCAGAAAATTATGAAGTTGAATTACTACTTGCTAATTTTATTTTCTTTAGTTTTAATAGATCTTTCCACTGAATTAAGAATATTATTTGATCATTTTACTTTAAATTCTCTTTACTTTGCTTTAGCTAAACATCCCTTGGCTTTCTTTATTCTTTGCTCCTATCCATATTTATATAAAAAATTAAATAAGTAATTTTAAATATCATTAAAAGACTCTTTAATTAAAACCTGTATTACTACAGCAAGAGGAAGGGATAAAATTAATCCTAATGGACCAAAGATGAATGTAAATCCAAATTGTGATATTAAAGTTAAACCAGGAAGTAAATTTGCTTTTTTCTTCATTATAGATGGCATTATTATATAACTTTCAATATTTTGGATGATTACATATGCTCCTAAAACGGCAAGAGGTTTCCAGAAATTATCTAATAGTGCAATTGAAATTGGAAATATACCACTAATAACTGGACCTATATTTGGAATTATATTTAAAACCATTGCTATTAATGCATTGGAGACAACATATTTGACATCTAATATAGATAAAACTATCAATGATAAAAGACCTACCGATAATGAACTTATAACCATAGAAAAGGTCCAGTTTGCTAATGCAATATTGCATTTTTCCAGAATATTTCTAAATTTATTACGATAATTTTTAGGAATTAATAGAAGTATACTTTCCTTGTATTGTTTTGGTTCAATAGAAATCATCAAACTGACTACTAAAACGAAAATAAATTTTAATAGACCTGAGCCCAGATTCCCTGCAATATTAATTAAGTTCTTTAAACTTTCTTGAATAGCTTTTGCAATAGTTGCGGCATCTGGAATGGTAACTATATTATTTATAAGATTAAAAATGTCTATAACATTTTCAGATTCTTCACCATAAAGTAGATTATTAAATCTGTTCAGATTTGTATTAAGTAGAATATTTATCCTAGATAAACCATTTGGTATATCAACTAATATCTCATTGAATTCTCTAACAAACGGAGGTAGTACAAGAATAAAAATAGAAAAAACTATTATCGATATAACTGTTAATACAAAAAATAAAGATAACGGACGAGGAATTTTTAATCCATTTTGTATTTGATTACATAAATTACATACAATATTTGAAATTACTAAAGAGCAAATTATTAAAAGTAGAAAATCCCTTAAAGTCCATACTATTAAAGAGGTGATTAAAATTACAGCTAACTTAAAATATGATGAACTACTCAATTTGGATAATTTTCTACTTTTTCTCAGAATATCCTAATCCATTTGATTTGGCATAACTATTTGCAAATCTCATAAATCTATCAAAATCTGTTTTGCTCTTCCAAACATAAACTGCTTCTAAAAATAAGGGATCTCCATCAACAAACTTTACTTTTACTTCCCTAGTTAGTATTTCACCTTCAGTATCAATCATACGCATACCTGTGATTTCACCGTCTGCAATTGCAGATAATGCCTGAGGTTTTTCGAACAAAAATAATGCTTGGCCGGTGGTACCATCCTTACTCCTAGTCAGTCTTATTTCAGGAACTACTGGTTCATCAGTTCCTTCATAGAATTGTATTTTGGCACTTTTATTTGCTGTCATGATGTTCGATTTATAATTTTTTATATTAGGAAATATTTTTCACATTCGTTTGTAATTACTTTATAAAACATTATTTATTAACTCTAAGATCCTTTTATCATATTTTTTGTCGGTTAAATCTAATATTGTTATATTTTCTTTCCCAACCTTTTCATATTCATAACACCTATCGTAATAATCCAAAACTGATCTACAAACTTCGTCCCATTTCTCATTATTAATCGATTCAAGAGCTATTTTTGTTCTTTGAGGTCCTAATCTTTTTTTTATTCTTAGTACAGATTCTTGGAGTTCTTCTTTCTTAAAAACACTATAAGTATTAATCAACTCATCCAACCTGTTTGATTCGCTCCTTAAAATTTCAATTCTTTTTGAAGTTTTCATTTGATTGAAAAATTCATGAGGTATTTTGCATTTACCTATATTTGCACTTTCAGCTTCTACAAAAATATTATTAGAACTTTTAAAGGAATATAATTTTTCTGCAATTTTATTTTCAAATTGTTCATTTGAAGGTTGTTCATTCATTCCTAAACCGCCGAATGTACTTCCTCTATGACAAGCAAATCCTTCAAGATCGATAGTTTGATATTTATATTTCTCTAGTAATGATATTAATCTTGTCTTACCTGTCCCTGTTTTTCCTCCAATAACTACAATATTAAACTTTTTGGAGAAACTATCTAATACCCATCTCCTATATATTTTGTATCCTCCATTTAGTGTAACGGGATTTAATTTAAATTTTTCTAGTAACCAAGCAATACTTTGTGACCGCATACCACCTCTAGAGCAATATATTTTTATAAAAAATTTTTTATTATTTATTTCAGAATTATTTTTATAAGAGTCAATATTTATAAATAAATTATCAAGAACTGATTCCATTTTTTTCAAAAAATTTCAATCCTTCTAATACAGCTTTTTGTCTTCCTTCTTTTTTATAAATTGTTCCAATTATTGATCTCTCATCATTATCAAATAGTGGAATGTTAATAGAATTAGGCAAGTGTCCTTTATAATATTCACTCGGGCTTCTAACATCTATAAGTGGTCCTTTAAAACTTCTAAATTTCTCTAGTTCTTTTCTTTTGAAATACATGGATAGTTTTTACTTTTTGATTGATTTTTAAAATGAATAACAAAGAACAAGATAACTATAGTAATGCTACATTAGATCTGATAAAAAAATTTGTAGATTCCAATCAAAGAAAAAGGATAGGTTTATTAACTCAAATCGAATCTGAATTTGAAAATATTTATAAACTTGGCCCTAAATTGTTTGAAATCTTTGATAGAAATGGCGATGACTGGTCTGCTGGATGGTTGTTGCAAGTTTTAAAAAAATATAAACCTGATTTCTTTGAAGATTCTGAATTCAATAATTGGTTTAATACCTATTCAGATATTGATATTAATTATGAAGAAATGCAATTAATGTTAGTTGAGCAAAAATTTGAAGAGGCTGATAGATTAACAAGTTCATATCTTCGAAAATTAGCTGGAAAATTAGCTGAAAAACGTGGATATGTTTTCTACAGTGAGGTTAAGAATATGTCAGGTAAAGATTTACAAACCATTGATAGATTATGGACTATATATTCTAGAGGTAGATTTGGATTCTCAATTCAAGCAAAGATATTAAAATCAGTAGGAAAAAGATATGAATTAATGTGGCCAAAAATAGGTTGGAAAAAAGAAGGCTCATGGACTAGATATCCCGGATCTTTTATCTGGTCATTGGATGCTCCTGAAGGACATATGCCTTTAGTAAATCAATTAAGAGGTGTAAGACTCATGGATTCCATCCTACGGCATCCCGCTATCTCGGACAGACATAATAATATTCTTTAAATTAAGGCATTTTATAAGTTAAAATTAAATTAGTATCAAAATATTATTATGTCCTTATTTCGGGGCAAAAATATTTTAAAAAAGTTTTTTAGAAGGACCAAGATTAACTGGTCAATCTATGAATTCGAATCATCATTACAGTTAAATGAATTTGTTGATCAATTATTAGAACCTATTAAGAATTCTCAATCAAGCTATCTCATCAAACTTGGATTACATGAAGCTCTTGTTAACGCAGTAAAACACGGAAATAGATTAGATCCTACAAAAAATATTAGAGTAAGAAGAATAATTACCCCCAATTGGTGTGTTTGGCAAATTCAAGACCAAGGTAATGGTTTAGAAATAAAAAAAAGAAATTATAAATTACCAAAAAAAATAAACAGTGTAAATGGCCGTGGCTTATACATTATTAACGAATGTTTTGATGACATTAGATGGAGTAATAAAGGTAATAGGCTTCAGTTAGCTTTAAAACGGTGATTTTTACTTGGGCAAGGTTGATCAAAATTAATTTCTTTTAACCATTTAATACTTTCTTCCATATACTCAATAGTTTGATTCTCGTTACAAGAAATAATTAATTGACATAAGCCCGCCGAAAGAAGTTCTGCCGATCTTTTATATTTATTTCCTTTATCTTTATGCCATTTTGAATGATCAATTTTTAACTTAGCATTAAGACTTTGAACAAGCTTAATAGTATCTTTATCCCAGTAGGTCATAAAATTTTAAATTTACTTTATTGCAGACCATACCTTGGTCATAAAAAAGGAATTTGATTTCACATCTTTAAATCCTACATCCTCTATTTTAGTATCAATATCTTCCTTTATGTAATCACAATAAAAAGGCTCATGAAAGGTTTTATAAAAGTTTTCCATTATCGATGTGAAGTCAGGAGAATCACTAATTTGAATCGAATCAGCTAACACTAATGTTCCTCCAGGTTCAAGAACTCTAAAAAATTCGTTTAATACCTTAGCTCTAATTGTTCTTGGTAATTCATGAAATAAGTAAACACAAGAAATGCATTGAAGACTATCATTTTCAAATGGTAATTCTTCAGCATTACCTTTAATTAACTCAATTAAATCACCATCTAATTCTGAAATATATCTACTTGCTTCTTTCAAGTATGAATCTGATAAATCTATTCCTGTAATTTTTTCTTTTGGGAATGCCGCTCTTAATTGTTTTAAAGTCCTCCCAGATCCTGTAGCCACATCAAGAATTTTTATAGAACTTTTTTTTCTGTCCCTAAAAGTTTCAAGACCTTCTTTGATTGGTTTTATTATTCTCCTCCTCATTGAGTCGGCACTTCCGTTAAAAAGTATCTCAACTTGTAAATCGTATATACTAGCTGAAAAATCTGATAAATAACCATCTGTTTGGTGATGAAAATTTCTCAAATAATATTGAGGATAATTATCTTTTTCAACCGATTTTGGAAGGTCCTCGAAGTTTTGTTTTCTCCGTCTGTCCCATGTAATAGGCATGTCTAACCAAATTTTAGGATATTGAGATAGATATCTAAGCCATGGCTCATCAAATAATAATTTTTTTGGATATATATTTTTTTCAGCATCATTCCAATCTTCTTCTCTTAAGTTATCCATTGAATTTTGGATTTGCAATAAAAGTTCTTTATCTATATCAAAATTTTTAAGCTTTGAATCGGGAAGAATAAAATTCATAAGTCTCGAACTGATTTGCTTATGGGCAAATCCTGCTATGCTTTTACTCTGTTGGAGTGTTTTATATGCAATTTTTGAAATAGATTCCCTAGCCATTTTGTAATTTGTATATATATATTCCAACAAAAAAAAAACCAATTTGAGAATATTTTGTGATATTTCTCAAATTGATTTTTTAAAACAAACGAATATTTACTTATGCGTCGTAGTACATAAAGAATTCATGTGGATGAGGCCTTTGTCTTAGTTGTTGCACCTCTTCATATTTTATATCAATAAAGTTATCAATAAAATCTTCAGTAAAAACTCCGCCAGCTAACAAATAATCCTTATCTGACTTAAGCGCATTAAGTGAATCATTAAGAGATGAAGGAACAGTATCAATTTTTGCAAGTTCATCTGCTGGTAATTCGAATAGATCAACATCTACACCATCACCAGGATCTATTTGATTTTTTATTCCATCAATACCAGCAAGCATCATTACTGAGAAAGCTAAATATGGGTTAGCAAGTGCGTCACCTGATCTAAATTCTAATCTTTTAGCTTTTGGACTTGGACCAGTTAAAGGAATTCTGACAGCAGCTGATCTATTTCCCTCAGAATAGACAAGATTAACAGGTGCTTCGAACCCTGGAACTAATCTTTTATAACTGTTTGTAGTTGGATTAGTAAATGCTAGGAATGAAGGAGCATGTTTGAGTATTCCTCCGATGTACCATCTAGCTGTTTGAGATAAATTTGCATAGGAACCTTCACCAAAGAATAATGGCTCTCCACCCTTCCATAAACTTTGGTGAACATGCATTCCAGTACCATTATCGTTAAATACAGGCTTAGGCATAAAGGTAGCTGTTTTGCCATACTTTTTAGCTACGTTTCTAACCACGTATTTATAGGTCATGACGTTATCAGCAGCATTTATTAAAGAATCGAATTTCATTCCAAGCTCGTGTTGGCCAGCACCAGCAACTTCATGGTGATGTTTTTCTGTGGGGATACCTAATTCACCCATAAGAAGAAGCATCTCAGATCTGATATCTTGCGCAGTATCATTTGGAGATACTGGAAAATATCCTTCTTTATATTGTATTTTGTATCCTAAGTTTCCACCTTCTTCTATTCTCCCTGTATTCCATGGCGCTTCAATAGTATCTACACTATAAAAACAACCTCCTTCTTTAGAGTCATATCTAACATCATCAAATAAAAAGAATTCTGGCTCTGGTCCAAAGAATGCATTATCTGCTATTCCAGTAGAGTCTAAATATTTTAATGCCTTTTGAGCTAAAGCTCTTGGGCACCTATCATAAGGCTCTCCGCTTCTTGGCTCTTGAATAGAGCAAATCATACTTAGAGTTTTATGTTTATAAAAAGGATCAATCCAAGCTGTACTTGCATCAGGCACCATTGACATATCTGATGCATTAATTGCTTTCCAACCTCTTATTGATGATCCATCAAAAGCTAAGCCTTCTGTAAAAGAATCCTCCTCAATCATGTCTGATGTAAGTGTTAAATGTTGCCATTTTCCATGAATATCTGTGAATTTTAAATCAATGAGTTCAATTCCTTCGTCTTTAATTTGACTTAAAACATCTTGGGGAGACTTAGACATAATTTTGTAATACCTTATATGAAATTAATAACTAGATGATTCTTGTTATGTATCAATGGTAACTTTTTATAAGACTAGATGACTTCTTTTAGTGTTTCAAGTCATATGTTTAATAATTGTTTACCAAAATATTTAAATTGAATGAATTTCTATAAATAATTATCGCTTATGTAGCGATATTAGTTTAATTTAAAAGTAATTAAATGTAGTGCTTTGACAGAGGCAAAACTTATTTCGGCTTTAAATGAAGAGAATTTATCTCATTTCTCAAAGACTTATGTTCCCTCTAGACTTCTATTAGGTCCTGGGCCTTCAAACGCACATCCAGAAGTTTTAAATGCTCTTTCCCTAAATCCAATTGGTCATTTAGATGAAGCATATATCTCATTAATGTCTGATGTTCAACAACTTCTAAGATATACATGGCAATGCAATAATCGTCTTACTCTCCCAATGAGTGGTACAGGAAGTGCAGCTATGGAAGCTTCGATAGCGAATTTTATTGAGGAAGGAGAAAAAATTCTCATCGCTAAAAAAGGATATTTTGGAGACAGACTTGTTGATATGGCTACTAGATACAAAGCAGATGTATCTGTTATGGAAAAACCCTGGGGTGAATCATTTTCTTATGAAGAAATCAAGCATGAAATAGAGACTAAAAAACCAGCTATATTTGCTATCGTTCACGCTGAAACATCTAGTGGAGTTTTACAACCTCTTATTGGAATTGGCGATGTATGTAGAAAAAATAATTGTTTGTTTTTGGTTGATGCAGTTACTTCTCTTGGCGCTTTAAAACTATTGATAGATGAATGGAAAATAGATTTAGCGTATAGTTGCAGCCAGAAAGGATTAAGTTGCCCGCCTGGATTAAGTCCTTTTACAATGAATGAGAGAGCTGAAGAAAAATTAAGTTCAAGAAAAACAAAAGTTCCTAACTGGTATTTAGATTTATCCCTTTTAAACAAATATTGGGGTTCTGACCGCGTTTACCATCATACCGCCCCTGTAAATATGAATTTTGCTATTAGAGAAGGTTTACGTTTAATTGCAAATGAAGGTTTAGAGAATGTTTGGAATAGGCATAATAAAAATGCAGAGAAACTTTGGAATGGTCTAGAAAGTCTAGGAATGGAATTACATGTATCAAAGGATTACCGATTGCCAACTCTCACAACAGTTAAGATCCCACCTGCAGTTGATGGAGATGGTTTTAGAAATCATCTCTTAAGAAACTTTGGCATTGAAATAGGAAATGGACTTGGAGAATTGTCTGGTAAGGTATGGCGCATAGGATTAATGGGCTTTAACTCAAGTGAGGAAAATGTAGACAGATTATTAAACCTTTTTGATACTGAGTTAAAAAAATATTCTATTTTTGAGTCCTCAACTTTTTAAACCATATTTGTAAAACTTGACTGCATTCGTCTTCTAAAATACCTCCTACAATTTCCATCTTGTGATGAGAACTTTTATGCTTTGATAAGTCAATTGAGCCGCCCAATCCACCTCTTTTCTTATCGTATGCACCAAAAACTACCTTACCCATCCTTGCTTGTATAAGTGCCGAAGCACACATTGTACATGGTTCTAAATTTGTGATAATGATACATTCATTAAATCTCCAATCATTTTTTATTAGAGATGCCTGCCTTAGTGCCATTATCTCAGCATGACCTAATGGATCTTTATTTATATTCCTCTTGTTAACCCCTCTTCCAATACATCTTCCTCTTTCATCTAAAATTATTGAACAGATTGGCAACTCAACTTTTCCAATTTCTTCTGATCTTCTTAATAAATAGTTCATCCATTTAGAGTATTTTGAAGTATTAATTTCTTTCTGTTGATTTTGATTACTATTTACATTTTCAAAAATATACCTCATTTACCAATATTGAGAATAGACTTATTAATAGATATCTTATCTGATGACTGAAGATTTAATTAATAAAAAAGATATATACTTTCCTTCGAGTTTAGGGACTAACGATAACCTTATTACTCTCCTTAATAGAGCAACTCAAATTCTTTGTGATTGGTACTCAAAATCAGAGAAATATGGTCCATTACCCTTTGATGATAATTTCAAGTGCTTAATGCCTGATGAGGATGGTAATTCTACAGAAGATCTGTTTTCAGACATTGAATCCCTTCTGAATAATTCATTTAATCCCGTTCATCCCGGCTCTCTAGCTCATCTTGATCCCCCACCTCTGATTTTTTCTATTTTAGGAGATTTAATTGCTGCTGGTTTAAATAATAATCTTCTTGCTTACGAGTTGTCTCCAAGTGTTACTTTGCTGGAGGAATCATTATGCAAATGGTTTGCAAAGAAAATAGGTTTTAATGATTCTTCAGGAGGCATAGCAGCTAGCGGAGGTACTTTAAGTAATTTAAATGCACTTATAGCAGCTAGACATAATGCTGGATTAGTTTCAGATCCTAATTCTGTATTACTTGTTAGTGAAGATGCGCATTCCTCCTTTATTAAATGTACAAGAATAATGGGTCTTAATGAATCAAATCTTGTCAGGATTAAAACTGATAATAACGGTTGTATGGATATACAAAATCTTAGAAAAACTATAGATAAATGTTTTATTGATAATAAAAAAATCTTCGCTATTGTTGCTACTCTAGGTACAACTGTAAGAGGAGCAATTGATCCTATTAAAGATATAAGTGAAGTATGCAAAGAAAAAAATATTTGGTTACATATTGATGGTTCCATTGGAGGGATTTTTGCCATAACATCTATTCCCATAGAGGGTCTAAATAGTATTAATCAAGCAAATTCAATAACAATAAATCCTCAAAAAATAATTGGAATCACAAAAACATCTTCTCTGTTGATAGTTTCAAATATGAGTTCTTTAGAAAATACCTTTTCTACTGGACTACCATACATTTCATCCAAAGATAAAATTATAAATAGGGGAGAAATAGGTATACAAGGTTCAAGACCTGCAGAGGTTATAAAACTATGGCTTGGGTTACGTTTTTTAGGCCTTATTGGAATAGAAAATATATTACAATCATCAATTAAAAGAAAAGAATTTTTTATTGAACATATTTGTAAAAAAAAATTTGAAATATATTCAGGGCCTTTACATATTGTTTCATTCCTTCCAAAGGGACTTACTCCAAAAGATGCATATTTCTGGACTCAAACTAAAGTTAATGAACTAATAAAAAAAAATTTTATGCTTTCTAGACCAAAATTTAAAGATAAATATTATTTAAGAGTCGTAATGGGCAACTACAATACAAAAGATTCCCATATTGAAGAACTTTTAAGATTTTTAGATGATTATCAATGAATATCGGTAGATCAAAAATTATTGCAATAGTAACAGGTTTTATATCTGTAGCCATTTGTATTGCTTACTTACTTTTAATAACTATCTTTGATTTCAGAACTTATCTAAATGATCAATTATCCAATATTACATAGGAAATGGAGGTAATCTTTTATTTGATTTAAAATACTTGTTTATTTCAATTTTTGAAATAGCTTCTTTTACGAAGTTATTTAGGATATCTTCTCTCTTACTTATTTTATATATCTTATCAACAACTTCCTGAATTCCCCCATCTCCCCAATCTTGCCCATTTTTAAAATATTCAATCAAACTTAGTCCAACTATTCTTATTAACCAGCATGCTGTAATTGATTGTATCGATTTAGATATAATTATTTTAGTCAAACTTGTAGCTAAAGCAGGAGATATAATTGCGAGTCCCCCTTTAAGGATACCTTGTTTAGCTAAAGCACTAAGCAATGATTTCGATAAATCTTTTGCATCTTTTTTAGTAAGTTTTATTTCATATATCTTTGATAATTCCATTATCATTTGGATATTTACAGATGTAGTAGTAAGAAAATCTACAGCAGGGAGAGGATTAACTAGTATTACTCCTCCAGTTATCCACATATATTTTTTAATTACTTTATTTGACATTAAATATCTTTGTTCTTGTAAAAAATTTTTACTTTTAATTCCTAACTTATTTGATCGAAATAGGATATTATCTGCCAATAACTCTTCCCCATTGTTATCGAGAGTTTCGATTATTTCTTTAAATAAAATTCCTACCTCTGGAATTAAATTTAAGGCTTCTGATTTAACATAATTAGATTGTGGATTTACTGCAATTGTTTGAACAACAGAAATTTTATTTTTTTTAGCTGAAGTAATATAATTTATATTTTCATTGATAAGGTTATTTTCATCTCTAGACCTTAAATCACATTTATTAAGTACTATTATTATTTTTTTTCCTATTTTCAATAACTCTTTTATCAAATAATTTTCGTATTTATTTATGTCTTGATCTAAAACAAAAAGAATTAAGTCAGAATTTGATGCTTGTAAAATTGTTGCTTTTTCCCTTTCTTCTCCTAACTTAGATGGTTCAAATAATCCTGGAGTATCTATAATATTAATGTTTCTTTTTAAGATTGGAATACGAATTTTATAGCTATTAATTTGCTTTGTCGTACCTATTTTTGCTGAAGTTTGTCCGACAATATTTTTCAACAAAGATCTAGCTATGGATGTTTTTCCAGAAGAACCCGCTCCAAAAAGTGTAACTTCATAATCTCCTGTTTTTAATTGTGTATCTAGTTTATTTTTTTGATAATTCAACAATTCAAATTTTACTTGATCGTTAATTTTTTTATTGATTTTTTCGATACTATCTAAACTTATCTTGGCAGCACCATATGTATTTTTGAATAAAAGTGTATTCTTTTTATCCTTGAATATAACTTTATAAATTATTTTTTTAAATAATCTTTTATCAATTTTATAAAAGATATACATAATTAATATTAAAAATAAAAATGTATAAATATTTATTATTTTTACTAATGTTGAGACCAATATATATAGAAATAAGATAAAGATAAAATATTTTGTATACTTTAATTTAAAGTAATTCATATTATTGTTTGTTCTTAAAAATACTGAAAATAAATAAAACAAAACCAATATTAATAGATACATCAGCAATATTAAATACTGGAAAATTTATGAAACTTAGATTTATGAAATCAATTACAAAACCTCTTATTATCCTATCTATTCCATTACCAATACTTCCACCTAGAATAAAGCTATAAGAATATAATTCAAAAGTGTTTAATGTATTTTTTCTAAATATTAAATAAGTAAGAACTATTGAAAAAATAATACTTATGAGGGATAAAAATATTCTATTTCCACTAAATATGTTAAATGCTGCCCCGTAATTTTTTACGAAGTCTAATCTAAATAAAAGAAAATCTTTATTTATAACTTTTTTATAATTACTAAAAATTAAATATTTTGTAATTTGATCTATAAAAATAATAAAAATACTTAAGTATATATAGTATAATTTTGTTTGTATTTTATTAATCATTATTTGCAGTTTTTTAAATGGTTAATAGGCTTAATGATTAATAATAATGGTAAAAGCATTAAAAAATGATATCCAATTTTACTTACAGAGTACTTTCCTAAATTATATAAAAATATATTAATTGGGCTGTAAAATATAGTTAGTATTAAGTTGTAAAATATTCCGGTTAAATGCATAGAACCTATTGCTATAAATCCATTTATTAAAAAGTTGCCAACATTTATTTTATTTGTAGTATTTAAATTATCAATTATTTTTATTAATGGATATATACCTAGTAAATAACCAAAATTTGGAGTAAGCAAATATCCTATTGAACCTCCTTGATGAAAGACTGGAGCAATAAATAACCCTAAAATTATATATAAAGAAAATGATCTGAAAACGACTTTTTTATGAAAAGTAAGTGTTAGCAAAATTATAGTTGGAATTTGCCATGTGATGGGTATCTCAAAACTATTAATAGATTTATCGATAAATTGTAGTGGAATATAAACAGGTAGCATTGTTGTTATAACTAGTGATTGAAGAATCACCAGTATCTCAATTAATTTATAAATATTGAGCATGATTATAAATTCAATTTATAAACTTCTCAATGCAACAATTGGATCCAATTTAGAAGCTCTTTTTGCAGGTAAAACACCAAAGATTAAACCTATTGATCCTGAAATGATCATGGTTGAAAAAGTTGTTGTAACTCCTACAGACGCAGGAAGTGGGGTAATAAGAGATAATAGGAAAACACCTGATAATCCAGTTGATGTTCCTATTAATCCTCCAATTGTAGATAAAATCAATGCCTCAATTAAAAATTGGATTAATATATCGGACTGTTTAGCTCCTATTGCTTTTCTAAGACCAATTTCTTCAGTCCTTTCGCTAACAGAAACGAGCATAATATTCATAATTCCTATTCCTCCAACCACTAAAGATACTGCCCCAATACCTGCCAATAAAAACGTTAACCCACTCGTTATGTTGGTTACAATATTTAATGCATCTTCTTGTGATCTAACGGCAAAGTCGTCATCTCGTATTATTTTATGTCTTTGCCTTAATAAGTTAGTAATTTGAAATTTTGCGGCACTAGTTGCATCCTTATTTATTGCTTCCACACTAATGAAGCTTAAACTTACACCATATGTAGGATCTTTCCCTGTAATCCTATTTACCATGGTGGTTAATGGTATATAAGCATTTTTGTCTTGATTACTTCCAAATACTGCACCTTTTGGTTTTAATATTCCGATAATTTCATAAGTATGATCTTTAATTCTAATTTTTTTACCAAGTGATGAAGTTTTATCTTTGAAAAATTCGTCTTTAAGATCAGGACCTATTACTACATAACTTCTTGCACTACTTACATCGCTTTTTGATAAAAATCTTCCTTTATCTACTTCAAAGCTTCTTACTTCAAGAAATTCTGGAGTAACTCCAGCAATTGATATATTAAGGCTTTTAGAATTTGATTGTACTATCTCGTTAGCAGAGATTTGAGGAGCAACTTTTTTAACTGTTGGGACTTGATTTCTTATTGCTACAGCATCTTCTAAAACTAGGTTTTTAGGAAATGAAATACCTCTTCTTCTTGTGTCATTATTTCCAGGGACAATGAATAAAACATTTGCACCTAAATTACTTAATTGGTTTTTTGCTAATGTTTGAGCACCTCTTCCAAGTCCAACAAGTGTAATAACTGACGCATTTCCTATAATGATCCCAAGCATTGTTAACGAACTTCTCAATTTGTTCGAAACTAAGGTTTTTGTGGCCATGCCTAAGGCTTCTTTTATTGAGATATTCCTAGACATATTTATATTTATCTAATGCATCATCATCATCTTCAATTTGCCCCGTGTATATAACACCTTCATTTAGCTGCAGTGTAATAAGGTCGCCATTGCTTATTTGATGATCATCCATATTTTCTAAATTACAAATTGTAGAAATCTTTTTATTATTTTTGTTAAACAAATCATAAACATCTTTTATATTTTGGTTCGTAACAATGCCCGCAATATTTTTACTAAGTGGAATATTTTTCATTAATTCTTCCGGCACAAATAATATTTCTCCTGGACAAATTAATGACATATCTAGATTATTTTTTATTATTCTTGCTTTACCCGTAACACCGATTTCCCCTATTGAAATTCCTCTTGAAACAATCTTTCTTACTAAACCGACTTTTATTAAATCTGTAGAGCCACTTATTCCAGTTAATGTGCCTGCAGTTTGCACTACTAAATCTCCTTGATTTAGTATCCCCATTTCCTGAGCAATTTGCATAGCTAAACTAAAAGTTTTTGCAGTTCTTTCATCATTTTTAACTACTATGGGAGTAACTCCCCAAACAAGTTGTAATCTTCTTGCTACACTCCTCTCTGTAGTAGTTGCCAAGATAGGTGTAGGTGGTCTGAACTTACTTACATTTCGAGCTGTAGAGCCTGATTTTGTTAAAGGGATTATAGCTCCTGCATCAAGTTGTCTAGCTATATTACTTACTGCTGCACTAATAGCATTTGGGATAGTACTAGGTAAGTGGCTCTCAATAGCTTTAAGTGGATAATCCCTTTCAATTCTTCTTGCTATGGTTGCCATCGTTTCTACTGCCTCTACAGGATAATCACCAACTGCAGTTTCATTAGAAAGCATTACTGCATCTGTTCCATCCAGAATTGCGTTTGCAACATCACTAACTTCAGCCCTAGTTGGTCTTGGATTCGAAGCCATAGAATCAAGCATTTGAGTCGCTGTAATTATTGGGATACCTAATGTATTGGCTTTTCTTATTAATTCCTTTTGTAAAAGAGGTACCTCTTCAGCAGGCATTTCAACTCCCAAATCACCTCTTGCGACCATAACCCCGTCACATAAGGGTAATACTGTATCAATTTGATCAATCGCTTCAAATTTTTCTATTTTTGCGACTACGGGAGTTGAATGCCCATTTTTGTTTATTAAATCTTTTATCTCGTTTATATCGGATGGATTTCTTACGAAACTTAGTGCTATCCAATCCACCCCTTCAGATAAACCGAATTTTAAATCTTCTTTATCTTTTTCTGTTAATGCTTTTACTGATAATTGAACATCAGGGAAATTAACACCTTTATTGTTAGAAAGAACTCCCCCTACAGTTACTATGCACTCTAAAAGATCAGCTTTTATATCTACTTTTTCCACAATCATTTCTATTTTACCATCATCTAATAGTATTCTTTTCCCTTCTGAAACTTCTTGAGAAAGTTTGTCGTAGGTTACATTTGCAATAATATTTGAACATTCGACTTCATTCGATGTAAGTGTGAATTTATCACCTTTTTTAACTTTTACTGGACCATCTTTAAAGCGCCCTAATCTTATTTTAGGTCCTTGAAGATCTTGCAATATTCCAATATCTATATCTAACTTTTTTGATACTTCCCTTATGGTTTTTATCCTCTCAGCATGATCTTTATGATCGCCATGCGAGAAATTTAATCTGAATGTTGTTACTCCAGCTTTAATTAAATTTGTAATTGTCTCTTCAGATTGAGTTGCAGGACCAATAGTTGCTACTATTTTTGTTCTTCTTTTTAAATCAATATTCGACATATATAGATAATATTGCTAGATATAAATAAATTTACCATACCCAAAGTTAGTTATTTAAGTCATGGATTTTAAAACTTATCAGAAAAAAGCTAGAGAAACAGCGCAATATCCAGATTTAGGCTCAAACAATATTTATCCAACTCTTGGTTTAGTTGGAGAGGCTGGAGAGGTCGCAGAAAAAGTTAAAAAGGTTATAAGAGATAAAAATGGAATATTTGATAACGAATCAAAATTAGGTATTAAAAAAGAGTTGGGAGACGTTTTGTGGTACATATCTAATCTTTGTACAGAATTAAATTTCAATTTAGAGGATGTTGCATTACAAAACCTTGAAAAATTAAAATTAAGAGCTGCTAAAGGGAAGATAAGAGGTTCTGGAGATGATAGATAAGTTTAACTATAACCTAAGCTTGCATACTGAAGATTTGTAATTAAATTTTGTATAACATTTAAAAGTAAAAAAGCTAATAAAGATGAAATATCAAATCCACCTATTGGAGGGATAATACCTCTAAAAATGTTTAAATAAGGATCTGTGATAGAAGTTAATGCAGATAAAACACTGTTACTCCAATCAATACCTGGAAACCATGTAAGTAAAATTCTAATTATCAATATGAAAGAATAAATTGATAAAGTTTGACCCAGAACTGCAAAAATCTCAGATAACATTATCTTGACGTAATTTAATATATCCTAACATTTACTTATTATTGCTGCTTATTATTACTGCTTCCAATATTTGAGAGATATTCATTACTTACAGCAAAAGTTTGAAAAAACTTTTCTGATAATGATAACCAATATGATCTACCATCTTTTTGCTTTCGTTTGACGATAAATTTTTTTTCTAATAATTCTCTAATATGATCATAAGCGCCTGAACCTCTAATAAGTATTAGATCTGATTGTAGGATCTTTTTTTTGATCGCAATAGTAGCCAATGTCCTTAATTCGGATGTTTTCAAATCAGAAGGAAGTAAATCATCGACGAATTCATTGAGACTAGATTTTAGTTCTAGAGAAAAACTATTATTAACTACATTTAATTCAATAGCTGAGTTGGGATTAGAGTATTTATTTTTTAGATCTTTAATTGCATCATTTATTGAGTTGATATCAGAATTAGTAATTTCTGAAAGATCTTTTTTTGTTATTGGTCTGCCTTTCAAATATAGAACAGCTTCCACTTTAGTAACCAGATCTATATCAGATATTGAAGTGGTATTTAGATCAGATTGATTGATTTTAATTACCGAAATCTTTCCTAATTTACCTTAAATTTAATCTGATGCACCAAGAAATAATCTATATGTATCGTTTTGAGTTTCATCCCAGAATTTATAGCCTAAAATTCTTACAAATTTATTCCACTCTAAAATCTCATTTTTGTCGATTAAAACTCCAATAACTATTTTCCCTACATCAGCACCATAATTCCTGTAGTGAAAAACGCTTATAGACCAATTAGATTTCATATTATTTAAGAAGTTGATTAATGCGCCAGGCCTTTCAGGAAATTCAAATCTGTATAAAAGCTCAACAAAGTTTCTATAATCCATCTCTTTAAAATTCTTTGGTAATCTACCACCTACCATATGTCTGAGATGATTTTTAGATAATTCATCATCACTTATGTCAATAAATGAGTACTTAGAATTTCTAAATACATTTAAAAGATTTTTTTTATCATTTAACCCATAGACTTGAACTCCTACAAAGATCTGTGCATTCTTTGAATTCGACATCCTATAGCTAAATTCGGTTAAATTTCTATTATCAAGTAACTTACAAAAATCAATTAAACTTCCTGCATGTTCAGGAATTTCAACAGCCATCATTACTTCTTTACACTCACCAAGTTCTGCTCTTTCAGCTACAAATCTAAGCCGCTCAAAATTCATATTTGCACCACATGCAATCGCAACCATTTTTCTATGTGAATGATTCGAATTTAAAATATCTTTTTTCATGCCTGCAATTGATAATGCCCCTGCAGGCTCAAGTATTGATCTAGTATCCTCAAAAACATCTTTTATAGCAGCACATATTTCATCAGTATTAACCCTAATCATCTTGTCTATGTATTTTCTACAAATATCAAAAGTATTTTCACCAATTTTTTTAACCGCCACTCCATCTGCAAATTGACCAACAGACGGTAATTCAACAATTTTTGATTCTTCCAGGGATTTTGTCATAGCGTCTGCATCTTCAGGCTCTACGCCTATTATTTTTACTTCAGGCCATATTTTTTTTATATATGAAGAAATTCCTGATATCAATCCACCACCACCAACAGCAATATAAATTGCATAAGGTTTTTCATTTAGTTGCTGTTCAAGTTCAATAGCGATGGTTCCTTGTCCTGCAATAACATCTGGATCATCAAAAGGATGAATAAAACATAAATTTCTTTCTTTGCTAATCCTGATTGCTTCATTGTAAGTTTCATCATAATTATCACCAAATAATATAACTTTTGCTTTTAAATTTTTTACTGCATTAACTTTGACTAGAGGTGTTGTAATTGGCATTAATATGGTTGCTTGACAATTTAATTTGAGAGCACTTAGTGCAACACCTTGAGCATGATTTCCAGCACTTGAAGTAATTACTCCCTGAGTAAGCTCTTTTTTACTGAGCTTACTCATCTTGTTGTATGCTCCTCTTATTTTGAATGAAAATACATCTTGAAGATCTTCTCTTTTTAGAAAAACTTCATTATTAAGTGTTTTACTTAAATTATGAGCTTTCTCTAGTGGTGTTTTTTTAGCTACTTCATAGACTTCAGCTTGAAGTATTTTTTCAAAATAATCTTTCATATTTATATTTTTAGCACTATTTATTAATCTAATAAAACATTACATGATCTATTTCAAAAAAAATACTCATTTTGCACCTCGGCGTTTTAGATTATATAGGTACCAATTTTTGTTAAATGCTTTTAAGTGAGTTAAGTCATCCAAATCAACTTCACGGCTTAACAGTTTCACAATTAGAGGAAATTGCTTGTCAAATCAGAGAAAGACATCTTCAAGTAGTATCTACTAGTGGTGG
>CACARV010000017.1 GCA_902535025.1 uncultured Prochlorococcus sp.
TTCAAAAACAATTTCATTTAGCAAAAAGGTTACTAAAGGCGAGTCAAAAGGTTAAGATATTAAACTTGTAGGACAACAAAGACCAAAATGGCTAAAGAGAAACAAGAAAATGAATTAGAAACCGTTAATGAAGTTGACGAATCAATTGATGTGGCAGTCGAACAAGAAGAAAAAAACTTGGTTTCTGAAACTACAAAGACTTTAAGTATTTCCAACCTTATTGAGGAATTTGAGATTGAACAATTAAAAAAAGAATTACCTGAAATTTACGTTGGGGACACTGTTAAAGTTGGCGTAAAAATTACGGAGGGTAACAAAGAAAGAGTTCAACCTTATGAAGGTGTTGTCATAGCAAAAAGGCATGGAGGCATTAACCAAACAATTACAGTTAGAAGGATTTTCCAAGGCATAGGGGTTGAAAGAGTATTTATGCTACATAGTCCACAAGTTGCCTCTCTAAAAGTTGAACGTAGAGGTAAAGTAAGAAGAGCTAAATTATTCTATTTAAGAGATAGGGTAGGAAAAGCTACTCGCGTAAAACAACGCTTTGATCGATAAAGTTGTAAATCAACAACCTTATTTTTCACAAAGGCGCTTATAATCATTTAAATGCGTCGTTAGTTCAGTTGGTAGAACGCAGGTCTCCAAAACCTGATGTCGGGGGTTCAAGTCCTCCACGACGCGTTTGATCAACATCAAGTAAATCATTTTTTCATAAAATGGAGTTAGATCTACAACCAGGGGACGTAGTTAAAGTCCTCGAATCAGCAGCTTTAGGATGGGTTCGTGCAAGAGTCATCAGAGTTAAATCTGGCGGAAGAGTTGTCGTACAAAGTGACCAAGGCAGAGAATTTACAGCTAGAGGTAACCAAGTTAGGTTGATAGAACCTGCTGGCTTTAGACCTCAAAAATAAATAGTTCAACATAATTAGATAGGTCTAAAGTTACTTTTTCTTCAAATCCTAAAATTAATAGATTTTTTTATTACAACAACATTAATTAAATACTATGATCTGATAATTTTAAGAATAGTGTTCTAATAATTATTGGAACTTAAGCTCTGGGACCGTAGTTCAACTGGTTAGAGCACCGCCCTGTCACGGCGGAAGTTGCGGGTTCGAATCCCGTCGGTCCCGTTTTTTTTTATATAAATTGGAAAAACGTTTAAGATTAGCTCCTAGTCCAACAGGTTTATTCCATATTGGGACTGCTAGAACAGCATTATTTAATTGGTTATATGCAAAAAAAATAGGTGGTAAATTCCTCATCAGAATAGAGGATACAGATTTTCTGCGATCTAAATCTGAATACACCAAAAATATTTTAGATGGTTTGAAATGGCTTGGACTTAAATGGGATGAAGAACCTGTAAAGCAAAGCGAACGAATTTCGATTCACAAAAAATACATCAAAAAGCTTTTAGAATGCGGAGCTGCATATAGATGCTTTACCACAGAAGATGAGATTTCTGAATTAAGAGAGGAACAAAAAAAGAAAGGGTTACCTCCAAAGCACGATAATAGACACAGAAATCTTTCAAAAGAAGAAGTAGAAAAATTCATATCCCAAGGGAAGTCCTCTGTCATAAGGTTTAAGATTGATGAAAAGATACAAATCAAATGGGAAGATCAGATAAGAGGAGAAATCAAATGGCAAGCGAGGGACTTGGGTGGTGATTTAGTTTTATCAAGAAGGGCTATGGGATATGAGATTGGAGATCCTTTGTATAATTTTGCAGTTGTAGTTGATGATAATTTTATGAATATCACACATGTAGTGAGGGGGGAAGACCATATCTCTAATACTGCAAAACAAATATTGATTTATAAAGCATTAAATTTCAAACAACCCACTTTTTCACATACTCCGCTAATACTAAATGCTGAAGGTAAAAAATTATCTAAAAGAGATTACGTTACTTCAATCGACGAATTTAGAAATATGGGATATTTACCTGAGGCCTTAGCGAACTACATGGCCTTTCTTGGTTGGTCTCCAAAATCTCTCGAGCATGAAATACTTTCACTAGATGAAATATCTAAAATTTTTGACCTATCAGATATAAATAAAGCTGGAGCTAAATTCAGTTGGGAAAAACTCAATTGGATTAATTCTCAATACATAAAAAATATGGAATCAGTACGGTTAAGTGAGATCATTGGTAGATACTGGGATGAGATGAGTTGGGAGCCGCCATCTAAAGAATGGTCTATTAAATTAGCTATTTTGATAAAAGACTCGATGACCCTTTTAAAAGATGCCATTGATCAATCAAAACCTTTTTTCTTTTTACCTCCAATCCAAAAGGAAGGTCAAGATTTTCTAGCAAAAGGAGATAGCAAACAATCTCTAAAACTAATCTTAAATTTCTTAATTGATAAAAATGCCGTAAAACTAAACCAAGAGAAAGCTAGAGAAATAATAAACGAAATCTCAAAAATGCATAACATTAAAAAAGGGGTTTTAATGAAATCATTAAGAGTAGCCTTTTTTGGTTCTCTCAGTGGGCCAGATTTAATTCAAAGTTGGGAACTCTTCTCAGAAAGTAAAAGTGATATATTGCGAATAGAAAGATGTCTTAAATTAATCTAATTTTTTTTTTGACCTAATTCAAGACGATTAGCCAAAGGTTTAGCTGTCAGACCTTGGATTCCTACGGTCATTAATATTGTAAGAAACACTAAACCTTGAAGACGCCCAGCTCCAAGAATACCAGCCTGCTCTAATCTGATAGAAAAAAGGGAGGCAACTGCTGCAGTAACAATACCTCTAGGGGCTAGCCAGGCCAAAAATACTTTTTCTTTAAAGTCTAATTCTCTTCCCATTGTTGCTATCCAGATAGAGATAGGACGAACAATTACCATTAACATAAATACGCAATTAATCCCTCCCCAACCTAATGGACTTAATTCACCCCAAGAAACATCCGCTGCCAAAAGAGGGAAAAGAACTGTTATTGCTAATTGTGCTAATTCACCTATTAGATTATCTAATCTCTCCTTATCTATTACTTCTCTTTTGCCTACAATAAAACCTGCCGCTACAGAAGCGGGCAGGCCTGATTCTGGCAAAAAATATTCACAAATTCCATACACAAGAAAAATAAACCCAAGGGTAACTTGAAGCTCGATACCAAACGAAGCTTCATTTTTTATTTTTTTTAAAATTTCTGATAATAACCATCCTGCACTTAAACCAATTAGAACTCCTCCCCCTAATCTTTGCATTAAGGCAATAAATACCTCTTTAATCCCGCGTAGGTCTCCTAAAGTTAATTCCAAAAGTAATAATGCTAGTACCGCACCAATTGGTTCAAGCAACAAACCCTCAGCTTTTAAAACTTCTGAAAGAGGGGAAGCTAGTTTTATTTGTTCAACTAATGGAGAGACAACAGTTGGTCCAGTAGCAAGAACTATAGCACTATATATTCCTGCAACTTGCCATGAAATGCCTGCCAACCAATGAGCAATAAAAATTCCAGCCGATAGTGAAATAAGAAGTCTTACCAATGAAATTTTCAAAACAGTATTTCTTATATTTCCCTCAGGTAGTTTTAAATTCAATCCCCCTTCAAATAGAACCAAGCAAACTAAGAGACCCACAATAGTTTCAAGTCCTTGTCCCAGATCTAAAGGTTCAACTAGTCCTAAACCTGATCTTCCTATGAATAATCCAGAAAGCAATAAAATAACAACACTTGGAAACCCTGTAAAAGAAGAAAACAATCGAGCACATGCACCTGCGAATACAGTTATTCCCCAAAGTAATCCAAGCCTTTCAGGCGTCATATAGACTTATAAATAATAAAAACATTAATTATTTTGATTAAATCAATAATCTTATCGCAAGTCCATTATATACAATACTTTTTAATTTAATTGACCACCTAAATAATAAATTTTTAAATCTTTCAAAATTACTTAAGTAAAATATATTTGATTTCTATTAAGAAAATTTGCTAATTAAAGCAATAATTATAAAAATTAAACCTATACCAACAGTTGCCATTCTTCCATTCCATATTTCAGCTTGAGGGGTAAAACCTCTTTTCCATAAATTCAGTTCCTTTTTATCAACAAAGTTTTTTGTCTCTTTAATTTCGATGTTAGATTGTTTGTTCATTGGAATTAAAAAGGAGGATTCTCTTCATAAAGGGTATTTGCTTGTTCAATTGATAGTCTTCCAGATACACCTAATTTAAGAGAGCTTAAATGATCCTTAAATTTGATCCTGAACAAGGCTGCTGCCCCAATCATCGCAGCATTATCTGTACAAAGATTAAGGGGAGCTAAGTGAACTTTAATGGATTTTTTACCAGCTTCACTAATCATCATTTTTCTTAATGTATTATTGGCAGCTACCCCTCCAACCACAACAACATTTTCCAAGCTATGATCTTCTGCACATCTTATAGTTCTCTCTACCAAAACTTCAGCCACTACTCTCTCAAAACTTGCAGCAATATCAGGGACTGGGACAGTCTTTCCATCTAAATTTATTTTCTCAACTAACCTCAATACAGCAGTTTTCAGACCACTAAAAGAGAAATCATATTTAAGAAATCCACCGTTTTTGTCAGAAATCCTGCATTTTGGGAGGTTGAATTTCATAGGGTCCCCATCTTTAGCAATCTTTTCAATTGCTGGTCCTCCTGGATAACTAAGCCCTAATAATCTTCCAACTTTATCAAAGGCTTCTCCAGCGGCATCATCAAAACTTTTCCCAAGTCTTTGCATTCCCCTTCTATCATCAACCTTTATCAATTCAGTGTGTCCACCACTAACAAGCAATGTAAGAAAAGATTTCTTTGGATAGTTTTCTGAAAATAGAATTGAAGATAAATGTCCCTCCAAATGATGAACACCCAAAAATGGCTTTGAATGTAAGATACAAAGTGATCTTGCTGTTATCGAGCCAACTCGTAAACACCCAACTAATCCAGGAGCCACTGTTGATGCAACATAATCAATTTCTTCAATTTTGATTTTTGATTCTTTTAAAGCTTTTTCTAAAACATAAGGTAATAACTCTAAGTGCTTTCTGGCCGCAAGTTCAGGAACAACCCCTCCCCATCTTGAATGATCTTCAATTTGAGATGCAATTATATTGGAATGTATTTTGAAAGTATCGCCAATATTAGAAACTATTGAGACAGATGTCTCATCACAACTTGTTTCAATAGCTAAAACTTTATGCATTTTTGATTCAACTTGCTCTATTTTAATATTAATTTCTTACTTAACACACTATTAAGTAATTAAAGATTGCAACTTATGAAATTCTTTTTTTCAATCATAACCTCGGTTTTTCTCTTCCTAGGAATTACTCCAATTGCTTTAGCTGCTAATGGTCCTGTATTAAACGCAGACAGGGCAAGCACAGAATATACTGCATCTGCCCTCACAAAATGCTCTGAAAACCCTAAATTCATTGAGAGAGCAAATTCTGCAAACACTCCAAAAGATATTGCAAGATTTGAAAGATACGGTAAAGCTTCATGCGGAGATGATGGTCTTCCACATTTAATTATTGGACCTCCACTTGAGCCGTGGGGAGCTCTTTTAAATAGAGGTCATGAAGGAGATTTACTTATTCCCGGAGTGTTGTTCATTTACATTGCTGGAATAATAGGCTGGTCAGGAAGAGAGTATTTGATTGAATCAAAAAAGACTAAGAATCCAGCAGATCTTGAGATCATTATTGATTTAGACTTAGCAAGAAAATGTCTTATTAAAGGTGCACAATGGCCCCTTCTTGCTAATAAACAAGGTAGAAATGGAGACTTAAGGGAGAAGGATAAAAATATCACACTTAATGGTCCTCGCTAAACATCTTTAAATACTTTCATTAAAACAAATGTTCAAAATTCTAAACACAAAATTTATTAGATCTGCCCCAGTAGTAGCAGCAATTTGGCTAAGCCTTACTGCTGGAATAATTATTGAATTTAATAGGTTTTTCCCAGATTTATTATTCCATCCAATGAGCTGATAAATGAGAGAATAATCAGGTTTTTATTAACTTAAGTATTTTCTTCGCTGTTTCATCAACATTTTGATTTATTAATGCAAAATCAAATTGATTTGATGTTGAAATCTCGTAATTAGCCCTTAAGAGCCTTTTTTTAATTGCCTCTTCTTTTTCTGTACCTCTATTTCTAATTCTTCTCTCTAACTCCTCTTTATCTGGGGGTAGCAAAAATATTGACAGAGCATTTGGAAATTTCTCTTTTATTTGCTTGGCGCCTTCTACTTCAATTTCAAGTAATACGGTAAATCCATTATTAATTTTCTCATTGACAGAAGATAAAGGAGTTCCATAGTAATTTCCAGCAAATTGAGCCCATTCAAGAAAAAGGTTTTGTTTAATCATCTCTTTAAACTTTTTTTGATTTAAAAAGTAATAATTTTCTCCCTCCTTTTCTCCCTCTCTAGGTTCTCTAGTAGTTGCTGAAATTGAAAGCCAAATATTTTTATCTTTACCTAATATTTCTTTAATAACGGTTCCTTTGCCTACCCCGCTAGGTCCTGTAAGGATAATGAGTTTTTTTTGATTTTTCATATTAAATTTTTTACAGTAGGATGAACTCCTTGTGAACTAAAAAAGAAATAATGCAAAAAGGTGTACCACAGATAATGGATATCACATCGATTAGATCTGTCTTGCATTATTTGACAAAAAACATTTTACCTACAAAGTTTGAAACTGCCCAACAACCAGAGCCTAATACAATTCAATTATGTTTTAGAGGAGTTGATTCTCAAACTTGGTTGGAAATTTCATGGAATGGGGACTCTCCCAGAATACTAAAAATAAACAAGCCGGAAAAGATTGGAAGAGAAAGCACACTCTCTAAACAAATAAGATACGGGTTAAAATATATGGCTTTAATTTCAATAATTCAAGTTGATTTCGAAAGAGTCATAAAATTTGGTTTTGCAAAAAAACCCGGAGATGACATTAGTAAGTATTTAATTTTTGAGTTAATGGGAAAACATAGTAATATTTTTTATTTGGATGAGAAACATAAAATTATCGCGGCTGGTAAACAAATTAAATCAAGTCAATCTCGTTTTAGAACAATATCAACAGGATCAAATTATTCTGACCCTCCAGTAAATCTTAAAAAACAACCTCGAGAAAATGAGTCTTTTCAAGAATGGAAAGAATCAATTTCAACAGTCCCTGAATCTTTGAAACACTGTTTAATAAATACCTACCAAGGAGTAAGCCCTATCCTTACAAAACAATTAGAGGTATTTAGTAATATTATCGACTCGGAAATAATGGAGAAAAATATTGATTTTATAAACGATGCAAACTTAAAAGAAATATTTAGAAGTTGGAACATATGGATAGATAGGTTTCAAAACAAAAACTTTAACTTTTCAATATTTAATGATAATTTTTATTCCGTTTGGTTTTTAGATAAAGAAATAAACTACGAAAATGAAATAGATTTATGTACTGGTTTAGAAAATTATTATAATCATCACTTAAAACAAAAAAAATTTGAATTATTAGTAAAAAAAATTGAAGGGATAATTTTCAAACAAACAAATAATGAGAAAAGAAATTTAAATATTCAATATGATCTCCTATCAAAGTCAGAAAAATTCGAAATATATAAAGAAAAAGCTGACAAGATATTCACAAAAAATGAAATCAACAGACAAGATATTATTAGGGGACAAAAACTATATAAAAAATCAAAAAAACTAAAAAGATCTAGAGAATTAATAAAAGAAAGGCTTGATATTTACAAAAATAATATTGATAGATTAGATGAATTCACTACATTTATAGAGAATCTAAATTCTTTACATCAAGAGGAATTTGTACTAAAAATCAGACTATTAGAAGAAATTATGGAAGAAATTTGTAACGAGTTTAATATCAAAATAAAGAGGCAAAGAGAAGATACGAAAAGTTCATCTGATATAAAATCTTTACCCATTCAAATTGAAACTCCTACTGGATTAAAGATTCAGGTAGGGAGAAATATGAGGCAAAATGATTTAATAAGTTTTAAGTTTTCAAAAAAAGGCGATCTATGGTTTCATGCACAGGAATCACCAGGAAGTCATGTAGTTTTAAAGTCTTCTTCCCAAGCAGCATCTGAACAAGATCTCCAGGTGGCAGCAGATTTGGCTGCTTTATTTAGTAAGGCAAAAAGAAATATTAAAGTACCTATACATTTAGTAAAGATTAAAGACTTGCAAAAAATAAAAAAAGGAGGACCTGGATGTGTTTCCTTTAAAAATGTAGAAATTATTTGGGGAAATCCTACAAGAGGAGAAGATTACATTAAAAAAAATCTTAAAACAGTAATTTAGCTTATAATGAAAAAAATTTTTAATCTAAATGCTTGATTTTCTTTTGGGTACTCATGAGTTTTTAGGAAATCATAGTTTTCCTGAATTTATTGTTGGATATCTATTTGGTGCCGCATTAATAATCGGAGCTCCTACTGTTTTCTTATTGCTTGCCTTCGTTAGTGCTCTAATGAAAACAAATGGAAAAATGGGTGGGTATAGAGAGTATGAAACTTATGGCGAATCATCTTTAAATGATGCTCCTCCTTTCTTATTGCCAGATCCAACTAACCCTAAATTAAGCAAATAATACAATTATCTAAAAATAAAATTGGACATTGGTATAAGCAATTTTAAATCTTTTACTTACAATATCTTTATTCAAAAATAATGAAAGTTACAGGTCAGAAAGAAAATAAATTATCAAATTCAATGACTTTTAGTGATCATTTAGAGGAGCTTCGTCATAGGATACTAAACTCAATTTACTCAATAGTTATTTCAATATTCTTCAGTTTTCTAACTATAAAGCCATTAATATCTTTCTTAGAAATTCCAGCTGGTGATATCCATTTACTACAACTTGCTCCTGGAGAATTTTTATTTGTAGCAATTAAAGTTGCAGGTTACAGTGGATTAATAGTCTCTATGCCTTATATTTTCTATCAAATAATATTGTTCATTTCCCCTGGGTTAACAAAAGAAGAAAAAACCCTTATCTTGCCAGCAGTTTTTGGTTCAGGTCTTCTTTTCTTTTTAGGATTAATTTTTTCATGGTGGATATTAGTTCCTGCAGCCATAAATTTCTTTATTACTTTCGGTGCTGATATTGTTGAACCAACTTGGTCCATAGAGAGATATTTTGATTTTGTCCTCTTATTAATGTCAAGTACTGCAATAGCTTTTCAATTGCCAGTATTACAATTTATTCTTGGTTCTCTTGGAATAATTACTACAGAGAAAATGATTTCGAATTGGAAGATAGTTGTAATCTCCTCCGCAATATTATCTGCAGTGATTACCCCTTCAACAGACCCATTGACAATGTCATTACTATCTATATCGATTGTGTTTTTATTTTTTGTAGGTACTGGATTAACTTACTTATCAGAAAATCTTAAGTCAAAAACTCTTTCATCCTCTCATTAATATTTAATTGCAAACTGACAGCTCTCCCTAACCTAGGCTTAGCTTTAACTTTCTTTAGCCATTCCCTTACTTCCTCCGAATATCCACATCTGTTTAGAATCTCTATTTTATCAGCTATCGATTTCTTATATTCATCTTCACTTAAAGGAAATGATTCCTGTCCAAGAAATCCCCACATCATTTGAAAATAGACAAATTTTCCTCTTCTAAAGAGTCTAAAATCATATTTTTTTCCCCAACGATAAATCAAATAATGGATAACTTCATCTACTAGTAATGGGTTCATTTAAATCAATTAATTAAGACTTCCTAAACTTTTACTTTAAATTATTAAAAGTCCTATCTATTTGCAACAGAAATTGAACAATTTGATTCATAATAATTATAAATAACAGAACCAAGTAACGAATGACTCAATTAAGTTCCAATGATGTCCCTTCAATGGGTCGAAGGCAATTTATGAATCTTCTTACTTTTGGTACTGCAACTGGTGTAGCTTTAGGAGCCCTTTACCCCGTAGCAAATTATTTCATGCCTTTAAGAGCAGGAGGAGGCGGTGGTGGAACTTCTGCTAAAGATGAATTAGGTAATCCAGTAACTAAGACAGGTTGGTTAGCTACCCATCAAGCAGGAGACCGAAGTCTGGTTCAGGGTCTTAAGGGGGATCCAACTTATTTGATAGTTAATGAGGGAGGAGAAATAGGAGAATTTGGTTTAAATGCAATTTGTACTCATTTAGGTTGCGTTGTCCCATGGGATAGTGGTGCTAATAAATTTATATGTCCATGTCATGGTAGTCAGTACGATACAAATGGGAAGGTAGTCAGAGGGCCTGCCCCTTTATCTTTAGCGCTTGCTCATGTAGATATTGAAGATGATGCTGTACTCGTCAAACAATGGTCAGAAACTGACTTTAGAACCAATGAAAATCCTTGGTGGGCATAAAAAAATGAAAGGTATTAAAAATCAAATCATGAAAAAAACAAGTTTATTTATCTGTACTCTGCTCTTCATTTCGAGCATTGTATTTCTTCCTAAGACCACTTTTGCATATCCATTCTGGGCTCAGCAAAACTACGAATCCCCAAGAGAAGCCACAGGAAAGATAGTCTGTGCAAATTGTCATCTAGCTCAGATGCCCACCATTGCAGAGGTTCCTCAATCTGTTGGCGCAGATAGTGTTTTCAAAGCCGTAGTTAAAATACCCTACAAAAATGACTTGAAAGAGATCGGCGCTGATGGTTCTGAAGTTCCTTTACAAGTTGGTGCTGTTGTAATGTTGCCCGATGGCTTTAAACTTGCTCCACAAGAAAGATGGACCGAAGAAATCAAAGAGGAGACAGAGGGAGTATATTTCACTAATTACAGCGAAGAGAAAGATAACATCATAATTGTTGGGCCTTTACCTGGGGATACCAATAAAGAAATCGTTTTTCCTGTACTTTCCCCTGATCCATCCACTAATAAAGAATATCACTATGGGAAATACTCGCTCCATATAGGAGGTAATAGAGGTAGAGGTCAAGTATACCCAACTGGAGACAAAAGCAATAATGTAGTTTTTACCTCTTCCACCTCGGGAACTATTAATTCAATAGACACAATTGAAGATGGTAGCTATGAGGTCAATATAGAAAACGAAAATGGTGAGATAACTACTGAAGCAGTGCCTGTTGGTCCTCAACTTATAGTACAAGCACAAGACAAAATTAATGCAGGCGACCCGCTTACTAATGACCCAAATGTTGGCGGCTTTGGGCAATTAGATGCTGAGGTTGTTCTTCAGAGCCCTTATAGAGTGATTGGTTTGATTGCATTTTTTATTGGTGTAGGTCTAACACAAATTCTTTTAGTTTTAAAGAAAAAACAAGTTGAAAAAGTGCAAGCAGCAGAAGGTATTTAGCACTCTTTAAATGCTTACATTTCAAGCTTTTATACAATCTCCAGGAGAGACTTTTTTAAATTTAGGATTCATAACTATAAGATGGTATGGTTTACTTATTTCGATTTCAGTCTTAATAGGCCTATTTATTTCTAAAAAACTAGCAAGGGCAAGAAATATCAACCCTGAGTACATTAGTGATATACTTCCATCATTAATAATTTTTTCAATAATTGGAGCTAGAGCTTATTACGTAATTTTTGAGTGGAGGCAATATAGTGGAGAGAATTTTTTTACTTCTTTAGAACTATTCAACAACATCGTCAAAATTCCATCTTTTCTTGCAGTTTGGGAAGGAGGCATAGCAATACATGGAGGGCTAATTGGAGGATTAATATCTATTGTCTATTTCTGTAAGTCGAAAAACATTCATTTAAAATCTTTTATAGATATATTAATACCCTCGATTATTCTTGGACAGTCCATAGGAAGGTGGGGAAATTTTTTTAATAATGAAGCCTTTGGAGTCCCTACAAATTTACCTTGGAAATTATTTATACCTATTCAAAATAGACCTCTAGAGTTTATGGATTATGAGTTTTTTCACCCTACATTTCTCTATGAGTCATTGTGGAATCTTTTAATTTTCATACTCCTTATTATTATCTTTAATAAACAAAATAAAACAGATTTTTTCAGGCCTGGTTTTATTAGCTGTCTCTACTTAATAAGTTATAGCTTTGGAAGATTCTGGATTGAAGGTTTAAGAACTGACCCACTCTGCATTGGTGGACTTCCACCTTTCTGTGATGGCGGTATAAGAATGGCTCAATTTATAAGTATTTTTCTATTTTCTTCAGGATTAATTGGAATATTTTTTTTAAGATTGAGAACATATAGTGGTAAAAGTAGAAAGAATGGATAACAAAATATCCTTTATTGGTGTTGGTCCAGGCGATCCGGATTTATTAACATTAAAAGCATTAAAAAAGATAAAAATTGCAGATGTAATTATATGGACTGATTCTCTAATTCCTGAAAAGATTTTAGATTTTTCTAAAGAAGGTTCTGAAAAAATAAAAACGAGTTCGCTCAACTTAGAGCAAATCACCTCAATTATGATAAAAAAATTTCAAGAAGGGAAAACTGTTGCAAGGTTACATGATGGAGACCCTTGCCTTTTTGGAGCGATTAGAGAACAAATTGAAATTTTAAAAAAAGAAAAAATTGATATTGAAGTTGTTCCTGGCGTAAGTGCTTTTCAGGTCGCTGCAGCATATCATGAAGCTGAGTTAACTATCCCTGACATAACACAAACAATAATCTTAACTAGAGCAGGAGGGAGAACAGGTATGCCAGAAAAAGAATCCCTGAAAGATCTTGCGAAACACAATTCCTCTTTATGTCTTTATCTAAGTGCTAGACATGTAAAAAGATCTCAAGAAACTTTACTAGAGTTTTATCCCCCAGAGACAAAAGTTATTGTTGGATTCAGAGTATCTTGGGTTGATGGTTGGACATCATTAATAGAATTAAAAGATATGGAAAAATTTTCTATTGAAAAAAAACTAATTAGAACAACCATCTACATAATTAGCCCAGCAATTAATAATTCTAAGAACAGGTCGAATTTATACAAACCATCTTATAGACATCTCTTTAGAAATAAATAATCGTAGAGTTGTTAGAAAAGTATTAGTAACTATAATTAGTTAAAAATTGTTTGCTTTGAAAGAAATAAAATCTAGTACAGATCAATCTTCTTTAAAGAGGATTGGAAATTTTATTAAAGAGGCAAGATTAAGTAGAGAGCAGTCTGTTGAAGAATTGGCTTCTGATTTAAAAATAGGATCACATCAACTTAAAGCCATTGAAGAAGGGAACGAAGAAAAGCTACCTGAAAAAGTATTTGTCAAGGCAATGGTTCGTAGAATTTCACAGAAGCTAAAGCTTGATACAGAGTTTATAATGAATGAATTCAAGACAGATCGGCAAGAGATAAAAATAGAAGAAATAGTTGAAGAAGTGGCTAAAAAAACTAACAAAACTAGACAATCTAAAGATTTAAGTCCAGTAGGTTTCTGGATATTAATTTTAATTTCAGGCTTTCTCGGACTAGTAGCCTCATCCACAATTTTCAATTTATTTTCAGAGTCTTTTCAGAACCAAACTCCAAAACAAGAACTTATAAAAAAAACTAAATAACTTTTAAATCCAAATTCTTTAGTTCTTTTATTACATTACGGCATAATCCTAAATTCCATTTTTCAAGTAGCAGATCATTGTTTCTATTTAAAGGTAAAAGTTCAAATGTAAGAATATTTTTCTGCAATTTTAATTGAACTGAGGAGATTACCTTATCAGGTCTTTGATCAAGAGATGCTGCTAGTCTCAAAATTAATGACATTTCAAGAACTAATTTTTTATCTTCTTTAGATATTAAATTTTGCCAAGACTCATGTCTTTTCTTGGGTAGAGTCTTTCTATGGTATCTAGCGATCGAAGCAATAATATTTGTTTCTGCTTCAGAATATCCCAACAACTCACAATTTTTTATTAGGTACCAAGAGTGTTTGTGATATGAGCCAATATTTACGAATTTCCCACAACTATAAAGATTAGAAGCTGCCCAAAGAAGTTCTTTAGCTTTAGATCCATTATCGCTATAAAAGATATTTTTAGTCTGATCAAAGATTTGAAAGGCAATATCGGTAACTTTCTCGGCTCTTGTATTATCTACTCCAAACTTTCTAGCCTGATGAACTATAGTTGTTTTTCTAATATTGCTTTGAATATTAAACTCGTTTTTTATTATCCCTTTACGAAGCATCCAATCAACAACTAAACCCTCTCTAAGCGCCCTCTCACTTATAGTTAATTCATTAAAGCTCAACATATCCATTGCGGTACTTAATATCAATGCGCCTGGAATAATTATTTCTGCTCTTCTCTCACTTAATGAAGGTATTTTCTTGATTTCCGAAACTGGCATTTTAATTAGTTTTCCCAATAAATTCTGTAAACTTTCCCTTTTAAATTTATAACCATGCAACTTTTGTTTAGATTCTCCTAAATCATCTAGGATTAAATTTCCTAATGAGGTTGCAGTACCACTTGTTGCAATCATAGATAAAGGCTTATCTCCCTTAGATCTACTCTTTATTTTTTGAACGGATGGTTCTAAAGAACCTTTAATAAAAGTTGTTAGAAAATTTGATCTTTCTGAATTTATAGGCTCTTTATTTAAAAAATCATTCTTAAGTCTCACCGCACCAACTCTCGAACTGGTTAGAGCTATTGCATCTTTTTTATCCGCAAGTATTAATTCTGTAGATCCTCCTCCAATATCTATGATTACATAAGATTGATCTTCCAAAGCCATACCAGAAAGAACTCCAAGGTAAATTAATCTTGCTTCCTCAAAACCACTTATCAACTCTATTTTAATGGCAGTTTCATCAAGAACTCTTCTAATAAAATTTTGACCATTTGGAGCTTCCCTAACTGCACTTGTAGCTGCTGTTACAATATGTTTTACTCCATTATTTTTACAATATTCCTTAAATCGCTTGAGCGTAACTAGTGCTCTTTGGATTGATTCTTCAGTAAGATTGCCTTCCTCATCTCTTTCTCCAAGACGAGTGGTTGATTTATCAGTGAATTTTATTGAAAATGATTTTATTTCTAGATTAATTTCTGCCACTAAGAGATGTGTAGAGTTAGTTCCAATATCTATGGAAGCTACTAAAATTTGATTTTCTTGAAAATATCTTAAATCTTGTTTCTGTATCATTTCTTTTTATAAGATGCAGATATTATTAATCCAATAATAAATATACTCAAGATTGATTATTAAATATAAGAAATCGCTTAATCCTATTAAGATATTTAAAGTTATGAAATATACAATATATATTATGCAAAATAAGAACCGAGAAATTAAATTAAGTACCTTTTTTGAATTATTAAGGTGGAATAAGCCAACTGGCAGAATGATCTTACTTATCCCTGCTGGATGGAGCTTATATCTAACACCAGATGGTAATCCAACATTTTTTATGTTGTTGAGAATAATTCTGGGAGGACTATTAGTAAGTGGATTAGGATGCGTAGTGAATGATATTTGGGATAAAAAAATTGATCAAAAAGTTTTTAGGACAAAAAATAGACCTCTAGCTGCAAATAAAATCAGCCTTAAAACAGCTTATTCAATTCTTTTCTTTTTAATTTTATGTAGTTTCTTTTTAACTTTGTCAATTCCTCAACCTGGGCGGATACTTTCTATTTCACTTGCTTTTTTAGCTTTGCCTATTGTTTTAATTTATCCTTCTGCCAAAAGATGGTTTAAATATCCTCAAGCAATCTTGTCCATATGCTGGGGTTTCGCTGTTTTAATTCCCTGGGCAGCAAATGAAGGCAATTTAAATAGTATTGTTTTATTGTTTTGCTGGCTAGCCACCATTTTTTGGACTTTTGGCTTTGACACGGTTTATGCTTTAGCAGATAAAAAATATGACATCAAAATTGGAATAAATAGTTCTGCTGTTAACCTCCAGAACAATACAAGAATAACTATTCAAATTTGTTATTTTTTTACTTCTATTTTTCTCGCATTATGCGGATTTATCAATCAAATGGATTTTATTTATTGGCCAATTTGGCTGATTACGTCAATCCTAATGCAGAGGGATATACTAAAAGTATTTCCTGAGGAAAAACAAACAATAAAAAATATTGGAAATCACTTCAAAAATCAATCAATTTATGGAGGAGTCCTTTTTTTAGGAATTATTATTGCTTCATAAATTCTAAATATGGTTTTCAGATTAAAGAAAGGAGATTTAATTGACATTTTAGCTCCAGCCTCCTTTATTGATGATGAAGAAAATTTTCTAAAAGGCTTGGAGATCTTAAAAAACTGGGGCTTGGAAATTAATGAAAATAATTCTCTATCAAAAAAATTTGGTTATTTTGCAGGTGATGATCCAACTAGATTTGAAGAACTGGAAAAGGCGCAAAATAGTAAACTAATTATTTTTGCAAAAGGAGGTTGGGGGTCAGCAAGACTATTAGAAAAAGAACCTTCTTGGCAGCATGGTTTAATGCTTGGATTCTCAGATACATGCTCTTTATTGCTATCTAAATATTCTCAAGGATCTTTTGGTTCTATTCATGGGCCCATGGTTACAAGCCTTTTCAAAGAGCCTGAGTGGAGTCTTGAGAGATTAAGAAATTTACTCTTTGAGGGATATGTTGAGGACATAAGAGGAATCTCTTTAAGAGGTGGGAAAGCGAAAGGAGATATCATAGTTTCTAATTTAACCATTGCTACTTTTTTAATTGGTACTAAACACTTTCCAGATTGCAGAGGGAAAATAATAATTTTTGAAGATATAAATGAAGATATTTATAAAATTGATCGCATGCTGACTTACTTAAGGATGACTAAAACAATTTCTGAAATTGCGGGTATTGGATTCGGTAGTTTTTCTAATGATTCCTGCGACCTTGAATGGAAAGATTTATTAAAAAAAACCATCATTGAAAGATTCCAAGAGTTTGATTTTCCTATTCTTTTCGACCTCCCTATAGGCCACATATCAGGGAATGCATGCATCCCGTTGGGTTATGAAGCAACCTTAAATGGTGATAACGGCATTCTTAGTATCGATAAACCAAACCATTATAACTAAGAGTTCTTCACAAAAAGTTTTGCTAATTCCAAATCAATGGGGGATGTAATTTTTATATTTGAATAAGTTCCTTCAATAATCTTTACTTTCCAATTAAGCATTTCGAATAGTGAGGCATCATCTGTGACTTTCCAGTTTTTATCAATTGCTATTGTATGAGCTTTTTTTAATCTATTTACTAAAAAGCCCTGAGGAGTTTGCGCTGCCCACAAATAATTTCTATCTGGTGTTTCTTTAATAAAACCCTCATTATCAACAATCTTTATTGTGTCAGTTACCTTGGTTGCCAAAGTAACAGCTTCATTTTCATCTAATTGCCTGGCGCATTGGTCAATCAATTCAGGATTAATTAGACATCTAGCACCATCATGTATTAAAACTTTTTCAGCATCTTTTGGCAGCGCTTTTAAACCATTAAGAACTGACTGTTGTCTGGTTTCACCACCATTAATCCAATGAACTTTATCGGCAAAATCCTTTGCTGAATTTAATAATAATACTTTATCTTTCGATTGACCAATTATACCAACCCAATTTGTTGAGCTTGCAGAAAATACAGATTTAAGTGTCCAATAAATCAAAGACTCTCCTTCTAAATCAATGAGTAATTTATTTTTTCCAGCCTTCATTCTGCTACCACTTCCTGCAGCTGGTATTAAAAAGTGCACGATAATAGGTCTTAATATTTTCTAGACAATTATAAATAAAAACAATATCTTTACACAAATAGTACTACGATTGAAAATTATAAAATCTAATAATGTCCAATACAGATTTATTATCAGGAAAAGTTGCTTTAATCACTGGAGCTAGCAGAGGAATTGGTAAAGAAATTGCCTTAGAACTAAGTCGCCTAGGCGCAGAAGTTTTTATTAATTACTCTTCATCAGATGAAAAAGCTGAAGAAGTTGTAAATTCGATAAAAAATTTGGGAGGTAAAGCTCATAAATTAAAATTTGATGTATCAAAAGAAGATTCTGTCAGTTCAGCTTTTGAAGAAATCATAAAAATTAATGGCTGCATTGATATCCTCATTAACAATGCTGGTATTACTAGAGATGGACTATTGATGAGAATGAAATCGGAACAATGGGACGATGTTTTAAATACAAACTTAAAAGGAGTTTTTCTTTGTACAAAATATGCATCGAAATTTATGATGAAAAAAAGAAGTGGTAGTATCGTAAATATTTCATCTGTTGTTGGAATAATTGGTAATCCTGGGCAAGCAAATTATTCTGCAGCCAAAGCTGGAGTTATTGGATTTACTAAAACTTGCGCAAAAGAATTTGCATCAAGAGGTATCAATGTTAATGCTATAGCTCCAGGTTTCATAGAAACAGAGATGACTGAAAAACTTAATACTGAAGAGATTCTTAAAGTTATTCCTTTAGGGAAATTAGGAAATTGCACTCAAATTGCAAACTTAGTGTCATTCTTAGTTTCAAGCGAAGCAGGAAGTTACATTACAGGACAAACAATAAGTATTGATGGAGGAATGAGTATTTAATTATGTACTTTCATAAGGCTGGCCCAATTCATCTCTTAACCTTCTTATCTTTTGAAGCAGTTTTAATCTTCGACTTCTAGCTGTTAATGTCAAAAATAATCTAATTGGAAAATATATTAGTGTCATAGCAATCGCAAGGATTGATGTAAGAGTAAAAATAAGATTATTTGATTCATACATACCTTAAAGATACTCTTATTTTTATTAATTTGTATGTCTCTTTAAAAGAAATTCGGCTTTCCCCACTTAATTAAATATCCCTAAGAAATGATTCTATGGGAAATTATAATAAGACAAAAATCCCATAAACATGGCAAAACAGTTAAGTTTTTCTAATGAATCAAGAGAAGCGCTAGAAAGAGGTGTAAATTTCGTAGCTAATGCAGTAAAGGTTACTATTGGACCGAAGGCAAAAAACGTTGTAATAGAAAGAAAATTTGGTTCTCCAGATGTAGTAAGAGATGGATCTACAGTTGCTAAAGAGATTGAAATTGAAAACCCTATTTCTAATTTAGGAGCGAAGTTAATAGAACAAGTTGCATCCAAGACGAAAGAAAGTGCTGGTGATGGAACAACAACAGCAACAATTTTAACTCAGAAGATGGTTCAAGAGGGATTAAAAAATATTGCTTCTGGCGCCAGTCCTATGGAGTTAAAAAAAGGAATGGAGGTAGGCTTGGCTTTTGTTTTAGAAAAACTAAGTTCCAAAAGTATTTCATTAAATGGTTCCGATATCGAAAAAGTGGCCACAGTTAGTGCTGGAGGTGATGAAGAAATAGGATCTATGATTTCAAAGGCCATGGATATCGTTACTTCAGATGGCGTAATAACTGTTGAAGAATCTCAATCATTAGATACAGAATTAGATATAACTGAAGGAATGTCTTTTGATAGAGGTTATAGTTCTCCATATTTTGTAACTGATCAAGAAAGACAAGTTTGTGAACTTGAAAACCCCAAAATATTAATAACTGACCAGAAAATTTCAACATTAGCTAATTTAGTTCCAATATTAGAAGAAATTCAGAAATTAGGATCACCTTTCCTTATTCTCGCAGAAGATATAGAAGGAGAGGCGTTAACAACTCTCGTATTGAATAAGAATAGTGGAGTGTTGAATGTAGCTTCAGTTAGAGCTCCTTTATTTGGTGAGAGAAGAAAAGCTGCCCTTGAAGATATTGCAATTCTTACAGGGGCTAAGCTAATTAGCGAAGATAAATCAATGACCCTAGATCAAGTATCAATTAATGATCTAGGTAAAGCAAAAAAAATAACTATCACAAAAGATAAAACTACAATTGTTGCCTTCGAAGACACTAAAGATTTAGTTAAAGCGCGAGTAGAGAAATTAAAGAGAGAAGTCGAAATAACAGAATCAGAATATGATCAGGATAAAATTAATGAAAGGATAGCAAAACTTGCGGGGGGTGTGGCTCTTATAAAAGTAGGAGCTGCAACAGAAACAGAGATGAAGTACAAAAAGTTGAGAATAGAAGATTCACTTAATGCCACAAAAGCCGCTATTGAAGAGGGTGTAGTTTCTGGAGGTGGTCAGACTTTAATTGAAATATCAGATGAACTTTTAAATTTAAATCAAAAATCATCCGTCGATTTGAGAACAGGTATAAATATAGTAAAAGAAGCCCTTTTAGAACCTACTAAACAAATAGCCAAAAATGCAGGTTTTAATGGCGATGTAGTTGTCGCGGAAATCAAAAGGCTAAACAAAGGCTTTAATGCCTATTCAGGAAAATATGAGAATTTAAAGGAGTCAGGGATATTAGACCCAACCAAAGTAATAAGATTAGCTCTTCAGGATGCAGTATCTATTGCTGCCATGCTGCTTACAACAGAAGTTGCGATTGCTGACATTCCAGAACCTGAAGTTGCAGCTCCTGGAGGTCCAGGTGG
>CACARV010000018.1 GCA_902535025.1 uncultured Prochlorococcus sp.
ATATCAACTGGGCTAAAGCTTCAGAAACTCACATAGATGATTTTTGGGGAGAGTTATCTAACGAAATTAAGCCAATCGTAGATATTAATAAAAGTGATTCTTCAAATCTTGATGCAACTCTTGAAATTAATATTCGATCCGGTCAGCCCATTACTGACTCATTATTAAAACTTGTTCCTGAAGCATTTAGAGATCAACCAGAACTTGAACAAAGAGAAGACATTAAGTCATTTTATGAGTATTCTGCGACCCTACAAGAGGCCTGGGATGGTCCCGCTCTTCTTGTATATGCAGATGGAAATTTTGTAGGAGCAACCCTTGATAGAAATGGTCTAAGACCCGCAAGATACTCAATAACAAATGATGGTTTTGTGATAATGGGTTCCGAAACAGGAGTAGTAGATCTTGAAGACGAAAGAGTAATAGAAAAAGGTCGATTAGGACCGGGACAAACGTTGGCGGTTGATTTTCATCAAAATAGAATCCTCAGAAATTGGGAGGTAAAATCTGAAGCGGCTCAAAGGCATGATTATAAAAAACTCCTGAGTAAAAGAACTATAAAAATTGAGAATAGTGAATGGTTAGAAGAGTGCAAACTAAAAGACCTTGAGTTGTTACAACAACAAACTGCTTACGGTTTTTCTGTAGAAGATAATGATCTTATCTTGGATTCAATGGCTTCATTATCTAAAGAGCCAACATATTGCATGGGCGACGATATCCCATTAGCAGTACTTTCTTCAAAGCCACATATTTTATACGACTATTTCAAGCAAAGATTTGCGCAAGTTACAAATCCTCCTATTGACCCTCTAAGAGAAAAACTGGTAATGAGTTTAGAGATGCATATTGGAGAAAGATGTACACCATTTGAGATTAAAGATCCTAAACCTTTTGTTCATTTACAAAGTCCAATCCTCAATGAGGAAGAACTCATTTCCATTAAAAAATCAAAAATTAAATCTCAAACAATTTCAAGTTTGTTTGATATTGAGGAAGGAGTTCGAGGCTTAGAGAACCAATTAGAAGCAATTTGTAAACAGAGTGAGCTTTCTATAAAAAAAGGTTGCTCTTTAATTATTATTTCTGATAAGGGAATTAATCCTAAAAAGACTTTTATTCCTCCTTTACTAGCTGTTGGGGCGATTCATCATTATCTCCTAAAAAAAGAAATCAGGCTAAAAGCTTCTCTAATTATTGAAACTGGTCAATGTTGGAGCACACATCACTTGGCTTGTTTGATTGGTTATGGTGCAAGTGCGGTTTGCCCTTGGTTGACCTTCGAAGCAGGTAGACACTGGTTAAAACATCCAAAAATACAAAAACTTATTGATAGCAAAAAAATAAATCCATTATCAATATTTGATGTTCAAGAAAATATTAAGAAAGCTCTAGAAGACGGTTTAAGAAAAATTCTTTCAAAAATAGGCATCTCACTTTTATCTAGTTACCATGGCGCACAAATTTTTGAGGCTGTAGGCCTTGGATCTGACTTAATAAAAATTGCTTTTGATGGTACAACAAGCCGTATCGCTGGGATAACATTAAAAGAATTAACTAATGAAACACTTTCAATACATACGAAAGCCTATCCAGAGATTGATTTAAAGAAATTAGAGTTTTTAGGATTCGTACAATTTAGAAATAATGGAGAATATCATTCAAATAACCCGGAGATGTCCAAAGTTTTACATTCAGCTGTTAAGCAAGGACCAGGATACGATCATTTTGAAACTTACAAAAAACTCATTAGTAATAGACCAGCAACATCTCTAAGAGATTTACTAACAATTAATTCAAAAAGAAAAAGCATTCCATTAGAGGAAGTTGAAAGTGTTGAATCAATTTGCAAAAGGTTCTGTACTGGTGGAATGAGTTTGGGGGCTTTATCAAGAGAAGCTCATGAAGTATTAGCAGTTGCAATGAATAGAATTGGTGGGAAAAGTAATAGCGGAGAAGGGGGAGAAGATCCAGCTCGTTTTAATGTTTTAAATGATATCGATGAAAATACTCAATCAGCGACGTTGCCATTTATTAAAGGCCTAGAAAATGGAGACACCGCATGCTCCGCTATTAAACAAATAGCATCAGGTAGATTTGGAGTTACACCTGAATATCTAAGAAGTGGTAAACAACTAGAAATTAAAATGGCTCAAGGTGCAAAACCTGGAGAAGGGGGACAATTGCCTGGTCCAAAAGTTGATTCCTACATCGCAAAATTAAGAAATAGTAAACCTGGAGTAGCTCTAATATCTCCTCCCCCGCATCATGATATTTATTCAATCGAAGATTTAGCTCAACTTATTCATGACTTACACCAAGTTCATCCAAAAGCGAAAGTTAGCGTTAAACTCGTTTCTGAAATTGGCATAGGCACTATTGCTGCTGGAGTAAGCAAAGCTAATGCAGATGTAATTCAAATTTCAGGTCATGACGGAGGTACAGGTGCTTCGCCTCTAAGTTCCATTAAGCATGCAGGTTTACCATGGGAACTAGGTGTTTCTGAGGTTCATAAATCTCTTTTAGAGAATAACTTACGCGAAAGAGTAATTTTGAGAACTGATGGAGGTCTTAAGACAGGCTGGGATGTAGTTATTGCAGCTTTACTAGGTGCTGAAGAATACGGTTTCGGTTCTGTAGCGATGATTGCTGAAGGATGCATAATGGCTCGGGTTTGCCATACAAACAAGTGTCCTGTTGGAGTTGCCACTCAAAAAGAAGAATTAAGAAAAAGATTTAAAGGCATTCCAGAAAATGTTGTCAATTTTTTCTTGTATATTGCTGAAGAAGTAAGACAGATAATGAGTAGTATCGGTGTTTCTAATATGGAAGAACTGATTGGTAATCAAGAATTTCTTTCTGCAAGAAATATCTGTCTTCCAAAGACTTCTAACATCGATCTTTCCTCTTTAGTAAATAATGAACTCTCAACTACTGATAGATCATGGTTAAAACATTCAAAAGATGCACATAATAATGGTTTTGTATTAGAAGATGATTTTATGTCTGAAAATGAATTTTTGGATTCAATTAAAAATCACGAAAAATTAACTAAAGAAATTGAGATAAAAAATACAGATAGAAGTGTTTGTGCGAAAATATCAGGCGAAATCGCAGAACTTCACGGTAACAATGGTTTCAAGGGCGAACTCAACTTAAATTTCAAAGGGTATGCCGGACAAAGCTTTGGTGCCTTTTTATTGAAGGGAATGAATGTTCAATTAATCGGAGAAGCAAATGATTATGTTTGTAAAGGAATGAATGGAGGAATACTCACAATAATTCCACCAAAAATAGATAAATACTCCTCCGAACAAGTCATCCTGGGAAATACTTGCCTTTATGGAGCAACAGGTGGAAAATTATTTGCATTAGGAAAATCGGGAGAAAGATTTGCAGTAAGAAATAGTGGTGCTACAGCAGTCACAGAGGGAGCAGGAGATCATTGTTGTGAATACATGACTGGTGGGAAGGTAGTTATTCTAGGTTCCACAGGAAGAAATATTGGTGCGGGCATGACTGGTGGAATAGCTTTTATAATCGATGAGAATAATGATTTATGTAATAAAGTTAATAAGGAAATAGTTAGCATTCATAAAATAACTTTATCAAAGCAAGAAGATACCTTATTGGAAATTATTAGAGAATATCGAGCAAAAACAAATAGCTTAAAGGCTACCAAAATAATTGAAAATTGGTCTCATTTTAAGAATACTTTTAAATTAATAGTTCCCCCAAGCGAAGAGGAGATGCTTGGGATAAAAAAAATGTAAATGCCTTTCTTTGTAAAAACTGAAATCATTAAAAAAGAATACTTAATTAATAATGATTTAAAACGAAAAATAATTAACGAACACATTAATTGGATAAAAAAATTAAAAAAAGATGGGATTAATATAAAAAGTGGGTTTTTGGTAGATGAGTTAAATAGGCCAGGTGACGGCGGATTACTTATTTTTGAGATGAATAATTATAAAAATGCACTTAAAATCATTAAGAATGATCCAATGATTAAAAATGACCTAGTTGAATGGAGATTAAATGAATGGGTAGATATAAATAAATGAAAAACTATCTTGGATACTTTTTCATAAGTTTTTGAATCTCTTCAGCATGGTAACTGCTTCGTGTTAAAGGAGAACTAACTACTTGCATAAAATCCAAATCTTTTTCCCCAAAAAATTTAAAATATTTAAATTTTGAGGGACTCACAAATCTTTGAACAGGTAAATGTTTAGGGCCAGGAGATAAATATTGGCCAATAGTAACAATATCAACGGAATTACTTTTTAAATCCTTAAGCAGACTTAAGACCTCCTTATCTTCTTCCCCCAAACCAAGCATAAAGCCAGACTTTATATAAACTTTGGGAGAATAGTCTCTAGTTCTTTTAAGTAACTCAAGAGTTCTCTCATATCTTCCCTGAGGTCTTACTTTTTTATATAGCGAAGGCACAGTCTCAATATTATGGTTTAAAACGTTTGGATTTGAATCAAGAACTTTTTCAAGAGCCTTCCAGTTGCCACAAAAATCAGGAATTAAAAGCTCAATAGTAGTTTCAGGAGATTTTTTTCTTACTTGATAAACACATTCAAAAAATTGAGATGCGCCACCATCCTTGAGATCGTCTCTATTAACTGATGTGATTACAACATGTTTAAGTTTCATTCTATAAACAGCTTCTGCAAGACGATGTGGTTCTGTTAAATCTAATTCTCTTTTAGATCTATCAAAATCAATATCGCAATATGGGCATGCCCTAGTACAGCCGGGACCCATTATGAGGAATGTGGCAGTTCCACTAGCAAAACATTCACCAATATTTGGACAACTTGCTTCTTGACATACAGTATTTAGATTTAAATCACTTAACAAATTTGCAGTATTACCGATTCTCTCAATTTGGGGAGCTTTTACTCTTAACCAATCAGGTTTTGAAATTAAACTATTAGGATTATTAGTCAAATTAATTGTTAATGGGCTTAAATCTAATTTTACTAAAAACAATTTGAATTAACTATTAATAATTTCAAAAATTAAGCCAATGCTTTGAAAAGTCAAACAGTAAATTTATTTAACTAGCCCATCGATGATTTGCAAAAACCTAATTCAAGTGATTACTAACAATATTTATGTTTCATCAACTTAATTATAACATTATCTATAGTGTTATTTTTAATACAGATATAAGAACATTAATTAATCGTAAGATTATCTATAAAAATAGCCTATTATTTGTTTTTTTTGTACTAAAAAGTGTTTTTTTTTAAATTAATTGATACAGTAAAAAATATATGTAATAAAACATTGACTTTTAAATTCAAAAGAAAACGTCTTTTACTATCTGAAAAATATAAAAGATCTAAAGCAATAGGTTATGCCAGAGCTACTCAAAATGAATATGAATATTTAGAAGAGCAAATAAAATTTTTAAAGGAAGAGGGTTGCATTTTAGTCTTCTCTGAATTTATAAGTTTAGATGAAGAAATCAAACCCCAACTCAATCAAGCTATAGATAGCTTATCTAAAGGCGATCAATTAATAGTAACTCAGCTTGATCGAGCGTTTAAAAATAAAAAAGAATGTTTGAGGACAATAAATAAACTTATTAATAATGATATTAAATTGCGTACTTTGACTGGTTTTTTTTCGGCTAATGAATCCTCTAAATCAAATTCTTCGATTCTTAAGATTTTATATGAATTAGATAATTTAGAAGAAAAAAGTTTAGATGAAAGAAAAAAAGAACAACTGTTACGTAGAAAATTATCTGGACATAATCTGGGAGGAAGGCCCAAAATAAGTCCTTTAAAAGAATCTTTAGTAATCAGATTGCGTAATGAGGGATATTCATATCGATCAATTAGATCTCAAACTGGAATTGCATTGTCAACAATAAGAAGAGTGATTTTGGAGGGAGAATTAAAATAAAATGATGAAGAAAGAAATTGAAGATTTAATTAAAGAAAATTTTAAAGATACAGTTTTGCGTATTTATGAACTAGATAATGATGATAGAAAAAGTTTGTTGGCAGAATATAGAGAATGGATTATGAATGATTTAGATTCTGAAGAAGTAATGATGTTACCTTATGAAGCGTATACTGATAAGCTAAATTTTAATTACTTGGACGATTTGCTTTAGTCCTTAATAATGTATCTCTTATTAAATTCATATACTTCTTTGGCTATTAATGGTAAGAAAAAAGTATCTTTGGAATATTTTTCTCCACTACAAAAAACAACTAATAAAGTGTGTAGAGATTGACTGTTGGTCCACCAAGCTGAATCATGTCTAACTTCAGACATTAAGCCTGCTTTGCTCCAAAGATTAATGCTTTCTGGTAATCCTTCACCCAAAAAACCATCTATTTGATTTAGAGAATCGTTTTTAAGAACAACTTTGTTTAAATTTCTTTTTAAAAAACTTCGCAAATCTAAGTCATTTTTGTGATAATCAATATGAATCATAATTTCCTCCAAAATCCTTGCAGCCGAATCGGAATTCATAGCGTTTCTGTTGATATTATTATGTCCATAAAATTCTTTTTCACGACCAAATGGTCCATCATCCCATGTCTTCTGACAGCAATTTATACCGCTCAACTCCTCCCAATTTAATTCATGTAGCCAATCGTTTATTATACTTCTTTGATATTTCCAATTTTCCCATAATTCACCTTCAATACAGGGTCCACTTGTTGTTCCAGTAAGTAAATCAATTAAAAAGCTTGTTGCATCATTACTTGAGACAGACAACATTTTCCTTACAGCATCAATAAGTTCATCTGATAATAATAAACTTCCTTTTTTAAGCCAATAATATGCAGCAAGGCCATAAACCAACTTGACTATGCTGGCAGGGTAAACCATTTTTTTATTATTAATACCAGTTCCAAAACCTTTAAATACACTTTTATTTACACTTTTATAATTAATCCAAGTTATGGCAATATCTTCTCTTGCAAAATCTTTATTATGAGAGCATGCTTTCCCTAAAATATCATTCAAGGCTAGACCCATCTCTTTACTTGAATAGTAAAAGGTCATTGTATGGAAAATTGTAAAAATCCTTTCTCACTATTTAAACAAACTAATTTTTCAAAAACTATTTGGTGGAAACTAAAAGTTAATATTTCTGGATATCAAAATGAGACAGGAAATAAATTAATAACTGAAATATTTAAAAATAGAATTTTTAGGTTACTTTATCCAAATATTTATCAACAAAACCATAAATTTTCAAGAATCCTAGTTCAACTATATGAAGATGGATACATCTGTTGGATAAATCTAGATGCATTAATTATTGAAAAATACGAATTAAGAAAAACTGAGACTATAAAAAATGAACATTTCTTTATACAAGATAAAATTACCTCAATTTTAAAGTGGATTAAGAATCAAGCTGAGTTAACTAATGAATACCTTTGGGGAGGCACATTAGGGCCAAATTTTGATTGTTCCGGGTTAATTCAGACTGCTTTTTTAAAGCATCATATTCATATACCTCGAGACTCTTATCAAATAAAAAGTTTTTGTAAACATCTTTTTTATTTCAAAGAGTCTTATACAGATCTAAGACCTGGGGATCTTTTATTTTTTGGAACTGACAAAAAATGTGATCATGTAGGCATTTATAAAGGAGATGGATTGTATTACCATAGCTCTGGAAAGGATTTTGGGAGAAATGGAATAGGATTAGATACACTAAAAGAGTCTAATGATAAAATCTCAATGCACTATAAATCCAAACTTATTTCAGCAGGAAGAGTAGTTAGAGATTATAGATGGGACAGAACTATACGTTAGTAATTAAAAATCAAAGTTTAATTTAAATTAAATTTAAAAATTTTGATTATTCTTTTATTAAGGAATTAACCAGCAGTCCAAATATTTTTAATGATTGGCATTATGGTATCCAAGTGTAATGTGCCAACAAGCAGCCAAGCAAAAACAGCTCCACCACAGCCTCCTAACCAAAATCCACTTGTAAAATCAGCCCAACCAGCTCTTGTAAATAAATCCTTTGGTGGATTATTAACAGTCGTATCTGGAGGTTGAACATTTGGCGCTTTGCCAGGTGCATTATATAGAACTAAAAGTGCTGTCAAAATATGAACAGCTCCAATAGCAGCAAGAAGTCCAGCTGTAAGAGCAAATTCAGAATTTCTTAATGGGCCAGTCATTGTGAAAGGACCGTATAGAAGGTATCCGAAAGCTGCTCCAGTTTCTAAACCTCTAAAATTAGGAGAAATACCTTCTCTGTAAAAAGGCAAATTATTTATAAAGGCTTTTGTGAAATAGCCACTATTAACTGGCGTAGCTAAATTACCAACGCATGGATCAGCAACAGTTTTTACAGCCCATTGTTCTGCAACACCAATATCATTTGGTTGTACTGAGTTATCTATGTATTTCTCATCAAACTTAATTGAACTTTTTGATTCTGAGAATGATTTTTGAAAGTCGCTCATTTTTTTAATAGTTTAGTTTTTAATAATTTATTCAGTTGCTGTAATGAATCTTCCAATCAATACGATAAAAACAGCAGGCATTGCAATACCAATTAATGGAACAAAAATTGAAGGTAAGAGACTTGGTAAATCAGATGGCATGATTATTTATACATCTTTAAATACTTTAGTATTTATCTACTAAATAGTGTTAATTATATTACTGGATGATATAAAAATTATTAACTTTTTACATGTTATATTTTTTCGCAATTGTATTTATTATTTTTATAGCAATATTACTTCTAGTTTTTTAAAAAAGAAGCTTTAGAAAGTAAATAAATAAAGGTAATTTAATCTTGTATTAAATTAAAAAAACATACAAAAAGTAATAAATTTCTATTCAATAACAAAATCTATTTGTACAATCCAGCAGATAAAAGTACTCAGTATTTTATAAAAATTTTCACAGAAATAAAATGTTTAGTCTCTTTAAAGGTAATACAGAAGATAAATTAAAAGCATTAAAGACCGCGGCAGAATTGGTTGACAAATCAACTTTACCTATTTTAAGAAAAGGGTTTAGAGATATTGCTCCTGAAGTGATTGAAATTTCAGCTTTATTAATAAGAAAATTCAAGTAAAAATTCAATTTTGATTGGTACTGCTTATTGACCTAATTCTGTAAATTGGACGACCTTGACTTTCATGATATGTTCTAATTAAAAGTTCACTCAACAACCCAAAGCTAAATAATTGAACTCCAGCTATTCCTAATATTAATGCAAACATTAGCAACGGACGATTTCCAATATCCTCACCCATTATTTTTAAGAGTATCAAATAAGAACTCATTGCAAGGCTAATCAAAATACTTATAATCCCAACAAAACCAAATCCATACATTGGTCTTGTTAAAAATTTAGTCATAAACCAAACAGTTAGTAAATCCATTAACACTCTAAAAGTTCTATCGATTCCATATTTACTAGATCCATATTGCCTGCTTCTATGATTGACTTTAATTTCTTTAATTCGTGCACCTTCAATATTTGCTAAAACAGGTAGAAACCTGTGAAGTTCACCATATAACTTAATATCATCTATTATTTCTTTCTTAAAAGCTTTTAATGAGCATCCATAGTCATGCAACTTCAAACCTGTTACGTGAGCTATTAATTTATTCGCTATTTTTGATGGTATCTTTCTATTAATTAATTTATCTTTTCTATCAAACCTCCATCCACAAATCAAATCATAGCCATTATTAATTTCTGAAATTAAGATGGGAATATCATTTGGATCATTCTGTAAATCACCATCCAGAGTAATGACAATATCGCCTTTAGAATTATCAAAGCCAGCTGACATTGCTGCAGTTTGCCCATAATTTTTGCGCAAGGAAATTACTGACAATTCTTTAATTTTGTGAGTTAGTTGTTTTAATACTTGATGAGTATTGTCTTTAGAACCATCATCTACAACAATCAATTCAAAATTGAATTTATGAACAGACATTACATTTATAACTTCATCTAATAAGAAACCAATACTCTCACTTTCATTGAAAACAGGGATAATAATAGAAATTAATTGTTTTATATCTGACATTTATAATTGATGATATCTATATAATTTTAACTTAATTTAGAACATTAAAATTAAACAAAAAAAATCACCACAAATGTGGTGATTTCAATAATTAGAAAGAAATTTTATCCAAACTTACCTGAAGTTGATGCAATTACAAATGCGCCAAATGTAAGGATGTTTCCAATTGTGAAATGTGCTAATCCAACTAATCTAGCTTGAACTATTGAAAGTGCAACTGGTTTATCTCTCCAACCGACAAGGTTAGCTATTGGAGTACGTTGATGAGCCCAAACTAATGTTTCAATTAATTCTTGCCAGTAACCGCGCCAGGATATTAGGAACATGAAACCAGTAGCCCAAACTAAGTGACCAAATAGGAACATCCATGCCCAAGGAGACAAAGAATTGACTCCAAATGGATTATATCCATTTATGAGTTGAGCAGAATTTAACCATAGATAATCTCTAAACCAACCCATTAGATAAGTTCCTGATTCATTAAATTGAGCTACATTACCCTGCCATATTGCGAGGTGTTTCCAATGCCAATAGAAAGTTACCCAGGCTATTAAATTTAATGCCCAGAACATAGCTAAATACATAGCATCCCAAGATGAACTATCACAAGTACCTCCACGACCAGGTCCATCGCAAGGGAATGCATAACCTAAATCTTTCTTATCAGGAATTAATTTTGTTCCTCTAGCATCAAGTGCACCTTTAATAAGGATTAAAGCTGTTGTATGAAGACCTAATGCAATAGCGTGATGAACTAAGAAATCTGCAGGGCCTATAGGTAAGAACGCACTTAATGCATCTTGTCTATTGATAAGATCCATCCAGTAATGGTTACCTGGTAATGAATTAGCGGCTAGACTTGCTGAGCTTGTAGGATCAGATAATAGAGCGTTAAAGCCGTACATCATCTTACCTTGAGCAGCTTGAACAAATTGAGCGAATACTGGCTCAATTAGTATTTGCTTTTCAGGATTACCAAAAGCTACAACAACATCGTTATGAACATAAATTCCAAGAGTATGGAATCCAAGTAACATTGTTACCCAACTAAGGTGACTAATTAAAGCTTCTTTTGTTCCTAGGACTCTTGCCAATACATTATCTTTATTTAATTCAGGATCATAGTCTCTTACAAAGAAAATAGCTCCGTGAGCAAAAGCACCCACCATCAAAAACATTGCTATGTACTGATGATGACTATATAAAGCAGATTGTGTAGTGTAGTCCCTGGCTATAAAAGCATAAGAAGGCAGTGCGCCCATATGTTGAGCTACAAGAGAAGTTGCTACTCCAAGGGATGCCAATGCTAATCCTAGTTGAAAATGTAATGAATTATTTACAGTTTCATATATTCCATCATGATTGATTCCGAAACTACCCTTGTGAGGGTCATTTGGGTGTCTAGTATTATGAGCTTCTGTAATTTCTTTAAGGCTATGCCCTATTCCAAAAGTATTTCTATACATATGGCCAGCGATTACAAAAACTGTTCCTATTGCAATATGGTGATGAGCAATATCAGTAAGCCATAAAGCTTCACTTTGCGGATGAAGCCCCCCTAAGAAGGTAAAGATTGCTGTTCCAGCTCCCTCAGCTGTTCCGAAGACTTGATCTAGAGAATCAGGATTTTGAGCATATGCTCCCCAGTTTAAAGTAAAGAAAGGAGCTAAGCCTGCAGGATGTGGCAAAACTGTTAACCAGTTATCCCAGCCCACATGTTGACCTCTTGATTCCGGTATAGCAACGTGAACCAAATGACCTGTCCAAGCAATACTACTAAAACCAAATAAAACAGCTAAGTGATGGTTTAATCTTGACTCTGCATTTTTAAACCAAGCTAAAGAAGGTCTGAATTTTGGCTGTAAATGTAACCAACCTGCAAATAAAGTCCAACAAGCCAGAATACTCATGAAAATTGAAGCTTGGAAGAGTTGCTCATTAGTTCTCATTCCAATTGTGTACCACCAGTGGTAGAGACCTGAGTAAGCTATATTTACTGGTCCACTAGCTCCAGCTTGTGTCATTGCTTCTGTGATGCCAGATCCAAAATGAGGATCCCAAATGGCGTGAGCAATAGGACGAACATGAGTTGGATCAAGTACAAATTGCTCGAAGTTACCCTGCCAAGCAATATGAAATAAGTTACCAGCTACCCAAAGGGCGATTATTGCTAGATGCCCAAAATGTGTAGAGAAAAGCTTCTGATAAAGCTTTTCTTCAGTCATACCATCATGACTTTCGAAGTCGTGAGCGGTCGCTATTCCGTACCATATTCGTCTGGTTGTAGGGTCCTGAGCTAGACCCTGGTTAAATGATGGAAATTTTGTTGCCATTGAAATAAAAAGGTGAAGTTCAGGTAATTAGCCCAGGCCGAAAAGGCGAGCGTGGAAGAAAGCCCATGTGGTAGCAATACCACCGACAAGGAAGTGAGTTACACCTACTGCTCTACCTTGAGTGATAGATAAAGCTCTTGGTTGGATGGTTGGAGCAACTTTAAGTTTATTATGTGCCCAAACAATTGATTCGAATAATTCTTGCCAATATCCCCGTCCACTGAAAAGGAACATTAAACTAAATGCCCAGATGAAGTGAGCTCCTAAGAACATCAAGCCATACATGCTTATGGATTGACCATAGCTTGTTAATACTTGAGATGCTTGAGCCCAAAGGAAGTCTCTTAGCCAACCATTTATAGTAATGGAACTTTGTGCGAAATTACCACCAGTAAGTCCCCAAACATCACTCTGCATTTTCCAAGAGAAGTGGAAAATAACTATTGATAAACAGTTATACATCCAGAATAGTGCCAAGAAGACGTGGTCCCATGAAGAGACTTGACATGTGCCACCCCTTCCAGGTCCATCACAAGGGAATCTAAATCCTAAAGAAGCTTTATCAGGGATTAACCTAGAACTTCTTGCATAAAGCACTCCTTTGAGAAGTATCAAAACAGTTACGTGGATTTGGAAAGCATGAATATGATGAATCATTAAATCAGCTGTTCCTAAAGGAATTGGAGCTATAGCGACCTTTCCACCAACCTCTACTAAACTTCCATTAAATACTTCACTTAATGCTTTGTGAGGTAAAGCTTCAGTTGTTCCGGCTAAGAGAGAAGTTCCAACAGCAGATGCTTGAATACTTTGTACCCATTGAGCAAAAATTGGCTGAAGTTGAATTGCTGAATCACTAAACATATCTTGGGGTCTTCCCAAAGCTCTCATTGTATCGTTATGAATATAGAGTCCAAAACTATGGAAACCTAACCACATACAAACCCAGTTCAAGTGACTAATTAAGGCGTCGCGAGCTTTTAAAATTCTATCTAATACGTTATCAATATGTTTTGCTGGATCATAATCTCTGACCATTGCAATTCCAGCATGTGCTCCAGCTCCAACTATGAATAATCCACCTATCCACATATGATGAGTAAATAATCCAAGAACGGTCATGTAATCAGTAGCTATGTAGGGGTATGGAGGCATCGCATACATATGATGTGATACAAGAATACTTATTGATCCAAGCATCGCTAGGTTTACGGCTAACTGAGCATGTCTACTTTCTGCCATAAACTCAAAAAGACCTTGATGACCTTTAGGGGCTGGAAATAATATTGGGTCGCCTTGTTGAGAATCTAATATTTCTTTCATACTATGACCAATTCCATAATTGGTTCTATACATATGACCACCAATTATTGCTATTACTCCAAAAGCTAAATGATGATGAGAGACATCAGTCATCCACAAGCTTCCTGTCACGGGGTTTAGTCCACCTTTGAAAGTGAGAAAGTCTGAAAAAGCTAGCCAATTTAAACTAAAGAAATTACCTGTACCACTAGCTAATCCAGGGAATATCTGACCGATAATTTGAGGATCACAGAGTTGATGAGGCATAGGCATATCTGCGATAGTAGCTATTTCTTTACCATTTATAATTAGAGGTGAACCTGCATCAATGGCGTCTAGAAGAGCTGCAGTAGGAGCTCCGATATGAATGCAATGTCCTGCCCATGCTAAGGATCCTAGTCCTACTAAACCAGCGATGTGGTGATTAAGCATTGACTCAATATCTTGAAACCACTCCATTTTTGGAGCTGCTTTGTGATAATGAAAAATTCCAGCATGAAGCATAAGTGCAGCCATTACTACGGCACCTATTGCTAAAGCCATCAATTCGCTTTCATTGGTTATTCCCCATGCTCGCCACATATGGAATATCCCAGAACTTATTTGTATACCGTTGTAGTTAGCTCCAAGATCAGCATTGAGCATTTCTTGACCTACAATTGCCCAAACTTGCTGAGCACCAGGCTTTACATGGGTTGGGTCAGCTAACCAACCTGAGTAGTTAGAAAATCTAGCTCCATGGAAAAATGCAGCACTCATCCAAATGAAGATAACTGCAAGATGCCCAAAATGAGCTGAAAAGATTTTTCTTGTTGCCTCTTCAGCATCGCCAGTATGCACATCAAAATCGTGGGCATCGGCATGCAAATTCCAGATCCAAGTTGTAGTTTTCGGACCCTTAGATAATTTACTTGACCAGAATCCTGGCTTATCTAATTTGGCAAAATCAATAGGTCTTGGATCAACCTTTACAGGATCTTCCAAAACTTTCTTGTTTTTTTCTCCACTTTCTGGTGGGCTGATGGTCATCTAGCACCTCGAAAATAATTGACATTAAAGCCGATTGATCGAATCTTGGACTTATTTTTAATAATAATGTTCAAGAAAACGAATCCTTCAGAACTTTATATATTCGTTTCAAAAATAATAAGACAAAGATTCTTTCGTTATGCATTAACGTAACAAATGTTCTAATGATTGTTACTATATGAATATTTTGTTAAATTCCTGTCTAGCACTGAATTGTAAGTATATTTACCCAAATTTTATAAAAATTTCTTAAATTTTTTTTTATATTTCACACGAAATTCTTAAAACATTTAAAAGTATATAATTTCAATATAACTAACAAAAGTTACTGATTTGAAAGGAATCGCAATAGGTCTATCCAGTAATTCAGAAGAAATCTTAAAAAGACTTAAAAAAACTGAATTTATTAAAGAGATATATATTGCAAGCTCTTCAAAGGATCTTGCGTCAAAAAATGAATTTGTAAAAGTACAAAAGCCTAAAGAAATCTTACTTAAAGAATGGTTAGAGGTTGAATTAATCATTTTTATAGGTTCGATTGGTGCGTCAATTCGTTTAATAAATTCTTTTATAACCTCTAAAGATCAAGATCCAGGAGTGATAGTAATAGACAACAAATGCTCTAAAATAGTTCCTTTAATCGGTTCCCATCAGGCAAATACGCAAAATATCGCATTTCAAATTTCTAATTTATTTGGAGGACAAATAATAGAAACTAATAATTCAATCGATCAAAACTTCTTGAATCTTGATTCATTTGGTAAACAATGGGGTTGGAAAAGATCTGGTAAAATAAAAAACTGGTCAAAACTAGTAATAAAGCAAGCTAAAAACGAAAAAATATCCTGCAAACAATTATCAGGTAATAGTTTATGGCAAACTTCAGAATCAGGAGAATTTATTAATCAAGTTTATGAAAAAGAAACTGAAAAACCAGATTCAACATTTCATGTAAGCATATTCGATGATAAAGAAAACACCTGGCACCCTCCAGTATTATGGATTGGCTTGGGTTGTGAGAGAAATACTACCAAAGAATTTATATCAAATTCTTTAAGTGAATTTTTAGAGTCAAGTAAGATATCACCGCATTCAATTGCTGGATTTGCAACTATTGATATTAAAAAAGATGAGATAGGAATCTTAGAACTTGCTGAAGAAAATAATTTTCCTATTAAGTTTTTTACTAAAGAAGAACTTTCAAAAGTAATTGTTCCAAATCCATCAAGTGCCGTAAGAAAAGAAATTGGCACATCTTCTGTAGCTGAAGCTTCTTGCTTATTAGCAGCAGGAGAAGGATCAAAATTGTTAAAAGAAAAAAGAGTTTTTAAACATAAAGATTTTTCAACCAGTAAATCTGATGCCGTAACTATTGCGATAGCAGAATCAAAAAAACAATATTATCCAACTAACGGCGAAATCCATATTATTGGAAGTGGCCCTGGAGATATCTCCTATTTAACTAATAATGCAAGAAAAGCACTTTCAAAATGTACTATTTGGTTAGGTTATAAAATGTATTTAGACTTAATTAAACCCTTAAAAAGAGGAGACCAAGTTTTAATTGAGAGTAAACTTACTGAGGAAAAAGAAAGATGCAGCAAAGCAATTAAACTAGCTGAGGAAGGTATAAAAGTAGCTTTAATTTCTTCAGGAGAATCTGGATTTTATGGCATGGCTGGTTTACTTTTAGAATTACTTCAAAAAATCACAAAAGATTGTAGACCCTACTTTGAAGTACATCCTGGTATCAGTAGCGTTCAATTGGCAGCTGCGGTAAGTGGGGCGCCACTAATGAATGATTTTTGTTCAATAAGCTTGAGTGATAAGTTAACCCCTTGGTCTTTAATTGAAAAAAAAATTAAAGGTGCTCTTGAAGGTGACTTTGTAATTGCTTTGTTTAATCCTCAATCAATTCAAAGAAATTGGCAGTTAAAAAGTGCAATTGATCTGTGTTTAAAATTTAGGGAATTGGATACTCCTGTTTTAATAGCAAGACAAGTAGGGCGAGAAAATCAATCAAAAAAATTTTCTACTTTAAACACCATCCCCTATAAAGAAATCGATATGTTATCAATAATTATTATTGGAAATTCTCAAACCACCCTAATAGATGAAATATTTCTTACGCCTAGGGGATATTTAAAAGATTAGGTTTAATAAAATTAATACTAGAGAGAACTATAGAAACTTTTTCTTTGCATTTTTTTAATAAAAATACTAATCTTTTATAAATAAATTTATAAGAAAATTCATTGACAAAAATTTGCTTAATTTTATTTGACATAGATGGTGTAATCCGCAGCGTAGAGAATAGTTATAGGCTTTCATTAAAAAAAACAGTTCACAGATTTTCTGGATGGGAGCCAAGTTATTTAGATATTGATAACGCTAAAAATGAAGGGATTTGGAATAATGACTGGGATTTAAGTTTAGAACTTATAAAAAGATCTATTAAAAAAGAGAACTTAAACCTTGCCGTACCTCCAAGAGAAGAAATAGTTAAATGTTTTGAAGAGTTCTACTTTGGAGGAGATCCAAATAAAGATAGTAAGTATTGGTCTGGATTCATTAAAGATGAAGAGTTATTAGTTGATAAAAAGTTTTTTGATTTATTGCAAAGTAATGGAATAATTTGGGGTTTTGTGAGTGGAGCGGAAGCTGCTTCGGCAAAATTTGTTTTAGAAAAAAGACTTGGACTAAAATCGCCTCCATTAATATCAATGGGTGATGCCCCTGAAAAGCCTAATCCGCGAGGTTTTATTGACTTATCAAAAAAGCTCGTAGGAAATAAACTTGGCGCATCAAATATACCAATTGCATATGTAGGTGATACTATTGCAGATGTAAATACAGTTATGAATGCTAGAAAAGAAATACCATCTCAAAAATTCATAAGTATTGGGTTAGCTCCACCCCATTTACATTTAAGATCTCGATTAAAAGAACGTAATTCATACGAAATAAATCTACGCAAAGCGGGTGCTGATTTGATTTTAAATTCTATTAATGAACTAAAGAATATTAACTTTTCCCTATTCTAAAAATTAAAAAATTTTTTAAATTGATTTCTGAGAGGGAGTCTTTAAAAGTGAACCAATATGGAAGTAAATGACACCATATGGAAGGAGGGAAGAGGAAATTTTGCATTTCCTAACCTATTTCCTAACCTATTTCCTACCCCCATGATTTGACCAGAAATTTTGTTATTTCGTATGGTTATACTCTAAACAACACCTTCAATTAGTTAGTTATTTTTTTAATTTTTTCTAAATTCCATTTATCAAATATTAATTTCATTTCTCTTTCATAGTTTCTTACTTTCTTTGCGAAAGGTAGTGCTTGAATAATTATCCCAAAGGGAAATTTAAAAAAAGAAGAAACATAAACAATATAAAACTCGATAAAGGAAGGTTTTTCTGGAAGAGGTATATTTTTTACATATGCCCAATCAATGCATGGTTTTAGTTGCCTATCACTAGCAGCAATATTTTTTCTACATCTCCACCAAGAGTATAGATAAATGCCAATAAAAATCGGTAAAGGAAGAAGTCGAAACATTGAGTATCTAAGAAAATTTGTCTTCTCATTGGTTCATATTAAAGTGATAGTTGAGTTTTTATGATTTTTTAATCCCCTGAATTTAATTTCCTACCCCATTTCCTAGACCCTCATTCTGAATTCCCGTGATATTGTGTGAATATATCTGATTTCCTTTTTTTTCTAATCTTTTGGTATAACTTACTTCTGGGAATCTATGACTTTTCTTGATTCGTAATATCTACGGAGAGGGAGGGATTCGAACCCTCGACAAAAGTTACCTCCTGTAACTCCTTAGCAGGGAGCCGCTTTCAACCACTCAGCCACCTCTCCAGCTCTTATACATTATCAATTTTTTTGCAAACATTCAAAATTTTTTATTTAATCGAAATGTGTCTATTCTACTTGTACTCTGGGTAATCTATTTTTAAAGGAACATAAGATTTCCCATGGAATGGTATTAGATTTGTTAGCCCAATCAAAAGGAGAAATTGTCTTATCTCCATCAGATCCTAGTAATAACATCGTACTACCAATCTTAATTTCATTTGAGTCTGTTATGTCAACCATCATTTGATCCATAGTAATAGATCCAACTTGTGCATAAAATTTATTATTGTGAATAACGTTTATCTTTCCTGAAAGATTTCTGAGAATGCCATCTGCATAACCAATACTTAATACTGCTAACTTAGTTTTTCTACTACTTACAAATTTACCTCCATAACTTACAGCCACATCTTTATCTATAGTTCTAATAAAAGATACTTTAGCCTTTAAAAACAAGGCGGGTTTTAGCGACAAATTTTCATGCATTTTTGGTAAAGGGTTATAACCGTAAATTGAGAGACCAATACGGACCATATCATAATGAAATTTATTGTTTAGAAGCATACCGGCAGAATTTGCGAGATGAATCGTAATGTTATGATTTTTCCCTAAATTCATTTGCCTTAATAATTCCTGAAATTTCCGTCTTTGTATTTGTGTGTAACTTTTTGAATATTGGGCATTGTTTTCATCAGCCGATGAAAGATGACTATATAAACCTTTTATAGAGATGTGTTCAAAAGTTCTTATTTTTTTATATTCTTGAACAAATTTTTTACATTCAAATCCCAATCTTGACATACCAGTATCAACCTTAAGATGAACAGAGAATTTCAACCCAAATTGTTTCCCAATATTATTACAAATTAAACACTCTCTAATACTACTAATAGTGGGCATAAGATCATTCTTAAAGCATATTGTTAAATCCCTTTTCGTATGAAGGTTACCTAGTATAAGAATTGGTTTTTTTATCCCGGAAGTACGGAGCCTAATGCCTTCTTTTAAAGTGGCAACTCCTAATTGAGAAGCTCCTCCTTTGATAGCATATTCAGATACAACTTTCGCATCGTGTCCATAGCCATCAGCTTTAACGACTGCCATTAATTGACAATTATTTTTTAATTTCGATTTTAAATTTCTTACGTTTTTTTCTACTGCTTTTCCTTTGATCTCAATCCATGCCCTTTGTTTTGGATCTATATCTTCTTCAAAAGTAGGAT
>CACARV010000019.1 GCA_902535025.1 uncultured Prochlorococcus sp.
TTTTTTATCTAGATAGCGAAAACCAATAAATATTTTGATTAATTACTAAGAAATATGAAAGTAAAAAAAACAACTCTATGAAAATAAAAAACCAACAATTGGTTATTTTTTTGACTTAGTATGAGTATGGTTGACTCTTAAAAAATTATTAAAGCCAAGTCAAGGCAAGAAAAAAGACCTTTTTTTGGGTCTTTTGAGATATTCTGATTTCGTGATGGAACTCCCCGGGCGATTTTCGAACAAGTCTCTAATGTCTTGGTATGACAACTCTTGAACCCCTATTTGATTATATTTAGTGGACTACACTAACTTTACACTAACTATTATTTCATAAAAAATTTGTTTAATTGCTAAACAAAGTATTTGTTTGAAGAATGGTTTCTGTAATATCCATAATTGGTCAGTAAAAAGAGAGACAAAAAATTGGTAAAAATGAACTATTATTTTAAAAAAGAATTTTTAAGGTTTTCTCTTGTTTTTATAAATGACTCAATCAAAAAACAAATTTAAATTTGAAAGGAGTTTCTTTACCAACTTTAAGAAAAGACCTGAGTATTATAGTGAAGATTCAAAGTTATTTAGTAAAGTCCCCTTAAAAAAGAAATTCTCAAGGGAGACATTACTAAATCATATTTATGATGAGGAATCAAGTACACTCAATTGGCACATAAAAGATTTGAACGAATTTTGCGATTTATATAAAAATATCAATAAGTCCAATAATAAATATGGATTTGGGAGTTTAAAGGAGTTATTAGATCTACAAAAAATTTTTGAAGAAGAAAAAATTAATTTATTTATTATAAAAAAACGAAAACTTACAACATTTGATTTCGGTGGTGTATATATTTCAAAAAGAGCATTAGATGCACCGCTTGTATTAATAAATTCAAAATGTATTCACAACACGAATCACCTTTGTAAAATACTTTCGCATGAATTAGTGCATCACTATCAATACGATGAGATTATTCAAGACAGCAAACCACTAGGTCTTGAAATAGAGGATTCACTAGTGAAAAATACTATTTTAAATCGAGATAAAGAAAATCTTACTCCAGATCAGTTTTTAAGCGAGTTAGAAGCACATACTTACGAAAACTCACCACTCTTTATCTCTAAATTCAGAAATAATAAAACTGATCTATTTGAATTATTTGCCTATTCAAGTAGTAGATTATCAACTATTAAATGGATATGTGAAAATAGAAAATTTCCAAAATTCTCGGTTAATTCATCATCAAATAAGGAAGTCAATTTTATTGATTTTCAAAAGATTAAGCAATCTACAACCAAAAAAGTTAATCGGAAATTAAAAAATAAAAACACAAAATCTAAATTACAAAATCAAAAAAAATCGAAAGGAAAAGTAAAAAAGCAAAAAAATGATACTGAGGATTGGGGAGAAATTGGTGGCAGCATTGGACTCATACTATATTTTTTATCTAAATTAATAGGATTCTAGATATCCATTTTTTAAACACTTTTACCAAAAAAACTCAAGTAAATAAATCTGAAATCTGTTGATATTATTTGAACCCTATAGCAATAATTGAATCATTTTCTTCTGACAATAATTACACTAACTATTCTGAGAATTTCACTAACTTTACACTAACTATTTTAAAAAACTTATGGTTATTATTGGAATGTACTGAATATCTATTTCTTCTCTAACTCCAGTTATAGTCACAAAAAAAGAGACTTATGAGGTCTCTTGATTGTTCTTGATTTTGTTAAGGAACTCCCCGGGCGGGATTCGAACCTGCGACCAATCGATTAACAGTCGATCGCTCTACCGCTGAGCTACCGAGGAATATAAATGAATTTAGCTCTTTAAAGCACCTTCTGACAAGTAAAAAAACTTAAATATACTGAAATTTTGATGGTTCTTGCCAGTTTGATAAATTACCATTCTTTAACTCTGCAACTGCATCAGCATAGCTTAATTCTTCATATCGATGGGTAATCCATAAAGCCGTTAATGGATTTTTTTGATCGCTTGTGAGATTTTTAATAGTATTCAAGACTTTTAATTGACTCGTTTTATCTAATAAAGCTGTGGGCTCATCAAGAAGTATAAAATTTTTATTACTTATCAATGCGCATGCAATAGTTAGGCGTTGTTTTTGGCCACCACTTAAAGTGTGAACTGGCCTTTTTTCAAAACCAGTCAATCCAACTTGATCCAGTACACTTTCAATTTTCCAAGTAATTTCATCATGACTTAAGTTTTGATTTATATGAATAAGAAGTTCGCTCTTACAATTTGGCATTAATATTTGGTGATCTGGGTTTTGAAATACCATACCAATATTTGCTTTACACTTTACTATTCCATTTTTGGGCTTAATTAATCCATTTACTAATTTTAAAAGGGTACTTTTTCCACTTCCATTGTTTCCAACGACCATCCAAAACCCAGAATTATTTATTGAAAAATTACATTTAAAAATTAAATTTTCCTTTTTTTCAGAATATGAAAAAGAGACATCTTTGAAATGAATATGGGGTATTTCATTTTCAAAAAAATCTCTCATTAATTAAGTTAATCTACATTTAATGAAAATCCCGGTCTTTTGGCTCCTCCAGCCACAGATGATTTTTCATAAATCTGTACAGAAATTATTTCTTTAGTTCTAACAGTAATTAATTTATCTTGAACTTTGTCACAACTTAATTCAATCAAGTTTGAAGTTTCTAGAGTCTCATTCATATAATGCTTTATTTCATCATAAATTCTTTTAACATCCTCAAATTCTTTTTTTTGAATTGAAATTGGAAAAGGTGAATATCTAAGACCAAGTTCCAGCGAATACATAATAATTACCTCTACTTTCTCTTATAATAATAAATATTCTTGCAGAGGAAGTTTTTAAAATTAAATTCTTTTGAGAAAATTATATAAAAGATCATCAAATGCAATTATTATGTAAAAAGGGATTAAATTTTGGAATTTAAATAATCATTTCATGGAAATAGCAAATGATATCACTTCTCTAGTTGGAAATACTCCGTTAGTTAAATTAAATCGAATCAGGAAATATTTTAATTGTTATCCAGAAATAATAGCTAAGCTTGAAAGTTTCAATCCATCAGCCTCTGTCAAAGATCGGATTGCTTATTCAATGTTATGTAGAGCTGAAAAAGAAGGATTAATAAGACCAGATAAAACAACATTAATTGAGGCAACGAGTGGAAATACTGGTATAGCTTTAGCAATGGTTGCAGCAGCAAAAGGCTATAAATTGATATTAACCATGCCAGATACGATGAGTATTGAAAGAAGGGCAATGTTGAGAGCTTATGGAGCAGAATTGCAGCTAACTCCAGGAAAAGAAGGGATGCAAGGAGCTTTAGATTTAGCCAATGAATTATCTTTAAGCATAGCCGATAGCTATCAATTTAATCAATTTGAAAACTTTGCTAATCCTGATATTCACGAAAAAACTACGGCGCAAGAAATATGGTTTCAATCTAATAAAAATCTAGATGGACTCGTTATAGGAGTAGGCACAGGAGGGACAATTACTGGTTGCGCACGTTTTTTAAAAAAAGTTAATCCAAGTTGCAAAATTTATGCTGTAGAGCCCAAAAACAGTGCTGTTATATCTGGAGAAAAAGCAGGATCTCATTCAATTCAAGGAATAGGTGCGGGTTTCGTACCAAAAGTTCTTGATACTAAATTGATAGATGAAATTATAAAAATAGATGACGATGAAGCATTCTACTATGGGCGCCTATTAGCCAGATTAGAAGGCCTTTTATCCGGTATCAGCAGCGGTGCAGCTTTAGCGGCAACTATAAAAATCGGTGAAAGGAAAGAACTAATGAATAAAAGACTGATAGTAATTCTTCCAAGTTTTGGAGAAAGATATTTATCAACAGCAATGTTTGAATCAAATACCTCGATTCAAGCCAGAAAAGATGGTTATCTTTGATCCAAGTTTATAATGATGAAAAAAAATTTATATGAAGAATTAGGTCTTAAAAAAAATGCAACCAAAAGTGAAATTAAAACTTCATATCGTTCTTTAGTTAAGCAACATCATCCTGATGCAGGCGGAGAAAAAGAACGATTTCTTGCAATCCAAAATGCCTGGGAGATACTAAATGACCCTATTAAAAAAGAACAATATGATAGAACATTATTCTCGTCCAGTTCATCATTTGATTCATTAGATGAAAATTGGGAAAAGAAATTTAATTCAAAAAAAAATAATTCTTTAATTAAGGATAAAGAAGTAGAGTCATGGTTTAAAGAAATTTACACTCCGATCAATAGATTAATTAACCAAATAGTTAAACCTTTGAATAACGAAATCAAAAAACTTTCTGCGGATCCATATGATGACAAACTGATGGAAAATTTTTGCGATTATATAAATCTTTCACAAAAGAAAATAGAAAAAGTTGACAAAATTTATAACAAAAAATTAGTTCCAAAGTCTATTTCAGCTTTAGGTCTCGATCTATATCATTGTTTTTCTCAAGTTAAGGATGCACTATCAGAATTTGATAGATATACACAAGGATATGTAGATAATTACTTATTTGATGGTAAAGAAATGATTAAAGAAGCAAAAAGAATACAATCAAAGATGTCAATAGAGAGAAAAAATAAAAACTTTTAAATATAGATATTTAATTGAGATATTCTTTAAGTTGATCTAATTTGAACCAAACATCTGGAACAGGTCTGCGCCATCTAACTTGAGCATATTCGTCTTTTACTGAAAGGATCTCTCCAGGACCTTCAAAGACATAATTAGGTAAATCATAATCACTGGCTAACGCTTCTAAACTTTTTATGTAATTATCTCTATCGACAAAAACTAAACTACCTTTTTTGAGAGGTTTCTTCTGAATAGAATCTGTCATAATCAAAGTAAGCAAAGTCATTTGAAATTATTATACAAAAACTTGTTTAATAAATATTTAAAAAAATTGATAACCGAATAATAATTACAAACATCAAAAAAATTTAATAGCCTTAAATGATAGATATTTTAAAAAGATGCGTCTTTTACTACTTGGCTGTACTGGATTTGTTGGTAGAGAACTAGTGCCAGAGCTACTCAATGAAAATCACGAGATAAATATCATAAGTAGAAAACCCATAAGTAAATTAAAACTTGATTTAGATTTGAATAAATTTAAATTTATGCAATTAGATTTAAGTAAAAAACAAAACTGGAATAACGAAAATTTTCTAAACATATTAAAAGAAACAGATGGAATCATTAACTTAATGGGAGAACCTATCGCAGAAAAAAAATGGACTTCAGCTCAAAAACAGGAGATTGAAAATAGTCGTATAAACACCACAAAATTTATGATGAAGACTCTTAAAAATTTTAAATTAAACCCAAAAGTAATTATTAATGGATCAGCGATAGGTTATTACGGCACAAGTTTATCTGATGAATTCACTGAAAATAGCGTTGGAGGGAATGACTTTTTAGCTAATCTTTGCAAACAATGGGAAGCCGCGGCTTCTGAAAAACCATTTTTCTCAAGATTAGTAATTTTTAGAATTGGAATTGTTCTAGAGGCAGATGGAGGAGCTTTAGGAAAAATGCTCCCTATATTTAAAGTTGGATTAGGCGGACCAATTGGTGATGGTAAGCAATGGATGAGTTGGATTCATAGAAGTGATTTATGTGCATTAATAACTCAAGCATTAGTTAATAAAAAGTATTCAGGAGTATTTAATGCTGTTGCACCAAAGCCAGTACTAATGAAAGACTTTTCTCAGACTTTAGGCAAATGTCTAAATAGACCTAATTTACTTCCAGTGCCTGGATCGGTTCTAAAAATATTGTTGGGAGATGGAGCAAAAGTTGTATTAGAGGGACAAAAAGTATTGAGCAGTAAACTCAAAAATTATAAATTTAAATATCCTCTTCTTCAGAAAGCAATTTACGCCTCCACCAAGAATTAATACCATTGATCAAAGCAGCAACAATAAGAATAGTTATTAATGGGACTATGAGAGGATTCCAAACTCTCTGAATGAAATTCATAAAAATGAATATCCCATTCAATTGCATAATGGTTGCAAAAATAAAAAATATTGCAAAAAAAATTACTATAAATAAGTTTATCAATAACAAATTATCAATTATTTGTTTTAAGTTATTTGGATTATTTTCCTTAGTCATTTTTCATGACAATATTCATATCATCAACCATATTAATGCAAGCTTTATATTCACCTAGTCTTTTTTTGGCATTTTCATTACATGATGTCAAAAACTTTTTATTTAGCTTTATTAGATATATTACTTTTATGATCAATTTTATTGTCTGATTTATTTGATCATTCTTATCTTTATAATTACTGGCACAAAATACATATTTTCCAAGCAATCGTCTTTGCGCTTCTGCAAAAGATTTTGTAAATTGTGGACCTTTACCCTCAATTTGAATAACTGGTTTTCCTAATCCAATCGCTTGCTCTGACGCTGTTCCTGCCATGCTGATACAACATTTACTTTTCAATAATATTTGGTCAAAATTATGCCAATATATATTCACCACTAGAGATTTATATTTGAATTTCAAGAGAAATTTATCTTTTATTTTTTCTAGGTATACCCATTTTCTAGTAAGAAATATCTCCTTTATTTTTGATGAAGATAAAGCATTAACTATTGCAAAATTAAATTCAATTTTTTGAAAATATCTTAAATCTGAAAGAGCCTCTAATACCTCTAAAATTAAAACAAAATTCTCTAAAATCTCGGGAAATCTACTGCCCGGAAATAATCCAATACTAAATTCAGCTTTCTTTAATTCTTTATTTGTAGGAAAAAACTTATCCATAAATGGATTGCCTAAAAAAGACACTTTCTTTTTTAATTGCAAAGTTAAATCATCAGCTGTAAGGGAATCTCTCGTATATATTTTTTTTGCTTTTTGTGAACGCAAGAAAAATTTTGAAGGCCAGGGTAATTTTAACTTCCCTTCATAATGACTGGAATAAGCAACTAGATATGTAAAAAAATCTATGTTACAAACCCATGCAAAAAAAACTGGCACAATATCTCCAACTACAAAAAAATAATCATATTTTTTTCTTATTTTTAAAGTCAAATATAATCTTTTTAGAAAATAAAATATTTCTCCATCTAATATCTCAATCAGTCTTCCCTTAAAAGAATTATAACCAATTCCTCCAGTACTAAATTCTTTTGTTTTACCGATAATTTTTATTTTTTCTTTATCGTAATGATTTCCCATCCCAACAATTGGCAAAGCATGAACAGAATAACCACTTTTTACAAATTGCTTCGCTATTAGACTGCCAGATAGATCTTCTCCATGACCATTACTTAATATTAAAATTTTAAGCAATTTAAAATTCCAACCATTTTTTTACTTTGGTTAACTCAGGCCAATCTGGATATCTACTTAATCCGTCTTCGACAGATTCTTTCAACTCACTTTTCACATCTGGCATCATCATAGACATTTTTTTTATTAACTCAATATGATCCCTAACACCTTTATTATTTGTAGCCAAAAGAGCTAAAGACAAATTCATTCTTGCTTGTGGATCTTGCTGATTTAATCGAACAGCTTGTCTGGCAGCTGCCAAAGCATCTTCATTATTTTTCAAAAGTAATTGAAGCCATGATAAACAAGTCCAGGCAGCAAAATGATTTGGAATTTGCTGTATAATTGTTTGAAAATCTTGAACAATTGGAATTAAATCTTGACCTGCTTTATATCTTGATAGAGCTGAATTAAAATCCTCTTCGATGGGATTAATTTCGTTATTCATTATTTATTAAACTGCAAAGGAACTTCCACAACCGCAAGTTTGAGAAGCATTGGGATTTACAAAATTAAAGCCGCCCCCAATTAATTCCTTACTAAAATCTAGTTGCATTCCATAAATATATAAGAGACTTTTAGGATCACAAACTACTTGAAAGCTTTGATCAGTTTTTAATGAATAATCATAAACTTTATCATCAGGATTTATTTCACTTGTTCCTATAAAATCCATCGTATAACTCATCCCACTACAGCCGCCTGATCTTACTCCTACCCTTAGTGCTTTTTTATCACTTTGGCCCTTCAATAAATTTGAGATTTGTTCTATAGCATCATTCGTAATTAAGATACCTTTACCATCATCAGAATTTTTAATTTCCTGTTTAATTTCTACATTTTCCATAAACAAAGAATTTCTACTATTTATAATATAAAAACTTAATCGACAAGATGCATTGAACAAACAATATCCAAACTTGATTTGTTATAATTTTAAGAAAAAGTGAAAATTGCAATAGTTGGTTCTGGATTAGCTGGTCTTACAGCTGCAGTCAATTTAGTTGATGAAGGCCACGAAGTAGAAATATATGAGAGCAGGTCATTTTGGGGAGGTAAAGTTGGAAGTTGGGAAGATAAGGATGGCAACCACATAGAAATGGGTTTACATGTGTTTTTTTACAATTATGCAAATCTTTTTAAATTAATGGAAAAAGTGGGAGCTTTAGAAAATTTACTCCCGAAAGATCATACTCATCTATTTATCAATAATGGTGGCAATTTAAAATCTTTAGACTTCAGATTCCCTTTAGGTGCTCCATTTAATGGACTAAAAGCTTTTTTTACAACCGAACAACTTACTTGGATAGATAAGTTCAGAAATGCCTTAGCTTTAGGGACAAGCCCAATAGTTAGAGGGTTGATAGACTATGAAGGCGCAATGAAAATAATTAGAGATCTAGATAAAATTAGTTTTAAAGATTGGTTTTTAAACCATGGTGGAAGTGAAAAAAGCTTAGAAAGAATGTGGGATCCTATCGCATATGCTTTGGGTTTTATTAATTGCAAAGATATTTCAGCAAGATGCATGCTAACTATCTTCATGATGTTTGCTTCAAAAACAGAAGCCTCAAAACTGAATCTTTTAAAAGGTTCTCCACATAAGTGGTTAACTCAACCTATCGTCGACTACATCACAAACAAAGGAGCAAAAATACATCTTAACCACAAGGTAGAAGAAATCATTTATAAAAAGGAATCTTCCACTTACTCAGTTAATCAATTAAAAATATCTTCTCCTGAAGGAATTAAGGCAGTGTTTGCAGATAAATTTCTAGCTGCCTGTGATGTTCCTGGAATAAAAAAAATAATTCCAAAAGAATGGTATAAATTTAAAGAATTTGAAGGTTTAAAAAAACTTAGAGCTGTTGCTGTTGCCACAATCCAATTAAGATATGACGGTTGGGTTACTGAATTACAAAAAGATAATACTGGAAACGAACCAACTGGACTAGATAACCTTCTTTATTCAGCTGATGCTTCTTTCAGTTGTTTTGCTGATTTAGCACTAGCAAGTCCAGCAGATTATAGAAAAAAAGATATGGGATCACTTCTCCAATGTGTTTTAACTCCTGGAGATAGATGGATGGGAAGATCTACAGAAAGAATTACAAAAGAAATAGATAAAGAGGTTCGCCGTCTATTCCCATCCTCAAATAAGCTTAAATTGCTTTGGAGTAATGTAGTACAAATTCCACAATCACTTTATAGAGAAGCTCCCGGCATGGAACCTTTCAGACCTAATCAAAAAACATCTATATCTAATTTCTTCATGGCTGGCAGTTATACAAAACAAGATTACATAGACTCCATGGAGGGAGCTACAATGAGTGGTCATTTGGCTGCTGCTGCAATCTTAGAGAAGAAGTTAGAATTAGCAAAGAATCTTGCAGTGAGTTAACTGATGGGTACTTGGCTAAAACATGACGTAATAACAATTGTTAATGCGCCTATTGAAAATGTTTGGGATACATGGAGCGATTTAGACTCAATGTCACTTTGGATGAGCTGGATTGAATCTGTAAAAACAGTTGACGAAGAGACTAATAAATTACCAGATTTAACAGAATGGACGTTGGCTGCAAATGGCTTTAGGTTTAAATGGAAAGCTCAAATTACAGAAAGGGTCGAAAAAAGCAAACTTAAATGGAAATCTATAGGAGGTTTACCGACTGAGGGATCAGTAGTTTTCGAAAGTAAAACTGATCAAATCACAACGGTAAATTTAGCAATAACTTATGAGCTACCCAAAATGATTGCCCGTTTTATGGAAGAAAATATCTTAGGCAAAATGGTTACAAACGAATTACAAGTCAATATTGATAGGTTCAAAGATTTAGTTGAAAAAAACTATTCAAAAAACTTTTCTAACTAAAAATATTAATTGCCAGATCTAGCAGTCCTTCAAAAGTATATTTTTGTGCCTGACCATCAACTCTTCCAAAAATCTTATTACATATTTTTGTTGTCTGAGGTCCAATAGTTAACAACTTAATCTGATCAAAATATTCTAACCATTGTTTACCAAGATTTTTTTCTAATAAAAAAGCAGCATTCACTACGGTTTTACCGCTTGAGAAAATAATTGCATCTACTTTTCGATTATAAATAATATCAATTGTCTCTTCCGGAATTGATTCAGGACATCTAGTTTCATATGCAGCAACCTCAAATACACGGGAACCAGCCTTTCTAAATTGATCTGCAATTAGATCCCTACCACCTGTTTGAACTCTTGGTACAAAGACTCGGAGTCCATAACCAGATACTGGAAAATTATCAATTAAACTTTCAGCAACAAATTCTGGAGGTATGAAATCAGCCTTAATCCCAAAATCATCAAGAGTTTTTGAAGTTTTTTCTCCGACTACGGCGATTTTTGTTTTTTTAGAACATTCTTTTAATGAACTATTCAAGTATCTAAGTCTTTTATCCACAAATTTGATTCCATTACTACTGGAAAAAATAATCCAATGAAAATCATTTATTTGAATTAATGCTTCGTCAAGAGGGTTAAAATCATCAGGATCACCAATACTTATTGCAGGCAAATCAAATACATTAGCCCCCTTTCTTGTGAATATCCTTTTTATATCAAATATCCCTTCTTTTGATCGAGTAATAATTATATTTCTTTGATCAAGGGGTAAATCAACTATCGGCATTCTTGTCCTCAACATTAATTATTTTGATTTTTATTTTTTAATTCATCGAGAAGTTTCAATACTGATAATCCTTTATCAAGAACAATATCATCTATAAAAATTATCTCTGGAACTCTTCTCATCTCTATTCTTTTTCCTAAACTATGCCTTATGGAGCTTTTAGCAGTATTCAAGTTTGCTACAATCTCTTTTCTCACTTTCTCTTGAGCAGTTGAAGTTATGTAAATCTTACAGTGTTGCAAATCACCTGATAAATCAATCTTAGAAATATTTACGAAATGATCTCTAATAAGATCATTTTCCAAATCATTCTGCAAAATAAGGATTATTTCTTTCTTCAAAAGAGAAGAAACTTTTGCAAGACGGTAATTATTTGGCATTATGGTTGTAAATTTATTGGGTTTGTCATCGCTTGCAAGACAAAATAAACAGTTATGAAAGCACTTAAGATAGAAGATATCAAACCTACTATTGTGAGTGGATTTGATCTATTCTTGAATAAAGGTTCAAGCAAAGCAACAAGTCCCCCAACAATGATAGATACCAAATACTTTGGATATCTTGCAACATTAGAGAAAAATTCGCCCATCAGCTCCACAAATAGATTACTTTTTTAGCTAAGTTTTAACAAACATTAAACAGCATGATCACATTATATCAATTTAGGCATAGTGCTTTTTGTTTAAAAACAAGAATGGCTCTTCATGCAAAAAAACTACAATATCGAGTTGAAGAAGTAACACCTGGAATAGGCCAATTTGAAATCTTTAAATTATCAGGTCAAAAACAAGTACCTATAATAGTCGATAGTAATGATCAAGTTATTAATGACTCTTCAACTATTTGCGAATATATAGATAAAAAAAATGATAACAATCCACTGTTTCCTGAAGACCCAATATTATTTGCACAATGCAAACTAATTGAAGACTGGGCAGATACTACAATGGCTTCAACTTGTAGAAAAGCTTTAATAAAATCTGCAATAGAAAATCCACAGTTAAGAACTGCATTACTTCCAGATGAAATACCTTCTTCAGTTAAAAGTATTGTTGATAAATTACCTTTTGAAAATCTTAGTAAAATTTCTAATGTAGTTTTGTCTTCTAAAGATAATTTAGAGCTCCAAAAATTACTGGAAGCTTTATCAAAATCCTTGATCAACAAAAAATATTTAGTTGGAGATAGTTTATCAATTGCAGATATTTCAATTGCTTCTCAATTATCCCTTCTTAAATTTCCAAAGTCTGCAGGACCAATTCTTTCAGGAGAAGGGAGCCAAGAATTCATAAACAACCCTTATTTAGAAAATCTTTTCATGTGGAGGAACAACTTAGAAGAATATCTTTTTAGTGCTAACTCTCAATAAATTCAAAAGTCATTTTATATTTATTTGTTTTTATAGCATGAATAGAGGGATCTCCAACTTTTGAACCATAAGAAGCAACATATTGCACTCCACAAATTGATGGTTTGATTGAATTATCAACTTCCAATATTTCTTCGGAACATTTTTGAAATTTACTAATTGTCTCTACCTGATTAATCCTTGAAGCTCCTGGCTTATGTGCTGTTTGTATAACTAGCTCATCTGCGAAAAAAATATCATCATTTTGGATCTGATTTCTCCCTGTAATTCTTGAATCAATATAAAAATCATCTTTTAAATAAGTAATTTGATTATTAATAGATTGAGGATCATTGACAACCTTGATTAAGGTTTCACCAAATATTGCTTTTCCAATAGATTCAGAATTTTTTGCACGATTTCCAACAATTAAATCTGAATCATTCTTAAAGAAATTTACTTTATAAATAACTGGCTCTTCTGAATCATTAATTATATCTTGAGAGGTAACAAGCCAGTTACCCTCGAACCATTTAGGATAAGTTAAATCTTTAGATGTATCAGATAATTTAAAATTTGGCAAATATAATTCTGGCCATTGATTTACACGATTTTCCAAAAACTCTCGTACGTTAGAATCTACTAGAGCAAGAGAACTTTCTAAAAAAATTCCTTGAAAAGTTAAGCAAAGAATTAATCCAAGAAGAATTTTCATTATGTCAAATCCACTAATAAGAGCATCAGATCATTATGTATTACTAGAGCCAGATTCAAAAGAAAAAATCGTATCAAAGCAAGAAGCAATTTTGTGGTTAAAGAATTGGTTTAGTAAGACAGAAACACAAATAATATATCAAAATATACAAGATCCTGATCAGAAATTTTTTGAAGAATTATTGGAAAGTACTTATGAATTAGAAATAAGATTAGGATACGTTATTAAATGGTTTGCAGTAAGAATGGAACCAGATTAGCTAATTATTTCTTTATGAATTGCAATGATTATTTTCTTAGCAACTTCTTCAATATTTTCCTTTTTTACCTGAATTCTTAAATCTGCTTGAGAATATAAATTTTCTCTAGATTGAAAAATGCTCATATATAAATCTTTAAGATTCTTTCCCTGAAGTAGTGGCCTGTTTTCAATTTCATTTTTCAATCTTTCAATTGCTATGTCTTTGTCGAGATCTATCCAAGTAATTATCCCCTGTCTTAAGATTCCCCAGTTTTCCGATTTGGTAACAATTCCTCCCCCAGTTGAGATTACTAATGAAGGAATTTTGACAGTTTCTTTGAGGCAATTTGCCTCTAATTCACGGAATTTATCTTCTCCTTCATCATTAAAAATTTGATTAATAGACTTTTTTGCTAATTTCTCTATTAATGAATCTAAATCAATGTATTTATACTTCAATAATTCAGCTAGCTTCAAACCAGTTTGTGACTTACCAGAACCCATCATTCCTATTAAAAATATATTTCTTCCCTTGATATTATTCAATGTTTTTTCGATAATAGATTGGTCCATAAAGACAAAAGCGTATTTAAAACCTTAAGATAGTATTATCGCAGACAGGTATGACTTCTACACAATCCAAACCATTACATGGAAAAGGACGTGAATGCGTCATAACTCGACGTGCCTGCTTTAGTTCTAGTCACCGTTATTGGCTTCCTGAAAAAAGCCCAGAAGAAAATTTGTCTCTTTTTGGTAAGTGCAGCATTGCTCCAGGTCATGGTCATAATTATGAACTTATTGTTTCAATGGGTGGAGAACTAGACTCTGATGGAATGGTACTTAATCTCTCTGATGTAAAACACTCTATTAAAGATAAGGTTACTGGACAATTAGATTTTCGTTTTTTAAATGATGTCTGGCCTGAATTTAATATTAAAAATCAAGAGGGTATACTTCCCACAACTGAAGCATTAGTCAAAGTTATTTGGAGTCGTCTAAAGGATGATTTACCTCTTACAAGTCTAAGACTTTATGAAAACCCAAATTTATGGGCAGATTATTTCGGAAAAAACATGGAAGCATTTTTAACAGTTCAAACTCATTTTGCAGCCGCACATAGACTTGCAAAAGAAGAGATATCATTTGATGAAAATAAAAAAATCTATGGAAAATGTGCCAGAGTTAATGGACATGGCCATAACTATCTTGTCGATATAACTGTAAAAGGAGAAATTAATAAAAGAACAGGAATGGTTTGCGACTTATCTGCCCTCCAAGAGATAATTAATGATTTGGTTGTTGAACAACTAGATCATACTTTTCTGAATAAAGACATCGAATTTTTTCATAATTGTGTTCCAACTGCTGAAAATATAGCTCTATATATTTCTGATACTCTTAAAAAACCTATACATAACCTTGGTGCAACATTACACAAAATAAGACTCCAAGAGAGTCCAAATAATGCTGCAGAAATTTATATTGATCAAAAATTAACCAATTCATTGAACATGAAATTTGAAAATAGTTTAGTCACACAAACTTGAGTATCCCAAGAGTAAAAATTGTTATAGCATCTAGTCTTGATGGGAGAATTGCATTTCCTGGAGGAGGAGAATCTCATCTTGGAAGCGAAGAAGATAAAAAAATGTTAAATCAAAATTTATCAATGGTTGATGCCACAATTTTTGGTTTAGGTACTTTAATAGCTCATCAATCAACTTACCTAATTAAAAATCTCAATAATAATGACGAAGTAAATATATCAAAAAGTCAACCAATTTCTATAGTTGCTTCAAATAGCAAAAAATTTAACAGTAATTGGATATACTTTCGTCAACCAATTAGAAGATGGCTAATAAGCTCATGTCAAGTTGATATTTCGTCGAATAATGACTTCGAGAAACAACTCTTATTCGAAGATTCATGGGAAAAAACTTTAATTTCACTCAAAAAAGAAGGGATAAATAATATAGCTCTTTTAGGAGGTGCAAAACTTATAAATTCATTTATAAAAGAGGATCTAATTACAGATATAAAAATTACAATAATTCCACGAATTATTGGAGGTAAATATACATGGATCCCTCCAGAGCAAACAAATGAGATTTTTAATCTCAAAAGATTATGGGAAATAAAATCAATTAAAAATTTAATGAATAATGAAATCCATGTTCATTACAAAAAAATTTGAAATAGATTCAATAATAAATGAACCAAAAAAAATATAAAGTTGAAGTCAAATTGTCAATTAAGGAAATCTCCAAGGAGATATGGAATGAATTAGCAAATGAAATTAACAATCCATTTTATGAATGGACCTGGCTTAAAAACCTTGAAATATCCAAAAGTGTTTCGAGAGAAACTGGTTGGCAGCCTCTATATTTTGTTGCTTATAAAAATGAAGAAATATTAGGAATTGCTCCACTTTTTTTAAAAAATCATAGCTATGGAGAATTTATTTTTGATCAATCATTTGCAAGATTAGCTCAAGAGCTGAATTTAAATTATTACCCTAAATTAATTGGAATGAGTCCCTATAGTCCTGTAAATGGATATCAATTTCTTTATAAAAAAAATAAAGATAAGAAAGAAATTACAAATTTACTCATAAACAATATCGAAAGCTTTGCAATTACAAACAAAATTTTAAGTTGTAATTTTTTATATATTGATGAAAGCTGGGGCAACCATCTTAAATCTTTGGGATACCATGAATGGATAAATTCCAGCAGTGAATGGAGGAGAAATGGAGAAAAAACGTTTGATGATTTTCTTTCTAGATTTAATTCTAATCAGAGAAAAAATATAAAAAAAGAAAGGAAATCAATTTATAAGCAAGATATTAAAGTAGAAATTTTTAATGATGATGATATCAACCTAGAAATACTCAAAAAAATGCATAATTTTTACGAGCAACATTGTTCGAGGTGGGGAGTTTGGGGCAGTAAATATCTTACATCTACATTTTTCGAAAAAATTGTTGATAATAAAAAAAATATTTTACTTTTTAGCGCATCAAAAAATAATTCAAATGATATTTTTGCTATGTCAATGTGCGTTAAAAATAAAAACAACTTATGGGGTAGATATTGGGGTAGTCAAGAAGAAATATCTAATTTACATTTTGAATTATGCTACTACCAGCCAATTGAATGGGCAATAAAAAATAGTATCCATTTGTTTGATCCTGGAGCGGGCGGTAAGCATAAAAGGCGTAGGGGGTTTTTTGCAAAAAGCACCATTAGTTTGCATAAGTGGTTTGACAAAAATATGGAAAATATAATTTATCCTTGGCTAAATGAAGTTAATAAACAAACTGAAATGGAAATAGATTTTGAAAATAAATCTATACCCTTTAAATAAAAATTATTTGGCATTCACAAAGATTATATTATTAATATATATTGTTATTGACTCCCAAAATGGATTCTAGAAAAAGTTTTGATGAAAAAATAAAGATTGATAATAATCTATCCAACCGATATATAGACTTAGATCCAAACGGTTATTTTATTATAAAAGTAGATTTAGATGAAAAAAAAATAATTTTAGAGCACTTTCTAAATACTATTAATGATGACGGATATGCTCTTGACCCAGAAACAAATGAACCAATTAAATGCGACTCTCAAAATAAAAGAATTAGTAATGAAGTTTTTGAAGGTATTAGTGCGAAACAACTTGGAATATTGATCACCGAAGAAAGAAATGACTTGATAACCAGATTCGATCATGCTCTATATTTAGGCCGCGAACTACAAAAAGCAGAAGAATGTTTATACAAAAAATTGCCATATATCCAAGATTAAGAAATTAAACGAAAAAATCTAATATTTTCATCTGATGTTAAATTAAATAAAAATAAAATAAAAAAATTAATGAACATCATTTTCTATTTTGCATTTATTGGTTTTGGTTTTGGAGCTGCTTTCGCACTAGATAAGCTCTTAAGGGCAGTTAAATTAATTTAGAAAACTAAAAAATTTTAATAATGTCTCCATACAAATCATATTCATCCGCAAAATAAATATTTGCTTCAACAAATTTACCAACATAATTTTTCAAATCTTTATTAGAACTAATAGATAAGATCACATTTCCGTCAATTTCAGGTGCAAAATTGTACGACCTACCTATTAATTCGTCATTAGCTGATATTTTTTCTACCAAAATCTTCATTTTTGAACCGACATATGCCTGATTTTTATCTTTAGAGATATTTTGTTGCACTGAAATAACATTATCTTTTCTTGCCTTTGCAACCACTGGGGATACTTTATTAGGTAAATCGAAGGCTGGGGTTCCTTCCTCAGGAGAAAAAATAAACACTCCCACATGATCAAATTTATGCCTATCCAAAAATTCTAGAAGATGTTCAAAATGTTCTTTTTTTTCTCCTGGGAAACCAACTATGAGACTAGTTCTTAATACTGCAGATGGAATTTCTTCTCTAATTTTCTCCAAAATTGATTCATTCAAAGAGACCTGCCAAGGTCTATTCATACTCTTCAACACATCTGGATGACTATGCTGAAGTGGTAAATCAAAATAGGGTAATATATTCTTTGAATCTCTGAAAGCTCTAATAACTTCATCAGTTAAGCCAGTTGGATAAGCATAATGTATCCTTATCCAAGGAATTGGAACTTTAGAAAGCTCATTCAAAAGCTTAGCTAATGATGGTTTTCCATAAATATCTTGACCATAATTAGTTGTTATTTGACTAATTAATATGATTTCTTGAATACCCTGCTTTGCAAGACTTTTAGCCTCTGAAACTATAGATTCTATTGTTCTACTTCTTTGAGGACCCCTCAACTTAGGAATAATACAAAAAGCGCAATTATAATTGCAGCCTTCAGCAATACGAAGATAAGCAACAAATTTGTTTTTATCTACAAAACGAGGTGTTTCCTCATCTGCAATAAATTCTGGTATTCTTGAAACTTCATTAACAATTTCCCCTTTCTCTACTCTGTCTAAAACCTTGGCTATCTTTTGATAATCTCCTGTTCCAACCAAACCTTTTATTTCAGGGATTTCTTTTAGAAGTTCATCTTTAAAATGCTGAGCCATACAGCCTGTAACTATTACTTCCTTTCCTTGATTTGTATATTCTAGAATTTTTCTAATAGATTCTTCTCTAGCTGTTTCAATAAAACTACAAGTATTTACAACAACAACATTTGCATCATTTATATTACTGTCTACTTCATAACCCTCTTTATCTAA
>CACARV010000020.1 GCA_902535025.1 uncultured Prochlorococcus sp.
AGTGAAAAATATTAAAAAGTTTGTAAATAAAAAATCTAAAAACTTAAAATATTTAAAAAGGTGACAAATAATAAATATTAATGCTTAAATTTAAATTATTTTTCAATTACTTCACATTTTAAAAATGAAAACTATAAACACACCATGGGGTGAGATTAAACCAACAGTAAGTGTTTTCCCAGTAAAGTATTTACTGATTCTTTATGGTGTAATTTACTTTTTACCTTTTGATATTTTTAAATATTTTTTCAAAGGTGAAGATAGCCTCATTGAATGGTTACAATTCTTGGGTTATTTTTTTTCATTCTTGATTTGCACGGTTATATTATTTTCTAAAAAAAGAAATCGCTCTTTGAAACAAACGATTTGTTGGTTATTACTTACAGTATTTTGTCTTTATGTAGCTGGGGAAGAAATTAGTTGGGCTGAAAGGATTACAAATATTGGATTAGACTCAATAAGGGGAATCAATGTCCAAGGGGAAACAAATATTCATAATCTGAAGTCTTTTAATAACTATTTGCATTTTTCCTTTATTTCTTCTGGAATTCTTTTCGGTTGGATAGGTTGGAAACTTTGGCCAGATATAGAAGCTTTGCCTAGTAAAAAGTTTTCACTTTTTTTTCTAATAGTTGCTGCATTTTATTCTTATTTTGATTTGTCTTGGATTACACTTGGAGAAAGAATAAGAAATGATCAGGAGGCGATTGAATTTTTAATGTCAACCGGTATTTTTTTGCATTGTTATTCTTTTCTAAAAGAAAAAAATAAGATATAGATCATTTTTTTGAATTATTTATAATTTGTAGAGTTTCAAACTATTTAAAAAGTTTTCAATAAAAATTACCCCTTTTGTTATGAATATGCCTTCATGCAACCTGAAATTAATAAAATAAAAATATATTTTTATTTTATTAATTTTTTAATTTATATTTTAGATATTGGAGAGGTGGCTGAGTGGTCGAAAGCGAACGATTCGAAATCGTTTAATAGGCAACTATTCGTGGGTTCGAATCCCACCCTCTCCGGATTATTTTGAGTGTCTGACAGTGTCAGAAGCATTCTGATAGATTCAAAATTTATGTAAAGACAAGTATTTGCAACGGTTTTTTCTAATTTCTTCTAGAAAATATTGTCTAATGGTGTCTGGTAGATTCTGGTAATATCAGATCATTTTTTCTGAAAATGTTGGGAGAAATGTTGGGAGAAATGTTGGGAGAATTTTGAGAGTGTTGGGAGAATGGGTTCGATTATAAAAGTCTTTTATGAAATAATTTCCAAAGCAGAATCAACTAATTTTTTCCTGTATTTACTCAATTCTAAAGTGGAAACTGAAAGTAATTCATAATTAACCTTGTCAATTACTAATCTTTTAGTTGTATTTGTCAGTATCAGATTACAAATTTCTTTGGAGGGCATATTATCTAAAACAATTTTAAATTGACTTTTATAGTCTTTGAATCCAATACGCTCATCATGATTTTTAATATTGGGATTCATTACCAACATTGTTTTTATGATTTGAAATGCTTTTAATTCTTCAGCAGTTGTATAGATTCCTGTTGCTGATTTTTCGCCTTCAAGAACCTTGATCTTTTCTATTGAGTTTTGCAATGAAACAGAATTTATGAGATTAGATAATTTTTTAGAGATTTTTTCAGTAATTCTTTTTCCATTCATCTTTTGAAAGACAAGTTTTATCAACTCATCTCCTACTGGATAAAGTGTCTGAGTTAATGCATTATTAAAATCATCTAGAAAATATTTTTCCTCAGAAATTTCAAGAATCTCAGTGGGATTAAAAGCCTGTATATGGAAATTTGCAATATCTTCGAGATCCGCTCTTGTGAAATCTCTTAAGTCAAAAACCAAAAAAGGATAATTACTAAGTTTCTTTGGTTCATTCCACATTACTGAATAGAACTCATAGACTATTCCATTAGTTAAAATTCCTACTTTTGACTCCTTATGATTATGAAAATACTCTGCTAACTGCTGTCTGTTCCTATCAGTTAAATTTGAGGTTGATCTTTTACATTCAATCAACATTATTGGTGTTCTTCGATTTAAAGAAACAACCATATCAACTTTTTTTACACTACCCTTCGCAAATTTCAGACTGAATTCATGTGAATAGTGTTCCATTTTGTTGTAACCAAGCAAGTTAAAAAATGGTTCAATTAAATAATCTCTAGTCTGAGACTCGTTTTCACTAAGTTTAATTGCTTTGTTATAGTCCCATTTTGAGAATGATTTCTCTAACAAGTTCCCAATTTGCTTAATTGTCGTCAACTTTTTTCCCTTTAATTATTTAATAATATTTTGCCAAAATAATTATTCTTTAACTTTATTTGGATCTTTTCTTTTCCTGTTCTTGCAAAAGATCATAGATTGGTCGCATCATTGTATATGCTTCTTCAGGGTCTCCAATAAAATAGGACTTCAAAACTGAGTAAAAAGTTGAACCTGCTACATCAACTACTCTTGTTGAATCAAGAGATTCTTTAGAAAAATTAAATTCCATCCTAAGTAAAAAATAAAGTGGAACCCATATTTCTTTCATGAATTTGTCGTCATATCTACCTTTATTTGGAGTCTTTAAAATTTTATTCATAGCATCTCCCCCATCTAGAGGATCAACAAATTGATTTGTGATCCATGAAGCAATGACTATTTCATTTTTATTGTAAATCCCTAAATCTTGTAAAACTTGAAGAATTATTAGAAGATGTATCTGCATTATTCCAAACCAAGGTGCTCTTTTTAATGGATCATCTTTTGAAACAATGTCTGCATTTAGGATTGTTTTTTTCGGTATTTGAAGCAAAGAATGAAAAATAATACGCTCTATATCTTCATTTTCTATTGAAGTCTTAATTGGGTCTTTATCAAACATCTCAAATTGATAGAAATCAGAAATTCGATCTATATCTTGAATTTGATCTACAAATTTATCATCGAAAATATTTGCATAATGATCTTCAGTCCTTATGCTTCCAGCGAACTGTAATAGTTTTTGTTGTTGTTCAGACGTGTCAAAACCTAAACCATTCAACATAGGAAGATCTAAAAATTCTTCTCTTACTTTTTCACCAAATTTAATTGCATCATCTATATCCCATAAAACATCACTATTAATTTTATTTGGTTTCCCACCAAAGTTTTCAACATCAAAATTCTTCAGAAGTTGTTCGCTAATTTCTTTGTCCTTAGCATCCATTTCACCTGGATCGAATGCTAGTAAAAGTTTGTAATCTTGTTTAAATTCATCATCCTGATTCTCAGTCATCTTTTCTTTACTATCATCTACAGCAAATATTGCTTCTTGATTTTTATATCTTTCTTTACTACATGAATCCTTGCCTGAAATTTTTTCAACTTCATCAGCGATGTGATACGCCCATGCAACATCTTTCCATTTTTGATCTCTAATATCTTTTAATTTAGAAACCAACTCAGGAAAATTCTTATTAATTTCTTCTTCAGGAACTTGTCTTTGAAGTAAGGTTCTATAAATTACCCAAACTTTTACATATTCATTTCCATCAAAAAAACTATCGCATATATCTTTTGCTTTTATAAAATCATCCTTCAGAAAACGATATTCTCCTTGAACTGTATCTGATCGTGATCGATCTATTTCTTGGAAATAATAAAGTCTTGTTTTCATTGTTAATTCACCAACAACCCCATAAAAAGTCTTTGGAGTTTTTACATCCTTGACCAAACTTGGTATTCTCTCCGCAATTTTTTTAAGTTTTGAAAAATCTTTTTTTACATCAAGTTCTTGAAGTTCCTCTGATATGTTCTTCAATTCTTTAAGGTCAGGATCTACAAATCCTTTTTCATTAGTAATTCTCTCTTCATTAGAATTTTTCTCCTTTGAATCTTGATTAACTGCTGCAAACATCATTGAAATTACTGCAACTGATAAAAATAAAATCCATAAAGGTGGGAAAAGAATAATCCCAATAAATCCCAAAATTACAAAAAATATATTTCTGAAGTTTTTATCTTTAAATAATTTTTGTAGAAACTCCATATATTTTGCTTAATCTAACTTCCTAATGTTTTATCTAACCATTTTAACCTATCTTTTTTGAGCATCATTTCGCAGTAACTATACATAGTTCCATACTTGTTCCAATTGCATTCAGTTTGATAATAAGTTTTAAATGCTTTCTGACTCCTTTGAAGTGTGCAGGCATGAGACTCAAATCCTTCTTTATCACATTCACCTTTAGATGATATTTTCTCTTGAATTAAGTTATCAATTTCTTCTTTTGATTTCATAGAACATTCATAAACTAATCCATTATTAATTGTTCTTGGTAACGCATCATCTAAACATTTTGCATAGAAATCATATTTACCATAAACCCTTTTTTCTTTTGTTTCACTATTAATGGGTGATATAAAAATCAAAAATAAAAAAGGCATTAATAAAAGTTTCTTCATCAATCCTCTCCATAACCAAAGAACTTACTACATCCACCAGAATCCACAAAAAACCCTTCAGATGCATCAAGAATAGTTTTCATTTCTTTTGATAAATTCTGTCTTCCGTATTCACCTTTTTCAGTAAAGGGAATGGAGTAGTAATAACCTTGAGGAAGAGTTGGCATGAATACTCTTAATTTTCCTAATTTTCTCTCTTTTCTATCAATTACTCTTCCTATTTGATTCCCCACAAAAATAACAACCCTTCCAGAACTGATTTTCTCAGTATTTTTTATCCTTTCTGAATATTTTGTTCCTTCAGTAAATGATTCAGGTGAATATGATCTTGCAACATAATATTCACCTCCATAACCATTCCATCTACCAACTTCAAAATATAAAGAAGGTTTATTTTTATAATTAAGAGTTCCTGTTCCTCCACCTGAAGCAAGAACATTTTTCATGGTTATTGTTACATCAGGTTCCTCTTCACTAGTAAGAGTGCATAGTAAATCCGCTTTAACTGAAGGAATCAGACCTAATAAGAGTGAAAAAAAAAGTAAGCATTTCATCTATATCTACCGTCACGATATAACAACCTAGTTTTCTTTTCACAAATATCGACTTCAATCCATTCCATATTTACGACATGAGTTGGCATATCTTCCTTTGCACCGACTGTATATTTACATTCTCTACTATCTTTATAAACAAAATACCAAGGATACTTATAGTGTTTATTTTCCTTAATCCTGTCAGAAAGCATCTTCCAATATTTGTCATTTACTAATTTAACTACCGCTTTCTCCTCTTCATTACATTCACCCTCCGTTTTTGGGCAGGTATATTTGTGAATTGGATATTGTTCTGAATTTGCAGGAGTATTAAAATTAAAAATTAAAAATAGAAGAAATAGTTTATTCAAGATTATTACCTTTCTACTAATTTTAAATATCCTGTCAATAACTAAAAAGTGTTGGGAGAAATGTTGGGAGAATTTCCTCCGATTTATTAAAACCTAGTCTCTGATGGTGTCTGGCAGTGTCTGACAGAGGTAAATCGACTTACACCCTCTCCGGATCATTTGTTAAGTAGGCAATCCTATATAAATTTTTACGGTCTTTTATAATAAATTTCCCAAATATATACCTCTAACATGTGACATTTTAGAAACATTCCATACGACACTTCCACGAAAAAGAAAAATATGGCATAGTTTATCCATGTGTGAAGGAGTGGTTTTACTAGAATCGTGGAAACAAGGTCACACCTTTTTTAGTAAAACCAGAAAAGATCTCTAATATTTAGGGATCTTTTTTATATTCACCACTTTTTTCAACTCTACTATCTCTTCAAAAGTCGCCCTATATTTGCCGGAAATGTAAGGAGTTTTAAGTAAGCCTTTTAAATCCTTTATGAAATTTCTTTAATTTGTTGTTGTGGGATGAGATTTAATTTCATGGCCACTGCCTTAATTTATAAATATTAAATTCTCAAAATCATCTTGAGTATAAAATCATTACCAAAAAATATCTTTAATTGATTTTCTAAATTGTCATATTCACTGTATTTAATAACATTCTGATAATAAAATTCATTTAATTTATTTTGCATTTATTCACTTTTGACTAAATTTAATTTTTTTTCTGTTGGTTTAGCCATAGAGTTATTTATAAGAATTAATATTAGAAATAAAAATATATATTTACCTTTTGGTTCTCGATAAATGATTCTATTAAAAAAATTCATAATCTTAGATACTTAAATAAAAGCCTAACATTATTCAAAAACTAAATTCAAAAATTTATAAGCATAGAGCAATATTTGAATACTTACTTTATTAATGTTATTTAATTAATAAGAAGTAAATATTATTGTTATGAAAAGTAAAAAGCAAAAAATTAATAATTTATTTTATGCAGTATTTTTTTTAGCAGGAATATCATTAGGAATTACGTTAATTTGGCCAGGATTATTAAAGAATGAGAACAGAAAGTGTTTTTTAAAAATAATTGAAGATGGTAGTGATGGGAAAGTAACTATAGAAACTATATTATCTATTGATCCTACTAGTCTTGTAAAAATAAATAATGCTAAAAACTCTTATAGTAAAATTTTAAGAATTGGCGATTATTGTTTCAGAAAATAAAAATGAAGTTTTATTCAAATATAAAACTCCCTCAAAAAAGTATCTTCGGATTTAAAATCTTATCTTCTTTACAATCATCACTTTCCTGCTATCTACTTTTGTTAATAGGGAGATTACTAAATCCATATTTTGGAATAGAGGATCTTCAAATAATAACTGGTTCATTATTTAATATTATTTTAAATACAAGCATAGTGATATTAATTTTTAATATTATTCTCAAGAGAAAACAGATAAAAATTTTTTACTTTTATTTATTAAATTCATTTTTATTTTTATATTTACCCATAGCTTTCTATTTGATTTTTAGGTACCTAATGTTCTTAATTTTTAAACTGTTCTAAAAAGTCAAACCTTTTTTGATATACTTTAAAAGTTAAAATTTAATATTTTTCACCTGGAGGGGTGGTCGAGTGGTTTAAGGCTTTAGTCTTGAAAACTATCTTTTTAGGAAAAAAGTAAATTTATAAATTATCTACAATCCATTGATATAACTACAATCTTAAGAGTAAGACTATAAGAATAAAATGCCCCTATCGAGACAGGGGAGACCAAATAGAGACCAGGAAAAATATCTGTTAATTTTAAAAACCAAGATACAATGAAGGAAAATTAGCAATTTTTTTATGCCTAATACATTAGTTGTTTCGACCTTTGGTTGTCCTTTTTCTGAATTTGAAATGATGGTAAAAAAAGTTGATAAAGAACAAGGATACGTTTTTTGTTCTGAGCTAGAAATTATCAAAGTAAATGAACATAAAGCAATGATTCTTATGAACTGTTCTGATTTAGAAAAGTTTGGTGCAATGCTTGAACAACCAGAATTAAAACAATGGGATATTGATAACAACTGTGTAGATACTGTTTATAATCTTGAACTTGTTGAGTAAATGAAACGCTTACTACTTCCACTGCTAGCTGCTCTCGCTTTACCTACTTCTGTTAATGCTGAAGTAACTAATGATTATATTTTAAAAGTTAATCAATCCAAGAAATTATTTATTGAACGTAAATTTTCTGAGATGACAAAAATATGCAATGAACTTATAGAAATATCACCAGATAATCCAAATGGATATGTATGCAAAGGACTTGCTTTGGGATTTAACATGGAAAATCCAAAGAAAAGAGAGGCTTTAAGAAATTTCACGAAGGCAATTAAAATAAATCCTGAAAATTATGATGCATATTTTTTTAGGGGTGCTTTACAGTTTCGAATGCCAAGGAGAGAAGGTCTTGGAATAGCTAGAAATGCCTGTATAGATATGAGCAAGGCTTACTTTAAAAATCATCCTGGTGCATTGGATTTTGTAAAAATACATAAGTCTGATTTGAAAGCAGAATGTTCTCAGTTTATTGATGAATGAAACGCTTACTACTTCCATCACTAAGAGTTATTTATTGACGTCCAATATTAATAAAGTTGAATTACATCCAAGGATTTAGAAAAAATTAGAAACATACTTTTTTTTAATAAAAATGAGGAGACCAAATAGAGACCATTTTTCTATAAAAAGATCTTTTTAAACACCTCAAGCAAAAATAAATCAAAAACCATATTTTTAATTTTAAATATCTACTAAATTAGAAAACCTTTCTGTAACTCAATACTGCTATAATTCAAAAGTTAAAACTAAATATTTAACCTTGGAGGGGTGGTCGAGTGGTTTAAGGCTCTAGTCTTGAAAACTAGCGTGTCTGCAAGGGCACCGTGGGTTCGAATCCCACCCCCTCCGTTTTAGAAAGCCTTCATATGATGTCATAAGCCTTTATAAGTTTTCAAAATCTTTGTAAGAGTGATATATAGCTAAATATACAAATTTTAAGAAAATTAGCTATTTCATAATTCATCCTCATTATTCATACACTGTCAAAATTTTATTTGTGAATTTGTTAGTGGATTTAATAACCAATTTCAGTTTTTCATTGTCCTAGGTTTTCATAGCTTTTCATTTTGACTTAAAAATAATCCCATCCCCTGCGAGATATTAGAGTGATAATAAAATCAGACTTAATTTTAATACACCCTCTTTAATAACATCTTTGTTAATATAAATTTTTGGTTTTGATTATGAGTAAAGGATTCGCAACAAAAAACACCATATCTAAAAAAACAAAAAAATCAGTAAATTCTAATGAACCTCAAGGAAGACTAATATCTTGGTCTCCATGGCCACCAGCTAATTTTCAAACACGCTACCCCGCTTTTCCTTTCGTTTTCACGATAATTATTTTAATTGTTGGACAATGGTATATTTCTCTCTTGAGATAAGTAGAAAAATGTTTTTTACTTAAAATAAAAATTAAAGTTTGGAAAATTATTTTGTTTTTTTTAATTTTATTTTTCGTCCATTTTCAAGCAGTAGTAATTCCAATATTATTAGGAATTAAATCAATTAATAAATTTAAACATTTAAAAAATAATGAATTAATACCTTTTGGTTTTATTTTTTTAGGTCTAGCATCATTGTCTGAAATGGCAGATCACACTCAAACGTCTTGGATTTATGTTGATCGCTCATCATTATTTAATTGGTTATTTTATTCTTTCCTTTCTTTAGGATTAACATTTTTATCGATATCAGTTATAAAAAATAAATTTATCCTTGGAACTAACATACTTCTTTCTTTTTGTTCAATAATCTCATATTACTTATTTGATAAGAATTTTTCTCTTTTGTTTCAAGTGATTATAAGTATCCTTTTAATAATAAATTGGCAAAGAATTTTCAAAGATTGGCTTTTCATCCTATATCCGATCTTTGGGATTATTTTCACAACTTTATTTGGAGCAAATCTTTCAATAAGTGGTAACCAATTCTGGCATATTTTGATAGGTCCATCAGGAACAATAAGTGTCCTTACTTTTTATTTAGTCTTGAAAAGATCTATAAAAAAAATTACATAAGGTTTTTATGAATAAATTCATTTTTATAAATTTTTTATTAGGTTTAATCTTATTTATCTCACCAATCAAAATGTTTGCTGATACAGCACTTGATGTTTATATGAATGATTTTTACTCTAAATCAAATGAAGCAAGTCGTATTCTTAAAGATATTGAGAATAGTCTAAAAGATGGATCCAGAAAAAAAGTATGCGCTAGGCAAAGAGAGGCAGCAAGACTAGGAATTTTAGCCAATAAATCATTGATTAGAGCCTTTGAGATAGAGGGAACTAAACCACCGATGGAAGTAATAAAAGCTAGTCAACAAAGATGGGAATCTATTCTTAATGAGTGCTAAGAATAATAAAATTATCTATAAAATATTTAAATTTGCATTCTTACAGATTTGCTTATAAAAGGTATTTCTGGTTCAACTCCATAAATACATTGAAAAATAGAATATATGAAGATACAGATAGTAAAGACAAAAATAATTGAACTAAGTTCCACTATTGGGAAGATTCTCAAGAGATATGAAATTATTATCAAAGCAATATCAATTAGTAATGCTTGGCAGGCGTTATATCTAACGAAATAGGGTACTTTGGGATTTCTTACTAATCCTGCAAACAAAAGTATAAACAAAAATAAGCCACCAAAAGGCAATGATTTTTCAATTATGGCAACAGGAAAGGTTATGTATAAAAGTATTTTTAAAAAAGAATATTTATAGAACAAATAATATCCAAAGGGTATTGAAGCCTTTAATGGCAAAGTATACAAAAATACTGAGCAGATTCTTTGAAATATATTATTCAAACTATTTATAAATCCTAATATAGTTATTTTAACCTATTATTCAAAAACTTTATTAAACATTTTGCCTTAATATGATCGTCTTTATCGTTTAGTGTTTAAATATTGGATAATTATTAAAGGTTCATAATTTAAAATGCGTATTCTTCATACAATGTTGCGAGTAGGAGATTTAGATAAATCTATTGATTTTTATGTAAATAGATTAGGAATGAATTTAATTAGAAGAAAGGATTATCCTCATGGAAAATTTACTTTGGCATTTGTTGGATATGGCTCAGAAAAAGAAAATGCCGTAATTGAATTAACCCACAATTGGGGCAAGCAGTCAGACGATTATGAGTTAGGTGATAAGTATGGGCATATTGCTATTGGAGTAAAAGATATTGATCGTATTTGTAAAGGACTTGAGGATAACGGTTGTAAAATAACAACTAAACCTAAAACGATGAAAAATAGCACAACAGTTCTCGCATTTGTTGAGGATCCTGATGGTTACAAAATTGAACTTATTGAAAGAGATTGAAATTTAAAAATCTATAAAAAAAATAATAAAGACTAATTACAAGCTAGATTACCTTTAAGTGCTCTAATACAAATGAAAATATTAAAACTTCTATTTGTAATTCCTGCAATAACTTTAGTAATTATTTTTCAAACCTCTTTTAATAGTAAATATCTTTTAGCTTCTGATGTAAGAGATGGAGGAACAATTTTTAGAAATGTTTGTGCAGGATGCCATGTAAAAGGTGGATCAGTTGTCCTTAAAGGATATAAATCATTAAAACTGTCGGATCTTGAAAAGAGAGGCATAGCAGATGTGAATTCAATCGTAGAAATTGCCAATGAGGGCATTGGTTATATGAAAGGTTATAAACATAAATTAAAGGATGGTGAGGATAAGATTCTTGCAGAATGGATAATTGAAAATGCAAAAAAGGGTTGGGAGTAGATGAAAATCTTATTTCTTTCATCTTTTTTATTTCTCTTAGCTTAATATTTTGAAAGGATTATTAGGAAATCTTGTTGCAGCAGTTAAGCTATCAAAGGAGACATATCAAAATAATTTGATGTATTTCTCAACACATGTCAAATTATCATGACTTTCATATACCTTTAACCACTCTTAAAGTCTTTTACAACATTTAGTAGTAGATTTATAGAGATATTCTTTTTTTAATGGAAGAGAAATTAACTCTTTTCAAGAATCGTAAAAGGTTCGGTATCGAAAAAAATATAGACATTATATTCAAGAATACTGCCCTATTCTTCTCTAGTTTCGTAGCAATAATACTTTTAGGAATTTTTTTAGTAGTCTTTTTTCAGTCATTTGAATCCTTTTCAAGGTATGGATTGAAGTTTCTAGTAACCTCTGAATGGAATCCTGTAAAAGATGAATATGGGGCTTTCTCTGCAATATATGGGACATTAGTAACTTCATTTCTTTCGTTATTAATAACTATTCCTCTGGGAGTTGGCACTGCAATATTTATAACCGAAGACTTTGTGCCTAAAGTTTTAAGAGAAATAGTAGGTTCATTTGTTGAATTATTAGCGGCTATTCCATCAGTTGTATTGGGGCTTTGGGCCATATTTGTCATGGAACCTTTTTTCAGAGCATTTTTTGTCTTTCTGCATAATTTCTTTGGTTGGATACCTTTATTCAGTACAGAACCTACAGGTAGGAATTCCTTGTTAGCAATATTGATTTTAGTTGTAATGCTTTTGCCAATAGTGACTTCCATTGCAAGAGATTCACTTAATCAGGTTCCTAAAAAGCTAAGAAATGCAGCCTATGGTATTGGAGCAAGTAGATGGAAAACAATATTTTCAGTAATTTTACCAGCAGCTTTATCAGGAATTATGGCAGGTGTTCTATTGGCTTTAGGAAGGGCAATGGGTGAAACAATGGCAGTCACAATGATTATTGGAAATTCTAATGCATTTAGTTGGTCATTATTATCCCCTGGATATACCATCTCTTCCATGCTTGCAAATCAATTTGGTGAAGCTGATGGAAGTCAGGTTTCATCACTCTTTTATGCAGCTTTTGTACTCATGATTTTATCATTAGTTGTCAATATCTTTGCTCAATGGCTAGTTAAGAAATTTAGTCTCAAATATTAGATAATTATGAATTCACTTTATTACCAGAAAAGATTGTCAAGAAATATAGGAGATAAATTCTTCACTTCTTTATCAGTAATTTTTGCACTGATAGCAATACTACCTTTAATCTTTCTGGTAACTTATATTCTTATCAAAGGTGGATCTCAAATCACACCAGAACTATTTACTTTAGAACCAAATCCTCCTGGAGATGATTTAGATGCAGGAGGTATTAATCCTGCATTGATCGGGACATTAATAATTACTACCATTGCTTCAATTATTGCTATACCAGTTGGTGTTGGCGGTGGTATATATCTGGCAGAATATTCTAAAGGTGGTGCTTTTTCAAGATTTATTAGATTTGGGGTTAATGTTTTAGCGGGAGTCCCCTCAATAATTGCCGGAGTATTTATTTATGCCTTAATCGTTTCTACAAAGATCTTATTTGGAAGTATGTATAGTGGCTTGGCAGGAGGTATGGCACTTTCAATATTGATGTTGCCTACAGTGATCAAGACCACTGACGAAGGTTTAAAGTTAGTGCCCAATGAATTGAGATATGCTTCTCTTGGTGTTGGAGCAAGTATGTATACAACTATATTGAAAGTTACATTGCCCTCTGCATTTAGATCTATTGCGACTGGTGTTGTGCTTGGAATCGCAAGAGCAGCAGGGGAAACAGCACCATTGATCTTCACTGCTTTATTCTCCTATTACTACATATCAGGTTTTGGGGACTTGTTTTATGAGATGGGTTCTTTGGCTGTCTTGATATATAACTTTGCCCTTGAACCTTATGATGCTCAGAATAAATTAGCCTGGGCAGCTTCCTTTATTCTTGTTTTATCGATACTATCAGTAAATATTTTTTCAAGGATATTAGCCGCTTTTACTGAGAAAACCAAGAGAGTATAAATGATTAAAACTAATAAAAAAACACCAAAGAATATTATTTTGTCCCTAGAGAATGTCTCTATTAGCTATGGAACTTTTGAAGCTGTAAGAAATGTTTTTTGTAACTTTAAAAAAGGAAATATAACTTCCCTAATTGGACCTTCGGGTTGTGGTAAATCAACTGTTCTAAGATCTTTAAATAGAATGAATGATCTAATTCCTAATTGTTCTTTGAAGGGAACTGTTCTTTTTGATGGAACTAATATTTATGACAAAAGAGTTGATGCAGTTGAAGTAAGAAGAAGAATTGGAATGGTTTTTCAACAACCCAATCCTTTTCCTAAATCTATTTACGAAAATATTGCATTTGGGGCAAGAATTAATGGTTTTACAGGTGATATGGATGAATTAGTGGAAAGTTCACTCAAAAAAGCTGCTTTATGGGATGAATGTAAGGATAAATTAAATGATAGTGGTTACTCTTTATCAGGGGGACAACAACAAAGATTATGTATTGCTCGAACCATTGCAATTGAACCTGAAATAATTCTCATGGATGAGCCATGTTCAGCTTTAGACCCAATTTCCACCTTGAAAATAGAAGAGACGATGCATGAACTCAAGAAGAATTACACAATAATAATCGTTACTCATAATATGCAGCAGGCCTTAAGAGTAAGTGATATGACAGCATTTTTCAATGCGATTGAATATGAAGATGGTGATGGCGGAAAAGTCGGGTATCTTGCAGAATTTAATTCGACAAAGAAAATTTTCAACTCTCCCAAGGAAAAGACTACTCAAGAATACATATCTGGTAAATTTGGTTGATGTTAAATTTTTACCTTTAAGAGAAAAAAATTTACCTTGAAAAGGGTTAGGGGTAGACAAACAGTATAAATACCTATATAGTTATTTCGTTATAGTAATTTATTCTTTGAAAAATTATCCAATCTTGCCTTTTTTAATTCTTGCAGGTGCCATCATAACAACTGCAACAATAGGCTTACCAGTTTTTACATCCTGACTTTAGGGTTATCATAATTTAGGTGAACTTATGCTTTCGTTTTTAAAAAAAGAATTAATTGGAAGTCCTGATAAATCATTAATTAGGGCAAATTTATTTGACTTTATTGAAAATAGAGAGAATATGAATTTGTGTGGGAGTGAAAAATCTGTATTAAACCCATCTTAAAGGTGGTTAATTTCTAATTTATTTATCATGGATAAAACTAAAGAACAGTTAGAAAAATTAAGAGAAGTAGCTGAAGCATCTCTAACAAAAACGGATGAGCTTCATAAAGTGCTTGCTCAAATAGAAGCTTTAATGTCTAGAGAGGAATCACAAACTGTATCTAAGAAAAAATAATAACTCAGAAAATATTTTTTTGGTTTTGTACTTTTAATTACATCTTTGACTTTAGATTCTAGTTATCTATTGATAAGCAGAACCCGTTCCAAAGTTTTCTGTTAGGTCTCGAGGTCTTACCTTCTTTGAGTAAAAGACCTCTTTAATTTTTATTTATTTTTTATTAATTGATATCTTCTATTTATTTATTTTATAACTTTTAAAATTTCTTTCTTGCATACATTTACATCGAATGATTCAGTATTAACTATCTCGAAACCTGATTTTTCAGTCACTTTAACAGTTGCATTACATTCGTCTTGTTTAAGAGCTAGATAAATAGGCTTTTTGTTATTTGAATCTTCTAAATTAATATCTGAGTTAGAGTCTTTTTTATATTGTTCCATCACAAGGGTTAATGCCTCAATCTCAACTGAAAAGTTCTCATTTGATTTTGTCTCAAATGGAATAATAAGAAATGGAAATAAAATCAAGGCTATTAATTTTTTCATTTCTACAAAATACGTCTATTTTTTTTATAACGTGGATTGAATCCTATAGGAAGGGGCATAGGCTTTTCTTTTTGATATAATTTTTATCTTCATTTAAAAAATCTAATTGATGAGGATATTAGGTGAGAGTTGAAAGTATAAATTGATAGATTCAAATGAAAAATTAAATTTACTTTAGCGTGTTTTTAGCTCAAGAATTATGATTCGATAATCTCCTCTTCAGAAACAATTACCCATTTTTTAAATGATTTTTTACATGGATAACCTCCTGTTAAATCTCCAAATGCCGGCAAAAATAAAATATTTTTTTTCATATCCATTGCAAAACATCGAAAAGATAATTTATCCCCCTTGTTTTTTAAATAGAGTTTTGGATGGTAATGTCCACAAATATTCAAAGTTTTTGTATCTGCTAAATTAACTGGTTCATGACTGAAAGTAATATTTTTATTTTTTTTAATATCAAAAATTTTTATATTTTTAATATTACAACCTAAATCATGATTGCCTAGAACAAGTTCAACATTAGTTTTTAGAATTTTCGGAAGATCTTCAACTTTTTTTTGAAGAGTTTTACTTATTGAATATTTACTATGGAATAAATCTCCTAGAATTATTAGTTTTTCAGGACTATATTTTTTTACTATATTTTTAATTCTTGCAAAATTATTTTCATCTGAATTATTTGTCAGAGGAATTCCATTCTGTTGAAAATATTCTGCTTTACCGAGATGAATATCGCATATCAACAAATCTTTTGTTTCGGGCAGAAATATTGCTCTTGAAGGAAGCATTTCTAATACTGTATCTTTCCAGTAAAATTTTATAGAGCTTTTTTGCATTTAATTATTATATTTTTTTATAAGTTTTTCTACTCTTTTTTCAATTGATTCATTACTTAAAGTATTTTTAAGCCTCTCAACTAACAAAGGGAAAGCAAAAGGAGTGGGTGTTTTTGTCTCGTTTAAAAGGATTCTTAAGTTTTTTAATCTTTCTAATGATTTAGATATTCTTTTATTTTGTAATTGATATTCTTTTACTTCTTGATATGACTGTTTTATCAACAGATGATTTTCTTCATATTTAGTAAAAACATCGTAAAAAAGACTTGAACTTATTTGAAGTTGAGAAGAGGTTTTTGTTTTGGTTGGATTATTTTGATTTATCAGTCCACTTATTTGAGCAATATTTTTAAATCTACGTTTTGTTAATTCCGAAAAATTGATTGCATTTTCTAGATCTTTTTCTAATTTTTTGTTATCTAAAAAGTAATTAGCTTCTTTTTTTATTATGGAAAAATCATAATCTTCTGTAGTTGTCAAACTGAAACCAAAATCATTAGCAGTAATACTAAATGTAGATTGCTTTAATTTTGCTAACCTTAAAGCCCATAGAAATGCAATTCCTTCATTAACAAATTTGCCATCTAATGTAAATACAAAAAGATTCGATAAATCCTTTGTTTTATATATCTCTATAAGGAATTCGTCTTTCCGCGGGATATTTGAAAGCATTTTTTGTTTATTTAATATTGGTCGTAATGAATTGAGTTCTGAATTTAAACAATCATAATTTTCTAATTTATTGCATATATCAATTTCTTTTCTCAAATTTTCACTGAGTAGATCAGAAATTGCCATTTGACCACCGACCCAAGCAGGAATTAGTGAGCTTTTCTTCGAAGATTTTTTCACGTATAAAATCATATCTCTGATCCTTAAAAATTCGAGCATTTTCCCAGCAAAATAAAAGGTATCGCCAGGATTTAATTTTGAAGCAAAATTTTCCTCTATATTCCCTAAGGATTTACCTCTTATATATTTTACGTTCACAAATTTATCACTTGTAATGGTTCCAATATTGAACTTATGCATTCTTACTAGAGATTTATCCTTAACAAAATATTTAAAATTTTCCTTATTATTTAATTCTTCTTTCTCAATCTTTTTAAATTTTGGGTAAGCCTTAAGACATTTTCCTCCATACTCTAAAAAATCAATACACCAATCCCAATCTTGATCTTTTAGATTTCTATAACTCCAGCAATTTTTGATCCTTTCTTTTTCAATGTCTGGATTGAAGCCATTCCCGCATGCCAGACTTACCAGATGTTGAAGAAGCACATCATAAGATAATTCGGGAAGTCTAATTTTTTCAGATATCCCGCTTTTAATTATTCTTTTCATGGCGCTAATTTCTAGTAACTCTAAAGAATTAGTGGGCATAAAAATTATTTTTGATTTACCACCTGGTCTATGGGCACTTCTTCCTGCTCTTTGGATAAGTCTAGCTAAATTTTTGGCACTACCAATTTGAACTATTTGATCTACAGGTTGAAAATCAACACCTAAATCTAATGAGCTGGTACAGACTACCCACTTTATTAATCCGTCTTTCACACCTTCTTCAACTCTTTTTCTTTCATCCTTGTCTAGCGAGCCATGATGAAGTGCAATTCTATCTTCCATCTCTGGCAGAAAAAATCTAAGACATTGATACCATCTTTCAGACTGGTTTCTTGTATTAGTGAATAATAAGGTGCTTTTGTTTTTATTTAAGACTTTTAATAGTGAAGAATGACTCCTAATTCCTAGATGTCCACTCCATGGAAATGTCGTTTTCTCGTCTGGAACAACACTTATAATTTCTATTTCTTTTTGAATATTTGTTCTAATTATTTTGGGTTTAATGCTTCTCATACCAACTATTGCTCTTGCCGCTTCTTCAATATTTCCAATAGTGGCAGACATTGCCCATATTTGTAAATTCTTAATATTTCCTCTTAGCCAACTCAATGATAATTCGCATTGGTTACCTCTCTTACTGCCCATCAATTCATGCCATTCGTCGATAATTATTGATGACAATTCTTTAAAAAGATTTTTAGATTTTTTATTAGATATTAAAAGAGAAAGAGACTCTGGAGTGGTAATAAGAATATTAGGAGGTTTAGTTAATTGCTTTTTCTTTTCATAAGGGGTGGTATCACCATTCCTAATTTCAACAGTAATATCCTTATTAAAATGTAAAGCTGCTATTTGTATTGAATTCTTTAAATCTCTACTTAATGCTTTTAAAGGAGTTATTAATAATATATTAACACTACTATTATTTTTGGGATCTTCTATTTTTGATAAAGGTCCCATTAATGCTGCATAAGTTTTACCACAACCAGTTGGAACTTGAATTATTCCATTTTCCCCATTTAAAAATGCTTC